>NZ_JAICZA010000093.1 GCF_025933915.1 Mycobacterium sp.
AGCAGGTAGCAGGTAGCAGGTAGCGCAATATCGCCGGTGGGTGCGCACAGGGCGGGGAACAACAGGGCGCTGCCCGGGGTGGTGATGAAAGTGTGCCCGTCGGGCAGCGTCCAGATCACCGTGCCATCGGGTAGCTGGCCGCTGGGCCTGCAAGCCACACTGGCGCACCTGTGTCTTGCCGATGCCCGTAGCTATGTGATGCCGTGGCTAGCGCGGCCGCGCTGCTGCTCCGATGCCAAGTACTCCACCATCCTGCAAAGGTTGACAACAGCCGCGCTCAACTTGTGGATGGTGGCGTCCCGATCTTCCGCGCACGACTGCCAGTCCGGGAACTCCTGCGGCAATTTCTGGTTGTCTGCGTTGGCGTGGATTTTCTGCTCAATTTGCTCACACACATCCGCGAGGGTCAACTCCCCCGGCGAACCGATGTCGGCGAACCAATTGTCAGTCATATCAGATCGTCTCCTCTCGAGAAACAAAGCGCCCGAATGTCGCAGGCTATCGGGTCCGACCGACGCGAATGTTGCATCGACTCGCAAGGTGGCCCCGGCGGATTGGAGAAAACACCGAGGCCACTTTGGTTAATCGTCGCGCCGCCGCCGGGGTCGCCGGTAGGGTCTTTGGGCATCAAATCTGCTTCGACTTGGCGTTCGAGGGGGTATCCCAGACGAATGCCCGTGCCATCGGGCAGCTGGTTGTCGCGCCAGCCACGGGGCACCGACGGGAGCGGAGGCAGCCGTCGCGCCCCCGAAGCGCGCTACCGGCCGAGCCGCGCAAGCACCTCGGCGACGACGGCATCCGCCGCGACGGAAACCTGATCCCCGGTACCGAGGTCTTTGACCCCGACGGTCCCCGCCTCGATATCGCGATCGCCGAGCACCAGCGCGATCCGGGCACCGGACCGGTCGGCCGCCCGCATCGCGCCCTTGAGCCCGCGGTCGCCGTAGGCCAGGTCGGCGCGCACACCGGCGACCCGCAGCTGGCCGGCCAGCACCGCCAGGCGCAGCTTGGCCTGCTCGCTCAGCGGCACACCGAACACGTCGCAGCGGGTGGTCTCCCCCACGCTCTTGCCCTCGGCTCGCAGGGCCAGCAGGGTGCGGTCCACGCCGAGCCCAAATCCGATGCCGGACAGGTCTTGTCCGCCGAGCTCGCGCATCAGGCCGTCGTAGCGGCCGCCGCCGCCGATGCCGGACTGCGCACCCAGCCCGTCGTGCACGAACTCGAAGGTGGTCTTGGTGTAGTAGTCCAGCCCGCGCACCATCCGCGGGTTGATGACGTAGGGCACCGAGAACGCGTCCAGATGCGCCAGCACGGTGTCGAAGTGCTGTTTGGCCGCATCGGACAGGTGATCGAGCAGCACCGGCGCGTCGGCCGTCATGGCCTGCACCGCGGGTCGCTTGTCATCGAGGACGCGCAAAGGATTCAGCTGCGCGCGCCGTCGCGTCTCGTCATCGAGATCGAGGCCAAACAGGAAGTCCTGCAACAGTTCCCGGTATTGCGGCCGGCAGCTGTCGTCTCCCAGCGAGGTGATCTCCAGGCGGAAACCGTCGAGCCCCAGCGAGCGGAACCCGGCGTCGGCGACGGCGATGACCTCGGCATCGAGGGCCGGATCGTCGACGCCGATCGCCTCCACGCCGACCTGCTGCAGCTGGCGATACCGGCCGGCCTGCGGACGTTCGTAGCGGAAGAACGGTCCCGCATAACAGAGTTTCACCGGCAACGCGCCACGGTCCAGACCGTGTTCGATCACGGCGCGCACCACGCCCGCGGTTCCCTCGGGCCGCAGCGTCACCGAGCGGTCGCCACGGTCGGCGAACGTGTACATCTCCTTGGACACGACGTCGGTGGATTCGCCGACACCGCGGGCGAACAGCGCGGTGTCCTCGAAGATGGGCAGCTCGATGTCGCCGTAACCGGCGCGGCGGGCGGCGCCCAGCAGTCCGTCGCGCACCGCGACGAACTGCGCCGAGTCGGGCGGGACGTAGTCCGGGACCCCCTTGGGCGCCGCGAAGGCTGAGTGATCCGCCACGGGCTAGAGGCCTTCGAGGAACGGGTTGAGGCGCCGCTCGGCGCCGATGGTGGTGGCGTTGCCGTGCCCCGGCAACACCACGGTCGTGTCGTCGAGCACCAGGAGTTTGCCGACGATCGAGGTCAGCAAGTCGCGTCCGCTGCCACCGAACAGGTCGGTGCGCCCGACCGAACGCTCGAACAGGGTGTCGCCGGTGAACACATAGTCTTTGCCGTCCTTGTCGGACGACACGCGGAACACCACCGATCCGCGGGTGTGCCCGGGGGTGTGATCGACGTTGACCGTCACGCTGCCCAGGTCGAGCTTGTCGCCGTCACGGTCCAGCTCGACGACCTGCTTGGGCTCCCGCCAGAACGCGCCCGCCACCATCTGCGCCAGGCGGGGGCCCAGGCCGTAGATCGGGTCTTTGAGCATGAACCTGTCCTCGGGATGGATGTAGGTCGGGCAACCATAGGTGTCGGACACCTTCTGCGCCGACCACATGTGGTCGATGTGCCCGTGGGTCAGCAGCACCGCGGCCGGCGTCAGCCGGTTCTCGTCCAGGATGCGCCGCAGCGGGGCCATCACCCGCTGTCCCGGATCCACGACGACGGCGTCCGTTCCGGGCCGCTCGGCCAGCACGTAGCAGTTGCACTGCAACATGCCCGCGGGAAATCCGGTGATCAACACGGCTCCCATTTTCCCACGGGGCCCACTTGACACGAGTCGCGGCGCCCACATTAGCCTGAGCTGGCACCCCACGGGTTCAGGGAACTCCGACTTCACCAAGCATGGAGGCAGAGCGGCCGTGCCGACCAACGAACAACGACGTGCCAACGCCAAACGCAAGCTCGAACGGCAGCTGGAGCGGCGCGCGAAGCAAGCCAAGACGCGCCGGATCGTGCTGATCGCGGCCGCCTCGATCGTGGCCGTCGCCGTGATCGCCGTGGTGGTCATCACGATCATCAATGCCAAGCACGAGCACAAGAGCAACACCGCGGCGACGACGACCGCCAGCAGCTCGCCGGAGTCCACGACGCCCGCCGGGCCGGCGCCGTCCGCCCCGCCGTTGCCGCCGTTCAAGCCGTCGGCCGAGGTGGGCGCCAACTGTCAGTATCCGGCGACGCCGGAGCCGGCGGCCAAGCAGGTGAAGCCGCCCCGGACCGGCAAGGTGCCGACCGATCCGGCTCAGGTCAGCGCCAGCATGGTGACCAACCAGGGCCACATGGGTCTGATGCTGGCCAACAACGAATCCCCTTGCACGGTCAATAGTTTCGCGAGCCTGATCGGCCAGAAATACTTCGACAACACCAAATGCCACCGGCTGACCACGTCGCCGGGGTTGGGCGTGTTGCAGTGCGGCGACCCCAAGGGCGAGGGCACGGGCGGGCCGGGCTATCAATTCGCCAACGAATATCCGACCGACCAATACCCGCCGAATGACCCCAAGGCGCAGGAGCCCGTCCTCTACCCGCGCGGCACCCTGGCCATGGCCAACGCCGGGCCCGGCACCAACGGCAGCCAGTTCTTCATGGTCTACAAGGACTCCCAGCTGCCGCCGCAATACACCGTGTTCGGCACCATTCAGCCAGACGGGCTGGCCACGCTGGACAAGATCGCCAAGGCCGGTGTCGCCGGCGGCGGCGAAGACGGGGCACCCGCCGCCGAGGTCACCATCACCTCGGTGCTGCTCGACTGAACCCTCGACTGAATCCGTAGCGGCGCAACGCACGCGCCGATTGGCGAGAATCACACGGCCACCGCGGCCGACAGCTTATTGTCGTTGCGTGGCGGCGAAGTCATTCGGGCAATACCAATTGCTGGAAGTCTTGGGACGCGGGGGCATGGGACAGGTCTACCGCGCCTACGACGCCAGCACCGACCGGGTGGTCGCGCTGAAGGTGTTGCCGTCGAACCTGGCTGAGGATCTCGAGTTTCAGCAGCGGTTCCGGCGCGAGGCACGCATTGCCGCAAGCCTCAACGACCCGCACGTGGTGCCGATCCATAGTTACGGCGAAATCGATGGCCAGCTGTATGTCGACATGCGGTTGATCGAGGGCCGCGATCTGGTCGACTACATCGCCGAACACGGTGGACGGCTCAGCCCCGAGCGTGCGGTCGCGGTCGTCGAACAGGTTGCCGCGGCGCTGGATAGCGCGCATGAAGCGGGTTTGGTCCATCGCGACATCAAGCCGAAGAACATTTTGGTCACCACGGCACGGGATTTCGTCTACCTGATCGACTTTGGCATCGCCCGCAGCATGGCCGACACCTCGCTCACGCAAACCGGACACACGATGGGCACCGTGGCGTATATGGCACCCGAACGGTTCAGGGGCACAACGGATCACCGTGCCGACGTCTATTCGCTGGCCTGCGTCCTGCAGGAGTGCCTGACCGGGAAGCGTCCCTTCGCGGGCGAAAGCCTCGAAGAACAGCTCAACGCGCATCTGAGCATTCCGCCACCGCAACCGTCGGCCGCCGTGCCCGGCGTGCCCCCGGCACTGGACGCGGTGGTCGCGCGCGGGATGGCGAAGGACGTCGAGCACCGCTACCAATCGGTGATGGAACTCGCCCAGGCCGCCCGTGCCGCACTGACCGGTCCCGCGAGCGGAGCGATCGGAACCCCTTCGCCGGTGGCGGCCCAATCACCGGGCGTTCCCGCGCCGCCGGGGCCCGACCCGCGGCCGCAGTATCACCGGCCAACGCATTCGCGGCGTTTGCTGGTGGGCATCGTCGGCGCGTCGGCCCTGGCCCTGACCGCGGTAGCGGCGTTGGTCATCGCGTTGGTGGCCCAGAGTCACGGCTCGAATGACAGCCAGGCGTCGAGCGCCCCGGCGCGGGCCCGGGTGCCCGGCAGGACGGGATCGAACCCCGGTGCGAGCGGCCCGACCTCGGCGACCGTGCCGCCGTTGCCGGCGTTCGCACCACCGGCCGACCCGGGCGCCAACTGCCAGTACCGGTCGGTGCCGGATCCCGTCTCCCGGCCCGTCAGCCCACCGCCGTCGGGGCGGGTGTCCACCACCCCCGCGCAGATCGGTGTGGTCATCTCCACCAACTTCGGTGATATCGCCCTGCAGCTCGCCAATTCCGAGTCCCCGTGCACGGTGAACAGTTTCGTGAGCCTGACCAAGCAGCAGTTCTTCGACAACACCCAGTGCGCCCGGCTGATCAGCTCCCCGGACGGCGGGTCGCTGCTGTGCGGCGGCCCCGACGTGGACGGCTCCGGCGGTCCCGGTTACGAATTCGCCGACGAGTATCCGGCCAACCAATACCAGCCCGACGATCCCGCGCTGAGGGCGACGGTCGTGTACCCGCGCGGGACCGTCGTCATGGCCACCGAGGGACCCAACACCAACGGCAGCCAGTTCGCGTTGATCTTCAAGGATTCCGAGATGGACCCGCAGAGCACGGTGTTGGGCACGATCGACGAGGCGGGGCTGGAGACGCTCGACAAGATCTCCCGGGCCGGTATCGCCGGCAACCGTCAGAGTGGCGCTCCCACCAATCCGGTGACGATCAGCTCGGTGCGGCTGAGCTGAACCCGCCTCAGGCCGCGGACGTCACGCGGTAGACGTCGTAGACGCCTTCGACGTTGCGCACCACGTTGAGCAGATGACCGAGGTGCTTGGGATCGCCCATCTCAAAGGTGAACCGGCTGATGGCAACTCGGTCACCCGACGTCGTGACGGACGCGGACAAGATGTTGACCTTCTCGTCGGCCAGCACGCGCGTGACATCCGACAGCAGCCGGTGCCGGTCGAGCGCCTCGACCTGGATGGCCACCAGGAACACCGACGACGGCGACGGCGCCCAATGCACCTCGATGATGCGCTCGGACTGCTGCTGCAGCGACGCGGCGTTGGTGCAGTCGGTGCGGTGCACGCTGACTCCGCCGCCCCGGGTGACAAACCCCATGATCTGGTCGCCGGGCACCGGCGTGCAGCATTTCGCCAGCTTGGTCAGCACGCCCGGCGCGCCGGGGACCGAGACCCCGACGTCGTCGCTGCTGCGGGGCCGCCGCAGCATGGTCGTCGGGGTGGACCGTTCGGCGAGGTCCTCCTCGGCCTGGTCGATGCCGCCGAGCTCGGCCAGCAGCCGCTGCACGACGTGCCGGGCCGACACGTGCCCCTCACCGATCGCGGTGTAGAGGGCGGACACATCGAGGTAGTGCAGCTCGCGGGCCACCGCCCCCAGGGTTTCACCATTGACCAAGCGCTGCAACGGAAGTCCACCGCGACGCACCTCACGGGCCATGGCGTCCTTGCCGGCCTCCAGCGCCTCCTCGCGGCGCTCCTTGGCGAACCATTGCCGGATCTTGGCCTTGGCGCGCGGTGACACCACGAATTGCTGCCAGTCCCGCGACGGCCCGGCATTGGCGGCCTTGGAGGTGAAAACCTCGACGACTTCCCCGTTTTCCAGCTTGCGTTCCAGCGCCACCAGGCGCCCGTTGACCCGCGCGCCGATGCAGCGGTGGCCCACCTCGGTGTGCACCGCGTAGGCGAAGTCCACCGGCGTCGAGCCGGTCGGCAGGGTGATGACGTCACCCTTGGGGGTGAACACGAAGATCTCTTGTACCGCAAGGTCATAACGCAACGACTCGAGGAACTCGCCCGGGTCGGCGGCCTCCCGTTGCCAGTCGAGCAGCTGACGCATCCAGGCCATGTCGTCGATCTCGGCGGCGGCGTGCGGATGCGGAACGCCGTTGCGGCCCTTGGCTTCCTTGTAGCGCCAGTGCGCGGCGATCCCGTACTCCGCGGTGCGGTGCATCTCGCGGGTGCGGATCTGGATCTCCAGCGGCTTGCCCTCCGGACCGATCACGGTGGTATGCAGCGACTGGTACACGCCGTAGCGCGGCTGGGCGATGTAGTCCTTGAACCGGCCCGCCATCGGCTGCCACAGCGAATGCACCACGCCCACAGCGGCATAGCAGTCGCGGATCTCGTCGCACAGGATGCGGATACCGACCAGGTCGTGGATGTCGTCGAAGTCTCGCCCCTTGACGATCATCTTCTGATAGATCGACCAGTAATGCTTGGGCCGGCCCTCCACCGTCGCCTTGATCTTCGACGCGTTCAGCGTGCTGACGATCTCGGCGCGGACCTTGGCCAGGTAGGTATCCCGCGACGGCGCGCGCCCGGCGACCAGCCGAACGATCTCCTCGTACTTCTTGGGATGCAGGATCGCGAACGAGAGGTCTTCCAGTTCCCACTTGACGCTTGCCATACCCAGCCGATGCGCAAGGGGGGCAATGACTTCCAGCGTCTCGCGGGCCTTGCGGGCCTGCTTCTCCGGCGGCAGGAACCGCATGGTGCGCATGTTGTGCAGCCGGTCGGCGACCTTGATCACCAGCACCCGGGGATCGCGCGCCATCGCGGTGATCATCTTGCGGATGGTCTCGCCTTCGGCGGCGCTGCCCAGCACCACCCGGTCCAGCTTCGTCACGCCATCGACGAGATGGCCCACCTCTTCCCCGAAGTCCTCGCTCAAAGCGTCCAGGGTGTACCCGGTGTCCTCGACGGTGTCGTGCAACAGCGCCGCCACCAAAGTGGTGGTGTCCATGCCCAATTCGGCCAGAATGGTGGCGACGGCCAGCGGGTGGGTGATGTAGGGGTCGCCGGAGTGGCGCAGCTGGGTGGCGTGGCGCTGGTCGGCGACCTCGAAGGCGCGCTGCAGCAGCGACACGTTCGCCTTCGGGTAGATCTCCCGGTGCACCGCCACCAGCGGTTCGAGCACCGGGTTGAGCGTGCTGCGCTGGGCGGTCATACGTCGGGCCAGCCTGGCCCGGACCCGCCGCGACGCGCTGCTGGACGTCTTCAGGGATTCGGCCGGCGGCTCCGGAGCCTCCATCGGCTGCGTGATGGCTGGCGACTCTGTGACTTTGGTGGGCGCGTCGAGCGCTTGCGCCGCGCTGTTGTCATCCGCCACGTTCGGTCACCTCCGAATTCGAGGATACGTCCTCTGGAACCAACTGCCCGAAAGCGCTACTCGCACGTCAGGCTGTGTACGGGCAGCGGCGCGACCGTTTCCCGGCCGCCCAGCCCGTCGAGTTCGAACACCACCGCCGCCGCCAGCACGTTGGCTCCGGCGCGCTCGAGCAGCCGGGCCGCCGCGGCCAGGGTGCCGCCGGTGGCCAGCACGTCGTCGATGATCACGACGTTGCGTCCGCGCAGCTCGATACCCTCGGCGGGGATCTCCAGCGTCGCAGTGCCGTATTCCAGGTCGTACCGCTCGGCGTGCACCGGCGGCGGCAATTTCCCGGCCTTGCGAATGGCCAAAACGCCGGTCCGCAGCCGGCCGGCGACGGCCGCGGCCACCAGGAACCCCCGGGATTCGATGCCGGCCACCAGATCGGCGCCGGACGCGATCTCGGCCACCGCGCCGGTGACCGCCGTCATCGCCGTCGCGTCGGCGAACAACGGGGTGAGGTCCTTGAACTGGATTCCCGGCTTGGGGAAGTCGGCCACTTTGCGCGTCCGCGACGCGATGAGCTCCGCCACGGGGGGCCGTCCGTCGGCGTTCGTCACCGACACCTCACTGCACCAGGGCCCATCGGTCCATGTTCCAGCCCACGCCCCAACGGGTCGGGTTCGCGCTCACCGCGTACATCTTCTTGGACATCAGCAACGTGCGCTGCTGCCGGTACAGGGGCAGGGTGGGCATATCGCCCCACAGTATCGGGGCGGTTTCGGCCAACAGCCTGACTCGCTCGGCGGCATCGGCCGATACCGCCAGCGCCCCGATTGCGCCGTCGACCTGAGGATTCGCATATCCGGACAGGTTGTTTCCGTTGCCGGTGTGCAGGGCGTAGGCATCCAGCGCCGAGGAGCCCGTCGAACCGCTGCCGGTGGCGCCCCCGGTGCTGGCCAGCAACGCGTCGATCTTTCCGTCCCGAAGTGCCTGCGGGCCCGCGGTGTCCAGGGTGACGCCGGAGACGGTGATCCCGGCCGCGGCGCACGACTTGGTGATGACCCCGACGTTGACCGCGAGCCGCGCGTTGGGCCCCTGGTAGCCGATCCGCACCGTCAGCGGCGCACCGCCCAGCGCGTTGCGCGCGGCGACCGGATCCGCCTTGCTGAACGGGCCGGCCTCGGCGGCCCCGTCCGCCGCGGTGACGGCGTCATCACCGGCCGGGTTCAGACGTGAATTGGCGATCGGTGTCCCCGCGTCGTGGGCCAGCGCGTCGCGCGGCGTGCACAGCGCGACGGCGCGGCGGGCCTTGGGCGCCGAGAGCGGGCCCTGCGGGGCGAAGATCAGCTGCTCGATGCCGTCCGACGGTGCATCGGAGCGCTCGTAGTTGTCGGGTGTGGCCAGCGTTCCCGACGATCCCGCGGCGACGTCGACCACGTCGACGGTGCGGTTGTTGACCCGGTCCTGGATGTCGGGTCCCTGCGGCCAGATCGTGATCCGCTTGGTGATGGCCTTGGGCCCCCACCACCGGTCGTTGGCGACGAGCACCACCGCCCCACCCTCCAGGATGGATCCGATTTTGTAGGGCCCCGACGACGGGAAGCGCTTGAGGTCGATACCGGGTTTGAGGTCCCACATCGTGTTCCACAGCTTCGCGATCTGTTGCACCAGCGGTGCGTTGTGGCTGAGCAGCGCCGCGGTCACGTCGACGTTGAGTTGGTCGGCGATGACGTGCGACGGCATCAGCGAAGTCGCGCTGAACAGCTGGTTGTAGTCGACGACGCCGCGGTCCGGGACGAACGACACCCGGGCCTTCTTTTGCCCGGGCATGCACTCGACATTGGCGATGTCGATATAGCCGCCCCGGGTGGCCGCGTTGAACTCGGGGAAGCGGCCGGATTGCGCCGCCCAGGCGAGCACGATGTCGTCGCAGGTCAACGGCTTGCCGTCGGAGTAGACGGCGTTGTCGGCGATCTGGTAGTCCAGCACCAGCGGCGTGCCGCCGACCACCGAAACGGTGCCGAAGTCGCGGTCGGCGACGACTTGCCCGCCCGGGCCGTGATAGCTGAAGCCGGTGAGCGTGCGGGCGAAGGCCTGCGCTCCGGCCGATGCGGCGCCGACGACGGTGTTGGTGTTATAGGTGGTCAGCGGTCCGTCGACCACGTAATCGACCTCGGAGGCGGCGCTGCCGGCGCACGCGGCCAGCGTGAGACCCGCCGCCAGCACCACCGCCAGCCCGGCGCTGACCCACAGCGCTACACCCCACCGGCCGGTTGGCACGCCACGATCGGTCCCAGTTCCCCGGTACCTGGTGGCCATCCTGTCTACCGCCGGCCGACGTTCCGCTTGCCGGTGGGACGCCGGGTCCCGGTCGGCCGCACGGGACGGGCTCCCGGCGCCGGCTTGCTCGGCACGGGCCTGGACGACTCCGACGTCCTCGACGGCTCGCGTCCGGCCGCCGATTCGCCGGCGGTCGATTCGGCTTGCTCGGCGGCGTCGTCCTCGGTGTCGTCCACGTCCGAGGCGTTCTCGGCGCCCGCCCGCGAACCTCCGGCGCGCCGCCTCAAGACGCGGCGGGTGTGGGTGCGCACCAACTCGGTGCGTTCCCGCATGCTGACCAGCAGCGGGGTGGCGAAGAAGATCGAGGAGTAGGTGCCGACGATGATGCCGATCAGCTGCACCAGCGCCAGGTCCTTCAGGGTGCCGACACCGAGCAGCCACACCGCCACCACCATCAGCGCCAGCACCGGCAGCACACCGATGAGGCTGGTGTTGATGGACCGCATGAACGTCTGGTTGACCGCCAGATTGGCCTCTTCGGCGAACGTGCGCTTGGGTTTGTGCTGGAAGCCGTGGGTGTTCTCCTCGACCTTGTCGAACACGATGACGGTGTCATAGAGGGAGAAGCCGAGGATCGTCAGCAAGCCGATGACCGTGGCCGGGGTGACCTCGAAACCCACCAGCGAATACACGCCGGCCGTAACCGCCAGGTCGAAGAACATCGCCGCGATCGCGGCCAGCGTCATGTAGCGCTCGTAGCGGACGGTGATGTACACGCCGACCAGCGCCAAGAACACCACCAGGGCGATCAGCGCCTTCGTGGTGATCTGGTCACCCCAGGTCTCGGAGACGGCCGAGTCGCTGATGGCCTGCTTGTTGGGTTTGCCGTCGGGGCCTTTGGGTCCGAACGCGTCGAACAACGCGTTGCGCAGCTTGGCCGTCTGGTCGTTGGACAGCGTCTCGGAGCGGATCTGCACGGTCGCCGCGGCGCCACTGCCGACGACGACCACCGATTCCGGATCGTTGCCGAGGGTCTTGCGGAACACGTCTTGGACTTCGGAGGTGTGCACCGTGCCGTTCGCCCCGTCCGCGGGCATCGACAGCGTGGTACCGCCGTTGAAGTCGATGCCGAAGCTGAAGCCGCGCAGCACGATGGACAGGAGCGCGATCCCGACGATCGCGCCGCTGATGCCGAACCACAATCGGCGCCGTCCGACCACTTCGAACGCGCCGGTCCCGGTGTAGAGGCGCGACAGGAAGCTATGGTGCGGCGCCCCGGCGGTGCCGGCACCGTCGCTCAATTCTGTTGTGCCCGCGGAGGCTTCGGTGATTTCGGTCGCGTCTTTGGAGGCCATCATGCTATCCCCGTCCCGTCCTGACCTGCGACGAACCTCGGCGTTCGCGGGCGACCTGCTGGATCGCGCCCAGGCCGTTGTATGCGGGTTTCGCCAGCGTCGGCGACTTGGAGGCCAGATAGACCAGCGGCCACGTCACCAGGAACACCACCACCAGGTCAAGGATCGTGGTGAGGCCCAACGTGAATGCGAAGCCCTTCACCTGGCCGATGGCCAGGAAGTACAGCACCGCGGCGGCCAGGAAGGTGACCGCGTTACCCGAGACGATCGTCTTACGCGCCCGCACCCAGCCTCGCGGCACCGCCGACCGGAACGAACGCCCTTCCCGGATCTCGTCTTTGATGCGCTCGAAGAAGACCACGAACGAGTCGGCGGTGGTGCCGATGCCGATGATCAGACCCGCGATGCCGGCCAGGTCGAGGGTGTAGTTGATATACCTGCCCAGAAGCACCAGGAGCGCGAAAACCACTACGCCGGAAGCCGCTAACGACAGTGCGGTGAGCAACCCCAGCACGCGGTAGTACAGCAAGGAATACACCAGCACCAGGATCAGGCCGATCGCACCGGCGATCAGCCCGGCGCGCAACGAGGTCAATCCCAGTGTGGCCGAGACGGTTTGGGCTTCCGACGATTGGAAGGACAGCGGCAACGACCCATATTTGAGGACGTTGGCCAGCTGGCGCGCGCTGGAGGCGGTGAACGGCGGGTCGCCGCCGCTGATCTGGGTGCGGCCGCCGGGGATGGCTTCCTGGATCATCGGGGCGGACACGACCTGCGAGTCCAGCGTGAAGGCGGTCTGGGTGCCGATGTGGGCGGCGGTGAAATCCGCCCAGATGTTCGCGGCCGCCTGCTTGAACTGAAGGTCGACCACGTAGCCGATGCCACGCTGGTTCATGCTCGAGGTGGCGTTCTCGATCTGGTCACCGCTGATGATCGACGGCCCCAGCAGATAGGCCACCTTGTGGTCGGTGGAGCAGGTGATCAGCGGCTGGGCGGGGTCGTCGTTGCCGGCCAGGATGTCTTCTTTGTCGCAGCGCGTCGCCTGGAACTGCAACGCGAGGAATTGAATGCCCTGCCGGGTGCTTTGCCGCCACTTCTTCTCATCGGAGATGCGCTCGGCGAGGTCCTTGCGCGGGTCCGGCGAGGCGGGCTGCTCGGCGGGCGGCGCCTCCCCGGCCGGGGCGGCGGGTGCGGGAGCGCCGGGCGCGGGTGCCGGCGCTTGGGCCGGTGCGGGAGGCGCGGGGCTGGGGGATGGCGGCGGGTCCTGCGGGTAGGGCCGCGGCTGGGCGCCCGGCTTGCCGCCCGGTGCGGGCTGGCCCGCCGGTGGCGGTGCGGGCTGACCCGGCGCGGGCTGACCCGGCACGGGTTGACCGGGTGCCGGTTGACCGGGTGCCGGTTGATCGGGCGCGGGCTGACCGGGTGCCGGCTGGCGCGGCGCGGGCTTGGGCTCGGCGCTTTGGGCCGGCATCGAGTTGAGCACCGGACGGATGTAGAGCCGGGCGGTCTGGCCCAGGTTGCGGGCCTCGTTGCCGTCGTTCCCGGGAACCGTGATGACCAGGTTGTCGCCGTCGACCACGACCTCCGAACCGGAGACGCCAAGTCCGTTGACCCGGGCACCGATGATCTGCTGCGCCTGCGCCAACGCCTCACGACTGGGGCGTGAACCGTCCGGGGTGCGCGCGGTCAACGTGACGCGGGTGCCGCCCTGAAGGTCGATCCCGAGCTTGGGGGCGGCCTTCTTGTCCCCGGTGAGGAACACCAGCAGGTAGACGCCGACGAGCAATAACAAGAAGGCCGACAGGTAGCGGGCAGGGTGCACCGGCGCCGAAGAGGATGCCACGTTCCTTCTATCTCCTCGAGAATCGGTTACTTACCCCGGACAGAGCCTAGAAAAGCCTACGTGGCCCCGGGGAGGCCGTTGCGCAAGCGGTCCTCCCCCGGAGTATTTGGCGTCAGGAATCCTTGGTGACCGCGCCCTCGTCGGCGGAGTCGTCCTCTTCGACCAGGTCTTCGTCGTCGTCGGGCAGGATCCGGTCGCGGATCGCCAGCTTCATCCAGGTGGTCACGACGCCGGGCGCGATCTCAAGGTCGACGGTGTCTTCGGTGATCTCGACGACGATGGCCTGCAGGCCCGACGTGGTGTGCACCCGATCGCCCGGACTCAACGACTCGTGCAGGTCGATGGTGGCCTGCATCGCGCGCTTCTGGCGCCGCGATGCGAAGTACATGAACCCGCCCATGATGAGCAGGAACGGCAGGAACAGGATCAAACTCTCCATGGGCGCGCCTGTGTCTTTCTTTCTTGTGATCTCGGGGATGGGTGCCGGGCCGACTCGAGCGTCGCGCACCTCGTCATGGTCCAGTGTGCCCGTTCAGTCTGGCAGGCCGCGGCCCGTCACCCACCGCCGCGGTGCAACCGGTGCCCACCGGCGGCAAGCTCGATAGGCTTTCAAGGCGACGCGACGCGCGCGCCGCGGGGAGGAGTTAAGTGGTGGCCGGCCTCGAGCAGACTCGCCAATTGGTCACCGAGATTCCCGGTCCGGCGTCGCTGGAACTGAGCAAACGCCGGGCGGCGGCGGTGTCGCACGCGGTGAACGTCTCGGTCCCGGTCTTCGTGGCGCGCGCCGGCGGCGGCATCATCGAGGACGTCGACGGCAACCGGCTCATCGACCTCGGTTCCGGCATCGCAGTGACGACCATCGGCAACTCCGCGCCCCGGGTGGTCGACGCGGTACGCGCGCAGGTGGCCGCGTTCACCCACACCTGCTTCATGGTGACGCCGTATGAGTCGTATGTCGCCGTCGCCGAAACGCTCAACCGGATCACCCCGGGCTCCGGCGAGAAACGCTCGGTGCTGTTCAATTCCGGCGCGGAGGCCGTCGAGAACGCGGTCAAGGTCGCGCGCTCATACACACGCAAGCCCGCCGTGGTGGCGTTCAACCACGCCTACCACGGCCGCACCAACCTGACGATGGCGCTGACCGCGAAGTCCATGCCCTACAAGGCCGGCTTCGGCCCGTTCGCGCCCGAGGTCTACCGGGCGCCGCTGTCCTATCCCTATCGGGACGGACTGATCGACAAGGAGCTGGCCACCGACGGGGAAAAGGCCGCCGCCCGGGCCATCAGGGTCATCGACAGCCAGATCGGCGCCGACAACCTGGCCGCCCTCGTCATCGAGCCGATCCAGGGCGAAGGCGGATTCATCGTCCCGGCCGAGGGGTTCCTGCCCGCCCTGCTGGACTGGTGCCGCAACAACGACGTGGTGTTCATCGCCGACGAGGTGCAAACCGGTTTCGCGCGTTCGGGCGCCATGTTCGCCTGCGAACACGAGGGTATTGAACCCGACCTGATCTGCACCGCCAAGGCCATCGCCGGCGGGCTGCCCTTGTCGGCGGTCACCGGCCGGGCTCAGATCATGGATGCGCCGCATGTCGGCGGCTTGGGCGGCACCTTCGGCGGAAACCCGCTGGCGTGCGCGGCGGCGTTGGCGACCATCGAGACGATCGAGAGCGACGGGCTGGTCGAACGCGCCCAGCAGCTGGAACGCCTGATCACCGAACCGCTGCTGCGGCTGCAGGCCGGCGACGACCGGATCGGCGACGTGCGCGGCCGGGGCGCGATGATCGCCATCGAGTTGGTGAAGTCGGGGACCGCCGAGCCGGATAAAGAACTGACCCAGAAGCTGTCCGTCGCGGCCGCCGCCGCCGGTGTCATCGTGCTGACCTGCGGCATGTTCGGCAATGTCGTCCGGTTGCTGCCGCCGCTGACCATCAGCGACGAGCTGTTGACCGAGGGCATCGACATCGTGAGCGGGCTGTTGCGCGACCTGTAAGGCCACGGCCCCCGTGGGCAATCTCACATGTAGGCCAAAGCCGTATCATGGTGGAATACCGTTACTTTAGCTAACGTTCTATGTTGTCAGCGCGGACAGCGCATAGTGACTCGCTAACTTTTCATTCGCAAGGGATTTGTTTATGTCGACTGCTATTCATGACGAACGCCTCGACCGTCGCGTCGAGGAACTCATCGCCGGCGACCCTCAGTTCGCCGCCGCCCAACCGGACCCGGCGATCACCGCCGCCCTCGAACAGCCCGGGCTGCGGCTGCCGCAGATCATCCGGACCGTGCTCGACGGCTACGCGGGACGACCCGCGTTGGCCCAGCGCGTGGTGGAGTTCGTCACGGACGCAACGACCGGGCGTACCTCGGCGGAGCTGCTCCCCCGCTTCGAGACCCTCACCTACGGTGAACTCGGCGAACGGGTTTCGGCCCTCGGCCGCGCCTGGGCCGGCGACTCGGTGAGCCGGGGCGACCGGGTCTGCGTCCTGGGCTTCAACAGTGTCGACTACGCCACCATCGACATGGCGCTGGGCACGATCGGCGCGGTCTCGGTGCCGCTGCAGACCAGCGCCGCGATCGCGTCGCTGCAGCCGATCGTGACCGAGACCGAGCCCAGCCTGGTCGCGTCCAGCGTGAACCAGTTGCCCGAGGCCGTCGACCTGATCCGCAGCGGCGAACACGTGCCCGCCAAGCTCTCCAAACTCCTGGTATTCGACTACCACCCCGAGGTCGACGACCAGCGCGAGGCCGTCGAAAGCGCCGTCGCGCGGCTGGCCGACATCGGCGTCGTGGTCGAGACGCTGCCCGACGTGCTGCAGCGCGGCAAGGGCCTGCCGGCCGTCGCGGAGCGGGAAAGCGACGAGGACTCGCTGGCCCTGCTGATCTACACCTCCGGCAGCACCGGCGCGCCCAAGGGCGCGATGTACCCGCAGAGCAACGTCGGCAAGATGTGGCGCCGCGGCAGCAAGAACTGGTTCGGGGAAAGCGCCGCGTCGATCACCCTCAACTTCATGCCGATGAGCCACGTCATGGGACGCGGGATCCTCTACGGCACGCTGGGCAACGGCGGCACCGCCTACTTCGCGGCGCGCAGCGACCTGTCGACCCTACTCGAGGACCTCGAGTTGGTGCGGCCCACCGAGCTGAACTTCGTCCCGCGCATCTGGGAGACGCTGTACGGCGAATTCCAGCGCCAGGTGCAACGGCGGCTGGTCGAAGGTGATGACGGCGCAAGCCGCGCGGCCATTGAGGAAGAGGTGCTGGCCGAACAGCGCCAGTACCTGCTGGGCGGGCGGTTCATCTTCGCGATGACGGGCTCGGCGCCCACCTCACCGGAGTTGAAGGCCTGGGCCGAGTCGCTGCTCGAGATGCACCTGATGGACGGCTACGGCTCCACCGAGGCCGGAATGGTGTTGTTCGACGGGGAAATTCAGCGCCCGCCGGTCATCGATTACAAGCTGGTCGATGTTCCGGACCTGGGCTACTTCAGCACCGACCGGCCGCATCCGCGCGGTGAACTGCTGCTGCGGACCGAGAACATGTTCCCCGGCTACTACAAGCGGGCCGAGACCACCGCGAACGTCTTCGACGACGACGGCTACTACCGGACCGGCGACGTGTTCGCCGAGATCGCCGCGGAGCGGCTGGTATACGTCGACCGCCGCAACAACGTGCTCAAGCTCGCGCAGGGCGAGTTCGTCACCCTGGCGAAGCTGGAGGCGGTGTTCGGCAACAGCCCGCTGATCCGCCAGATCTACGTCTACGGCAACAGCTCCCAGCCGTACCTGCTGGCGGTCGTGGTGCCGACCGAAGAATCGTTGCAGCACAACGATATTGAGTCCCTCAAGCCGCAGATCGCCGACTCGCTGCAGAAGGTCGCGAAGGAGGCGGACCTGCAGTCCTACGAGGTGCCTCGCGACTTCGTCATCGAAACCACCCCGTTCACCCTGGAAAACGGTCTGCTGACCGGGATTCGCAAGCTGGCGTGGCCAAAGCTGAAGCAGCACTACGGGGAACGGCTGGAGCAGATCTACGCCGACCTGGCGGCCGGACAGGCCAACGAGCTGGCCGAACTGCGCCGCAGCGGTGCCGACGCGCCGGTGCTGCAGACCGTCGGCCGGGCCGCGGCCGCCATGTTGGGCGCCGCTGCCGGCGACCTGTCCCCCGACGCGCACTTCACCGATTTGGGCGGAGATTCGTTGTCGGCGTTGACATTCGGCAACCTACTGCGCGAGGTCTTCGACGTCGACGTGCCGGTGGGTGTCATCGTCAGCCCGGCCAACGACCTGGCGGCGATCGCCGGCTACATCGAGGGCGAGCGCAAGGGGACCAAGCGGCCCAGTTTCGCATCGGTACACGGGCGGGATGCGACCGACGTGCACGCGAGCGACCTCGCGCTGGACAAGTTCCTCGACGAGGCGACCCTGGCCGCCGCGACGAGCCTGCCGAAGCCGGCCACCGAGGTGCGCACGGTGTTGTTGACCGGCGCCACCGGCTTTTTGGGCCGCTACCTGGCGCTGGACTGGCTCGAGCGCATGGACATGGTGGACGGCAAGGTCATCGCCCTGGTGCGGGCCAAGTCCGACGAGGAGGCGCGCGCCCGGCTCGACAAGACCTTCGGCGTCGGCTCTCCCGAAGGCGACCCCACACTGCTCGCCCACTACCAGCGGCTGGCCGCCGACCACCTGGAGGTCATCGCGGGCGACAAGGGTGAGGCCAACCTGGGCCTGGACCAGCAGACCTGGCAGCGACTGGCCGACACCGTCGACGTCATCGTCGACCCCGCCGCGCTGGTCAACCACGTGTTGCCGTACAGCGAGCTGTTCGGGCCCAACGCCCTGGGCACCGCGGAGCTGATCCGGATCGCGCTGACGTCGAAGCAGAAGCCGTACACGTACGTGTCGACGA
>NZ_JAICZA010000192.1 GCF_025933915.1 Mycobacterium sp.
CGCCTCACCGGGCGTGCCCAGGTGCACCCGCAGCGCGATCGGGCCCTTGCCGGGCCGCAGCGGCGCCGCGGCCAGCTTGTCGGACCACCGCAACCAGCCCGCCCGCGACAAATGAGCGATCAGGAAAAGCTTGTCGGTCCGCAATCCCAGGTATTTGCCCCAGCGATCGGCACCGACCACGGTTTGGCCGTGCAGCGCGCTGATCGGCGGATCGAAGGTCTTCAGCACGGACAGAGCGGCGATATCGACCCGACCGACCGTCAGGCCCACGGCATGGCGCCGTAGATGGTCGACCAGCGCTTCGATCTCGGGCAGTTCGGGCACGGTTTCAGTCTGCCGGTCTGAGCAAATAGGTGTCCATGATCCAGCCGTGTCGGGCGCGGGCTTCGGCTCGCAGCGAAACGATGCGCGGGCCCACCTCGCCGACCGTGCCGGCGATGAGCAGTTCGTCGTCGGTGCCCAGGTAGGCGCCCCACCAGATCCGGGTGTCGGGCGGGCACACCTGAAACGAGCAGTCCGCGTCGAGCATCACGACCGCCGCCCCGGCCAACCCGTGCGCGCGCAACTGCCGGCCGGTGGTGATGAGCACGGGTTCGCCAACCTCGTTGAGCGGGATGCGATGCCGGGCGGTCAGCGCCTGCACCGCGGTGATGCCCGGGATCACGTCGAACGTGAAATCCACCTGCGCGGCTTCTGCCTTGATGGCGTCGAGGATGCGCAGGGTGCTGTCGTAGAGCGACGGATCGCCCCAGGCCAAAAACGCTCCGACGCCGTGCGGACCAAGCTCCGCCGAGATGGCCTTCGCCCAGATCCGTGCGCGTGCGGCATGCCAATCCGCAACCGCATTCCGATACTCCGCATCGGCTGCGCGCTGGGGGTCGGGCAGCTCGACGAACCGGTAGCCCGGCTCGCGGATGAACCTGGTGCAGATCTCGCGTCGCAGCGCCACCAGGTCGCTTTTGCGCTCGCCCTTGTCCATCGCGAAAAACACCTGCGTGTCGTTGAGGGCCTCGATCGCCTGCACGGTCACATAGTCGGGATCCCCGGCGCCGATGCCGATGACGTGGATGTGCCGACCCAATGGACTCTCCTGACTCGCGTCGCTGCTCAGCCCACATTGCCGAATCGATACCGCAAAGGCCTAGTCGGGACCAGAAGTACCCGGTACCATGGGTACCGTATGAAACGCCCAATGGAGGGACGCGAGCGATGACCACTGCGGTGAAGCCAAATGGGCCGAGTCGTGAGGAGTTTTCTGAGCGGTTGCTCAAGGGCTCGGTCAAGAAGTCTTATGAGCCGGTCGTCGACATCGATTGGGATGCCCCGCTCGACCCCGACAAGTTCTATCTGCCACCGCGGCTGGTGTCGCTGTACGGCACCCCGATGTGGGACGAGATGGGCCGCGAACAGCAGATCGAGCTGTCCCGCCAGGAATTGGTCAACACGCTCTCGGCCGGGATCTGGTTCGAGAACATGCTCAACCAAGCGTTGCTGCGCACGATCCTGCACGAAGACCCGACCAGCAGGTCGACGCATTACAAGCTGACCGAACTGGGTGACGAGACCCGTCACATGGTCATGTTCGGCAAGGCCATCGAGCGCATCGGCGCAAAACCGGTGCGGCCCCGGCTGTTTCACCGGATGATCATCAACCTGCTTCCGCTGGCGTTTCAGCGTGGCTCGATGCTGTGGGTTGCCGCCCTGATCGGTGAGGAAATCTTCGACTCGCTACAGCGGCAGATGATGGACGACCCGGAACTACAGCCAATCATCCAGCGGCTCATGCGTATTCACGTCACCGAGGAGGCGCGTCACATCCAATTCGCGCGCGACGGTGCGCGCAAACGCGTCGCCGAAATGCCTCGGGTCAACCGCTGGTTCATGGCCAACATCAACGGGCTGGGCGGCTACTTCTTCAACTATCTGTTCAGCAATCCGATCCCTTATGCGCGAACCGGTCTCGACCCGCAGCGGGCCCGAAAGGCCGCGCGCACCAGCCCGCACCGCCGTGACATCCAGGTTGCCGGCTTCGCTCCACTGGCGGCGTTTTTGACCGAGGTAGGCCTGATGGGCCGCCTCGCGCGCCGCGGCTGGAAGCGCAGCAGATTTCTGTGACGTCGCCGCGGGCCGGCGGCGAGTCCCGGTGCCACATCGTCATTGTCGGCGCGGCGGTCGGCGGTCAGAACGCCCGGGCCGCTTTGTCGGGCGCCGGCTTCACCGATGTCCTCCTGCTCGACGCACCCGGCCAGGAAATCGTCAACTCACGATTCGACGACGCCTCGGACACCTGGCTGTTGACCACCGCGGGTGGCGTGATCGTTCGGGCCGATGTCGTCGTCGCCGCCGGCCGCGGCGTCTCCGTCCCGTGGCTGCCGGGGATCGCCGGGCACGACCAGTTTCGCGGCGAGTCGTTTCACGCCGCGGAGTGGGATCCGAGGTTTGACCCGTCCGGCAAACGCATCGCGGTAATCGGCACCGACGCCACGGCCGGCCACCACCTCGGCCGGCTGGCCCACGCCGCAGCATCCGTCACCGTTTTCGCCCGCGCACCGCGTCGAGTTGTCGCCGAGGTGCCGCGGTGGTCAACCCGCGCCCAACGCTGGCTGCGCAACCACATCCGCCCGGCCCCGGCGCGACCTTCGGTGGTGATCGCTTCGTCGGCGATCGAGGCGGTCACCGCATCGGGCGTGCGCACCGGCGACGGCGTCCACCACCGTGTCGACACCATCATCTACGGCACCGGATTCTCGATCCCCGATCACATCGCCGACGAGACGCTGACCGGCGCGAGCGGGCTGCCCATCCGGCAGGCCTGGCACGACGGCATGGAGCCGTTCTACGGGGTGGCGGTGCACGGATTTCCCAACTACTTCTTCATCACCGGACCCGATCCCGACGCGCAAGTCCGCTACATCGTCGAGTGCCTCAAACTCATGAAGCGCACCGGAAGCGGCCGCATCGAGGTGCGTGCCAGCAGCCAGCAGGTCTTCAATGAACGTGCCCAACTGCAAGCGGCCGAACCTCCACCGGTGACGTCCGCCTTCGACCTTTCGGCAACCTCGCCGTCCCGTGCTGACACCTACGACGGTGCCGCCACGCTGGAGATCGCCGGGCACCGCCATCCCGTGCGGGTCCGGCTCACTGGTCATCTGAACCCGATCGACGGGCGCTACCACTGGCAGGGAACGGTGTTTGGTTCACCGTCGGGTGACGACCTCAACCAGGCGCGGACCGCCACGCTGACGGTGGGTCAGCGCAGCGCGTCGGCGCGCATCGTCGAACGGACACCCTGGGGCACGCACTCGGTCGCCGGAGTGGGCGCTCCGCCCTATGCGCTGAGCGACGGGTGAAGTGGCACGAGCATCGCTTCGCACGCTGATGCAACGCCGCGAACGTGGGTACATTTCCGCAGCAAATGCACCATTTTTGGCCATACCAAAAAGTTTGGCCGCGCTCACCGCGTGGTAATCCGGGGGAAGCGCGTGTTAAGCAATGAACTCCATGGCGCTTTCGGGGCGGTCCGCGGATCGACGTCTCGACGGACACGGAGGGGGGCGCATGATTCGTTCATTGCGGACCTACGGCGTGAGTCCGCAGGGCTCCCGATCGCAGTCTGCTGTTTCTCGGCGCGTTGAGTCCGGTCCATTGCGAACTAGACTTTTGCCGTTGAGGGCGGATACTCAAGCAGTCGGCCCGGCAGAACACAAGGAGCGGGAAATGTATCCGGACGTCCCGATTGAGCTGGGATGAGCCCGGTGGCTGAGTCGGCCAGTTCGTTGGCCGTTGCGACGCGCACGGATGACTCGGTAGCCGTTCTGACCGTCGACGGTGTGCTTGAGGCCGCCAACTCCACCGCACTTCGCGACCGCCTCATCAAGGCGACGTCGAACGAGGCCTCCGCCGTGATCGTCAACGTTTCCGGGCTCAAGCTCAACGCCGAACCGGCATGGTCGACCTTCATGGGCGCCTACTGGCAGATCGGCAGCGGGCCCCATGTTCCGATCGTGTTCGTCTGCACCAACCGGACAGCCCGCGAAGCGATCACCCGCAGCGGTATCGCCCACTTCATGCCGGTGTATTCCAGCGAGAAGGCAGCGATGAAGGCGCTCGGCCAGAACAGCCGTCGCGCCGTGCGGCGCGCCGATGCCCGGCTGCCCGCCGACCTGACCAGCCTGCGTGAATCGCGGCGGCTGGTCCGTGAGTGGCTGACCACATGGTCGCAGGCCAAGCTCATCCCCGTCGCGCTGGTGGTCGTCAACGTGTTCGTGGAAAACGTGCTCGAACACACCGCCAGCGTTCCGGTGATGCGGATCCAGGCGCAGGGCACGACCGCGACCATCGCGGTGTCCGACGCAAGTAACACGCCCGCCGCGCGACTGCAGGCTCCGGCGAAGGGCATCGACGTGTCCGGCCTGGCGATCGTCGACGCCTTGTCACGCGCCTGGGGGAGCACGCCCACGTCGTCCGGGAAGACCGTGTGGGCGGTCATCGGCCCCGAGAATCAGCTTTAGCGCCTTCCAACCGGTTCCAGCCACACCAATCTGCCGGTTGTGCTGAAACTAGAACACGTTCTAGTCTCGTGTGACGACCCCACCAGGAAGGCAGATGACGTGCGGTTTACCTACGCAGAGGCGATGACTGACTTTAGGTTCTACGTCCCGCTGGCCAAGGCGGCCGAGGCGGCCGGATACGACGCCATGACGATCGCCGACAGCATCGCCTACCCCTTCGAATCCGACTCGAAGTACCCCTACACCCCGGACGGCAACCGCGAGTTCCTGGACGGCAAAGAGTTCATCGAAACCTTTGTGCTCACATCGGCATTGGGTGCGGTCACCTCGAAGCTGCGCTTCAACTTCTTCGTCCTCAAGCTGCCCATCCGCCCACCAGCCTTGGTGGCCAAGCAAATTGGGTCGCTGGCCGCGATGACCGACAACCGGGTAGGCTTCGGCGTCGGTACCAGCCCGTGGCCGGAGGACTACGAATTGCTGGGAGTCCCGTTCGCCAAGCGGGGCAAGCGAATGGACGAGTGCATCGAAATCATCCAGGGCCTCACCTCCGGTGATTACTTCGAATTCCACGGCGAGTTCTACGACATTCCCAAGACCAAGATGACGCCGGCTCCCACCAAACCCGTCCCGATCCTGATCGGCGGTCACGCCGACGCGGCGCTGCGACGCGCGGCACGCTTGGACGGCTGGATGCACGGTGGCGGCGACCCCGAGGAACTCGATCACCTGCTTGCCAAGCTCAAGCGGTTCCGCGAAGAAGCAGGCAAGACCGGGCCGTTCGAGATCCACGTCATCTCGGTCGATGCCTACACCGCCGACGGCATCAAACGGCTCGAGGACAAGGGCGTCACCGACGTCATCGTGGGCTTCCGCATCCCCTACATCAAGGGAAATGACACCGAGCCGCTGGAGCACAAGATCCGCAATTTGGAGATGTTCGCGGAGAACGTGATCGCGAAGCTCTAGCGGCGGTCGCAAGCGCGGCGAAGCCGGGCGCAGCGGGCCGCCGCCATCGGGCTAGCGGCGGTCGCGTCGCTATCTCGTCACAGCGGATCCCATCTCGGAGCACGCTTTTCCCGATGCGCCATGGCGGCCTCGACAGGATTGTTGGTGAAGCCGGTGAGGATCTGCGTGCGGTTCTCGATCTCGATGGCATGGCGCAGGCTGGGGGCGTCCAGCGCCGCGTTGAGTCCAATCTTGGTCTGCCACACGCCATAAGCATTGTTCTCGGCGATCGAGCGGGCCAGCTTGAGCGCGGCGGGCATCAGGTCGTCAGGCGCGACCACCTCGTGCACCAGCTTGATGCGATAGGCCTCGGCCGCGTCGATGATGCGACCCGTGAGCATGAGTTCGCGTGCCACCCCGGCACCGACGATTTTCGGCAGCAGGTAGCTGGTGCCCATGTCCATCGACGAGAAGCCGGCCTTGATGAATACCGAACCGAACCGGGCCTGATCCGAGGCGACCCGGATATCGCTCACCAACGAGAACGCCAGGCCGCCCCCGACGGCGACACCGTTGACCGCGGCGATCACCGGGATGTCCAGCTCGTAGATCCGGGTGTACAGGTTGGCCAGCCGGACCTGGGCGTCGTAATTGACCTTGAACGCCGGGGTGGTCGGCTTGTTGCGCGTCCAGGGCTCACCGGTGCCGCTCAAATCGGCCCCGGCGCAAAACCCGCGCCCGGCGCCGGTCAGGATCGCCACCCTGAACTCGCCTGCGCTGAGTGCGTCCAAGGCGTCGTCGACGCCGTCGATCAACGATCCGTCGATCGCGTTGAGACGCTCCGGCCGGTTCAGGGTGATGCAGGCGATGTGGTCCTCGAGAGTTTCCAGTTTGACTGAAGGCATACCGAGACCGTAGGCGACCGATCGGGCATACCGTGGTTTGGCCACACATGAAGGAGAAGCCATGGCACGAACCGAAGGTGACACCTGGGACCTGGCCAACAGCGTGGGCGCCACCGCCACCATGGTGGCCGCCGCCCGGGCGGCCGCCACAAGACGTCCGCAACCGGTCATCACCGACGAATTCGCCGAGCCGCTGGTGCGCGCCGTCGGCCTGGAGCTGTTCACCAAGTTGGCGACCGGCGAACTCGATTCCGGCGACATCGAGCAGGGCGTCGGATTCTCGCGGTTTGTCGACACCTTCGCCGCGCGGGCCCGGTTTTTCGATGACTACTTCGCCGCGGCCGGTCAGTCGGGCCTGCGCCAGGTCGTGATCGTGGCGTCGGGGCTGGATTCCCGGGCCTATCGGCTGCCCTGGCCCGCGGGGACGACGGTGTACGAGATCGATCAGCCGGAGGTGATCGCGTTCAAGACCGCGACGCTCGCCGAGATCGGCGCGGCCCCGAGGGCCGAACTGCGCACCGTGGGTATCGATCTGCGCGAGGATTGGCCGGCGGCGCTGCAGGCGTCGGGTTTTGACGCGGCCAAGCCGACGGCGTGGCTCGCCGAGGGAGTACTGATCGGATTCCTTCCGCCGGAGGGCGAAGTGCGGTTGCTGAACGCCATCATTCCCCTCTCCGGCGAGGGCAGCCGGTTCGCCGCCGATTTCGGGGGCGTCGCCGGGACTTCGCCGGAGATGCTAGAACAATCGCGGCTCATGGCCGAGGGCTGGCGACGGCGGGGACTCGATCTGGACATCACTGCGTTAACCTACCCCGGCGAGCACACCGACGTCGCCGCGCATTTGCAGGACAACGGATGGGAAACCACCAGATTCCGGCTCGCCGAGCTGTTTTCGGCGGCGGGCCTACCGGGACTAGGGGAAGCCGAGCACCAGGCCCCCGCCGCGACGATCAGCTTTGTGCGGGCGATCAAGTCCTGACCGCGAGAGTGCAACTGGCAGCACCTCGTCTCGGAAAATGCGTTGGCAGTTGCACTTTCGCGGTCACAAGAACGGTCACGAGGTTCGTTTGGCCAGCCATTCGGCCTGCATCACGAGAAGGGCCATGACCTCCAATTGCGGTGTCTGCGCGTCCAGTTCGCGGTATCGCTGATAGACGTTGACGACGACGCG
>NZ_JAICZA010000214.1 GCF_025933915.1 Mycobacterium sp.
CCGTGGCCATGATGCTCATGAGCCATCGCAGCCGGAGTGGCGAGCACCGCCGCCGCGACCAGCGCGCAGGCGACCATCAGCTTGTTGCGAAGCGAAGCGGACTTTTGCATGGCTATCGACCCTCGTGGAGACGGCTGCAGTATCCCACATTCGGGTAAATCTAAACTGAAGAGTTTTGTTATAGAAGCGCTAACCGTGCGGCCCGCGTCACAAGTCCGCAAAGGCGCCCGCATCAGGCGCCTTTGGCCGCGGAACCGCCGGCGTCACCGCCCCGGTCCTTGCGCTTGCGCGATTCCAGCAGCGCTTTCAGGTTCGCGACCGCCTGTTCGTGACTGATCGCCTTCGGCTTGGGCGCGCGCGGCTTCGGCGGCTTGCGCGTAGGCGTATGCGCAGCGGGGTTCGGCTGGCGCGGCAGCTCCACCGGGCCTGCAGGCAACCAGTCGTCGCTGAAGCGGGAACGCGGGATATAGGACGGCGGTCGCCTTTTGGCAGCACCGGCACGGGCAGCCGCAACCGCCTTCGCGGCGGTCTTGACCGAAGCCGGCCGGGCTGCAGCCTTCTTCTCCGGGGTCACCGCTTTTTTCGCGGCCGCCTTGGGCTTGGCGACCGGCGACGGCCTGGAGTTCGCGGCCGAGCGGCTCTTCGCGGCAACCGCGCGCATCTCCTTCGGCGCGGGCTTGGCGGCCTTGCGCGGGCGGGCGGCCGCCTTGGTCGACGTACTTTTCCTGGCCGCCGTCTTGCGGACTGTCTTGCCGCCCTTGCCGGCGGGCTTGCTGTTCCGTTTTGTGACCACTGCAGCTTTCCTCATGTTGTCGCTTCGCGCGCCGTCCCAGCGGGCCGGTCTGGCGAGCTTGATCGAGCGAGAGGGAACATCCCCGCTGCGCCGACGCCTGCTAAAAACTGCGTCCGTCGACGTGCCTGATGTTCAGTTCCGTCGGTTCAACGCCTTCCAGGCAGCGCACGTTTACTGCCGCCATCCGTTGACCATCCCGCTCCCCATCGGCGAACGGCGCGACGCCGCAAACCGGGCAAAAATGGTGGGCAATGGCATGCCTGTTGAACCGGTACGTGCTCATGTCGGCCTCCGGCGTGGAGAGCCGCAACGCCTCGCGCGGCCGGTACCAGAGCAGGTAGCCCTTGGGCCGGCAATGCGAACAGTTGCACTCCACCACGGCGTCGATCCCGCCATCGACCTCGAAGGCGATCCGGCCGCAATGGCACCCACCTTTCCAAGTCGTCATGTGCGTACCGCCGAGCATCATGCACGGTTATTATCGCATGAACCGGCCACGGCCGCACGTATCTTGTTGATACCCTTCCCTTCCCATGCGCAGTTTCGACGATGAACACGGCGGCCAGTGGCAGGCGGCCCTGATGGAGGCGTCCTTCGGCAACGTGTTGCTGGTGTTCACCCGGATCGGTGCACAAGGCGTCCTGCGCACCCAGCTCGACTCGGCCAATTTTCACGAGGCCCAAGGCTGGCTGGCCGAGGCCGGCGAGGATCGGTTGCGGGGGCTCTTGAAACAAGCGATCCCGTGGAGCTGAGCGGCGTCAGGCCCGGCCGGTGGAGACCGCCGAAATCCCCAGGCCGATGCCGGCGCTCAGGAAGACAAGCGCCAGCAGGACGCGGTAGGCGATGCTCCAACCGCGCCGGCGGCTGTGGCGGACGCCGTACAGGAACCAGCCGATCGCGGCGACGAACAGCAGCGTCCCCGTGGCCACGATGCCGGTTCGGTTGCAGAGGGTCCCGCCGATCACACCGGCGTTGCCGAGGTTGAACAGCGCCCATTGGGCCCAGGCCATTCCGATCGCCGGGGGCCGCTCGGCCAGCCAAGCTTGGCCCGCGCCGAAAACCCACTGCATCGCACCCACCACCAGCACCAGGTAGGCCGCCATCCAGACCAGATGCTCGGTCGGGTGGTAGGCGATGGCGGCGGCGGTCGCGCCGCCGGCGAGGACCGCCGCCGCGCCGAGCACCAGGAAGGGGGCCGCGGCGGCGACCCGGCCGCTCAGCATCGCAGCGACTGCCGGATTCCGTCGGCAACCGCCGCATCGAGGCCGACGTTGTTGTGCTCGAGCACCTGCTCGGCGCGGTAGCTGGAGCGGACCAGCGGGCCCGACACCACTTCGAGAAAGCCCTTGGCGAGCGCCATCTCGCGGTAATGGTGGAACTGCTCGGGCGTGACGAAACGCTCCACCGGCAGGTGGTTGCGGGTCGGTCGCATGTACTGGCCCATCGTCACCACGTCCACGTCGGCCGCCCGGATGTCGTCGAGGGTGCGGTCGATCTCGTCGTCGGTTTCCCCGAGGCCCAGCATCATGCTGGTCTTGACGACCGTCTGGGGCGCGTACGACTTGGCGAACTTGAGGATGCCGAGAGTCTGCCGGTAGCCGGCACGGGGATCACGCACCGGGTGCGTCAATCTTTCGACCGTTTCCATGTTTTGCGCGTAAGTGGCCAATCCTGCATCGAGAACCGTCGCCACGTACTGGTGGCGTCCGCCGAAATCCGGGGTCAGCGCCTCGACTGCCGTTTCGGGCGAGCGCGCGTGGATCGCGCAAATGCAGGCGGCGTAATGCTCCGCCCCGCCGTCCGGCAGGTCGTCACGATCGACCGAGGTCAGCACCACGTATTTCAGGTCCATCAGCGCTACCGCGTCGGCGACGCTGGCGGGTTCCATCGGATCCAGCCAGCCGTGCGGATTGCCGGTCGAAACCGAGCAGAACTTGCAGGCCCGGGTGCACACCGAGCCCATCAGCATCAAAGTGGCGGTGCCGCGGCCCCAGCACTCGGCGATATTTGGACATTTCGATTCCGCGCAGACGGTCGACAGCCTGTGGCTGCGGACGATATCGCGGATTTCCTCGTACTTCGCCCCGGCCGGCAGCTTCACCCGCAGCCACGGCGGCTTGCGATCCGCGTCGGGAAGGCCGCTCAATTTGCTGGGCCGAATTCCGTCCTTGACCGCGCGGGTGCCCTGCGGACTCGTGAACTTGCTGCCCGGCAACGGGCGCGGCGTGCTGGATTCGGTCATGGCCATTCCGGTGCGTGGGCTGACGCGGGGGTGCCGCGCGCCACAACCATCCATTGTAATGCCGCCGCAGCTTCGACTATTCAGGCTCCGCATGCAAGCAACAAAGCATTTGACCCGGATCGACGCGGATGCTCTTGATGGTATCGATCCGCGTTGATCCGTGTCGGAATTCTTCTTGGGTTGGCCGGAAGCGTCACCCGTTTACACGAGTAACCGCGCTCAAGATCCGAAGTGCGGATTGCGCAACTGCCGCAGGAAGAACGGGATGATCCGCGGCTCCATGATCACCGTGAACACGATCCCGTAGGCCGCACCCCACATGTGGGCGTTGTGGTTGATGTAGCTGCGGCCGCTTCGGTCCGCCCAGACCGAATAGGCGACGAACGCCACCGCATACAGGATCGCGGGCACCGGAATCACGAACACCAGGATCATCGACCACGGCGACAACAGGATGTAGGCGAACAGCACCGCCGACACCGCGCCCGAGGCGCCTAGGCTGCGGTAATTGGTGTTGCGGCGATTGGCGATGTAGGTCGGCAGGATCGACACCAGCAGACCCCCGAGATAGAACCACAGGAACCCGAGCGGCCCCAGGTGCTGCGCGTACAGCCACGCCATCGCACTACCGAAGAAGTACAGCGTGATCATGTTGAACAGCAGGTGCTGGAAATCCGCGTGCACCAGGCCGTAGCTCAGCAGCCGCCAGTATTCGTGCTTGCGCTCGATCGCCGGCGGCCACAGCAGCAACCGGTCGAGCAGCCCGGCGTTCTTGAAAGCCATCCACGAGACAACGCAGGTGACCGCAACGATGGCGAGCGTCAACAACATGCAGAAATCCGGCAAACGAAAAGCCCATTGTGCCAAATCACGATCGTCGGGCGTCGGGGCGGCCGGAAAAACCGTGCCCTCGCTTTTGGCGGTGCCGGCTCCGTGTTGCACATGTAAATCCCGCATCCATATGTGTAACGTTTCGGTGCATTTGGTGCTAGGCTGTCAGGGCTCCATCCGGGGGAATCTCTCGCCCAACAGGAGAACGCCATGTCCAAAGCGTCGCGTACCAGATCTCCGCGTCTTCCCATCATCCTGGCCACAACCGTTTTCGTCGCGATGAGCGCCGCCGCTGCGATGGCGCCGGAACCCATTGTCGGGCCGCCCATCGCCATCGGCGAGACCGGCGTCGCGGTCGCCGACCCGCTGGTGCCGGTGCCGCCGGAAACGCCCTGCGTCGTAAAGCTCTACACCGCCAACTCGCCCACCGGCACCTTCGACGATTATTCGGCCCACCCGTTCGATTACTCGCCGCCAGCCGGCTGCGCGGGTCCGTGGAACAAGGTGGTGTTCAAGGCCGATTTCAATGTCACCACCGGCCGCCAATTCGACCGCACCGCCAGCGTATGGGTGGGCGGCGTCAACCTCTACTTCGGCACCACCCCGGAACCGTCCGCGTCGCGAAGCCCGAGCTGGCACGTCGAGCGCGATGTCACCGAGCTGTCCTCGTTGCTGATGGCTCCGCATCCCGGCGACGCGGTCGTCTACAACATCTACAACAGCACCTACAACGGCTCGATCACCGGCAGCGCCGAACTCGACTTCTATCCGGCGACACCGGAATTCCCGGCACGACGCGTGCCCGATCAGGTGCTTTCGCTGGGCAGCGATCCTGCCGGCAACACCGTTTCGATCTATACGGACCAGACGCCGATGTCGCGCACCTTCACCCTGCCTACCAATATCGATCGCGCGTATCTGGAAGTCACGCCGGAACCACAATCGGGCGACGAGTTCTGGTATTCGTGTTTTCCCGAGCCGTATGCGTCGCAGTTGAATGACTGCGGCGGCACCGCCTTCCGCGAAGCCGAAGTCGCGATCGACGGCAAGCCGGCCGGCATCGTGCCGATCTCGGGATGGGTGTACACCGGCGGCGTCGACCCCTACCTGTGGCGACCGATTCCCGGAGTGCAGACGCTCGAGTTCGAACCCTACCGCATCGACATCACGCCGTTCGCCGGCCTGCTGGACAACGGCCAGCCGCACACGATTTCCGTGAGCGTGGTGACCGGAGATCCGACCTTCCAGAACAACAGCCAGCGCTTCGACACCGCGGCCACGCTGCTGCTGTACCGGGACGCCGGCGTGTGGCAACTGACCGGGGCACTGACGCAGGACGCCGACTCGGGCGTGCATCCCGTCCAGCAGAACACCGCCAACCCCGACGGCATCCACTACACCTTCGATGTCAGCTCGCATCACAGCCTGGTGACGCGCGGCTATCTGGATACGCCGCACGGTCGGGTCTCCTCGAATGTCGTGCAGGACGTGCGTTTCAACAACCGCCAGCAGGTAACCAACAGCAACACGGCCTTCGTGCAGGACATCACCCAGACCAGCACCGCGTTGCAGCGTTCGTATGGTCGTCCCTACGACGATGGCCCGGCGAATGCCACGGCGAACTGGGCGTTCCCGTTGACGATGGACATCAACTTCCAGGTCGCCGCGAACGGCAGTCAAACCCAGGCCACCACGGTCGCCCAGAACTTTTCGCTGCAATACAGCAAGGCCGGCCCGGGCGGCCACTTCGCCTTCAGCCGTCAGCAAACGGACAACACGAGCGACACCCTGAACTTCGATCCCACGGGCAACTTCACCGGCCCCACCGGGCAACAGGCCACCCAGAGCTACACCTTCAAGGCCTCCAATGGCGCCTGCTACAGCCGCACGGTACAGGCCGTCGCGGGTGCAGTGACCTCCGTGAAGGACGGGAGAGCGTGCCGGCAACGGTGACGGACGCCACCGCCGGACAGCCGTGGCCGCGGCGCTTGCAGCGGCCGCGGCTACGCCGCAAGATACGGGATGCCGCGAAGAGCGCCGGGGACGCTCCGCTTCCCGCTTCGTTCCGTCCCGCGTTCCGCGCGAGCCATTCCCATCCAGCGCGAGGATCTCCCATGTCAGCTTCCGGCCTTTCCCGTTTCGCTGCCGCCGCCACCCTAGGCATCGCCGCTGCCTGCCTCGCGCTGCCGGCGTTCGCCGACTCGCCGGTCGCGGTCAGCTTCCAGGCGAACAATCCGTGGACGCAGGAAATCGGGAGCGTCGACCGCTACAACGATTCGCACGAGTACTCGGTCCAGGTCGAAGCCGGCAAGACCCTCCAG
>NZ_JAICZA010000051.1 GCF_025933915.1 Mycobacterium sp.
GCGCCGGCGGGATCGGCGACGCTGGCCTCGGCCACCGCCCCGGCCGGGCCGGCGCGGGTGGCGACGCCGGCTTACGCCCCGGCCAGTTCCCCGGCCGCCGTCCAGCCCGCGGCATCGGCATCGCCCGGCCCGGCCGCCGCATCCCTGCAGCCCGAGGTGGCGGCGCAGCCGTCCCCCGCCACGACGCTGCCGGTATCGCCGCGGACGGCACCGCACTCCCCGGCTTCCCCTTCGGGGGCGCAGGCGCCGGTGCGCCGGGTGCCGGTCGTGCCGCCCGATACGCTCGCTTGATGGCGTCGGCCCGCTGCGGCCGCGACCGCCGGTAGGCGGCCGAAGCCGGTTTGCGCGTATCGCGTTCGCGGCGTGGCCGCGAGCGCTAATCTGACACAAATCCCCAGCAAGCCGAGGAGGGGCAAGTGTTAGCGCGCTACCTGAAGGCACAGTTGGTCGTTTTGCTGTGCGGCGGCCTCGTCGGCCCGATTTTCTTGGTCGTCTACTTCGTCATGGGGCTCGACAACCTGTTGCAGTGGATGTTCTACGTCGGCCTGCTCATCACCGTGGCCGACGTGCTGGTCGCACTCGCGCTGGCGAACTACGGGGCCAGGTCGTCCGCCAAGGTGGCCGCGCTCGAGCAGAGCGGCGTGCTGGCGCTCGCCCAGATCACCGGCATCACCGAGACGGGCACGTGGGTCAACAACCAACAGGTCGTCAAGGTGCACCTGCACATCGCCGGCCCCGGATTCCTGCCCTTCGACAGCGAAGACCGCGTGATCGCCAGCGTTACCCGGCTCGGCAACCTCAACGCCCGCAAGGTGGTGGTGCTGGTCAACCCCACCACCAATGAATACCGAATCGACTGGGAGCGAAGCGCTTTGGTCAACGGTCTGATGCCCGCGCAGTTCACGGTGGCCGAGGACAACCAGACCTACGACCTGAGCGGACAGGCGGGCCCGCTGATGGAGATCCTGCAGATCCTCAAGGCCAACAACGTTCCGCTCAACCGGATGGTCGACATCCGGTCGAACCCGGCGCTGCGCGGTCAGATTCAGGCGGTGGTGCGCCGGGCGGTCGAACAACAGGCCCCGGCTGCCCAGCCGGCACCGGCCGCGGCGCCCGCGGGGGCTCCGGCGGCGGTCGCCACGCCGCCCGAACCGTCGATCGCCGCGCGGCTGCAAGAACTGAACGACCTGCGCGCCAGCGGGGCGCTGACCGACCAGGAATACAACAGCCGGCGCGCGCAGATCATCTCCGAAATCTAGCGGCGCTTCCGGCGACCGACGGGTGAATTAGAACACGTTTCAGTTCCGCTGCTAGCCTGGCTTGGTCTATCGGCGGTCGAAGGGGTTACACGTGGCGCAACAGGCCGGATCACTGCAGGGACGGGTGGCGTTCATCACCGGGGCCGCCCGGGGCCAGGGACGGTCGCACGCGGAGCGGCTGGCCGCCGACGGCGCCGACATCATCGCGCTGGACATCTGCGCGCCGGCGTCCGCCAGCGTGACGTACGCGCCCGCCACCCGCGAGGACCTCGACGAGACCGCGCGCCTGGTGGAAAGCCAGGGACGCAAGATCCTGGCCCGCGAGGTCGACATCCGCGACGACGCCGCGCTGCGGGAGCTGGTGGCCGACGGGATGGAACAGTTCGGCCGGCTCGACATCGTGGTGGCCAACGCCGGAGTGCTGAGCTGGGGCCGCATTTGGGAGCTCACCGATGAGCAGTGGGACACGGTCATCGGCGTCAACCTGACCGGCACCTGGCGCACGCTGCGCGCCACCGTGCCCGCGATGATCGAGGCGGGCAACGGTGGTTCCATCGTGGTGGTCAGCTCGTCGGCGGGACTCAAGGCCACACCGGGCAACGGCCACTACTCGGCCAGCAAGCACGGGCTCACCGCGCTCACCAACACGCTTGCCATCGAGCTCGGCGAATATGGCATCCGGGTCAACTCCATCCATCCGTACTCGGTCGAAACCCCGATGATCGAGCCCGAGGCGATGATGGAGATCTTTGCCAGGCATCCCAGCTTCGTGCACAGCTTCCCGCCAATGCCGGTGCAGCCCAACGGCTTCATGACGGCCGGCGAAGTGGCCGACGTCGTGGCATGGCTCGCCGGCGACGGGTCGGGCACACTCACCGGTTCGCAGATCCCCGTGGATAAGGGTGCCCTAAAGTACTGACCGGCCACCGTGCTAAGAACTCCACGTGAGTAGTGACGAAAGCGCCACCAACGGAATCGTGATCGTGGGTGGCGGATTGGCCGCCGCCCGCACCGCCGAGCAGCTGCGGAAATCGGAGTATTCGGGGCCCATCACGATCGTCAGCGACGAGGCTCACCTGCCGTATGACCGCCCGCCGCTGTCCAAAGAGGTGCTGCGCAAAGAGGTCGACGACACCGCGCTCAAACCGCGCGAGTGGTACGACGAGAACGGCGTCACCCTGCGCCTGGGGTCGGCCGCCAGCAGTCTGGACACCGCGGCGCAGACGGTGACGCTCGACGACGGGACGACGCTGCGCTACGACGAACTCGTCATCGCCACGGGACTGGTGCCGCGCCGCATCCCGGCGATCCCCGATCTCGAGGGCATCCGCGTGCTGCGATCGTTTGACGAGTGCCTGGCGCTGCGCGAGCACGCGTCCGCGGCGCAGCGGGCGGTCGTCATCGGCGCCGGCTTCATCGGCTGCGAGGTGGCGGCCAGCCTGCGCAGCCTGGGGGTGGACGTGGTGCTGGTGGAGCCGCAGCCGACACCGCTGGCCGCGGTGCTCGGCGAGCAGATCGGTGCGCTGGTGGCCCGCCTGCACCGCGCCGAAGGCGTCGACGTCCGCCTCGGGGTCGGCGTGGCGGAGGTGCGGGGTGACACCCGCGTCGAGGCGGTGGTGTTGAGCGACGGCACCGAGCTGACGGCCGACGTGGTAGTGGTGGGCATCGGGTCGCGCCCGGCGACCGAATGGCTCGAGGGCAGCGGCGTCACCGTCGACAACGGCGTCATCTGCGACGAGGCCGGACGCACCAGCGCGCCCAACGTGTGGGCGCTCGGTGATGTCGCGTCGTGGCGTGACGCGACGGGACACCAAGGGCGCGTGGAACATTGGAGCAACGTCGCCGATCAGGCGCGAGCCGCGGTGCCCGCGATGCTGGGGCAGGACGTGCCTCCCGTGGTGGTCGTCCCCTACTTCTGGAGTGACCAGTACGACGTCAAGATCCAGTGCCTCGGCGAGCCGGAGGCCGGCGACATCGTCCATATCGTCGAGGACGACGGGCGCAAGTTCCTGGCCTACTACGAACGCGACGGGGCCCTGGTCGGCGTGGTGGGCGGCGGGATGCCCGGCAAGGTTATGAAGACCCGCGCCAAGATCGCCGCCGCGGTGCCGATCGCCGAAATGCTGGGCTGACCGCCTTTTTGGTTGTCCCGGTTGGCTATTCGGCGTCAGCCGACGGCGGCCGCGTACCGGTCGCTGGGGATCTCGGTGTTCTTGATGACCGTCGCGAGCTGCTCGGCGATGCCCGGCGCGCTGATGACGGTCGACGCGGACTTGTGGGTGTGGGGATTGCCGTGCGCGTCGGTGAGCTGCGCCCCCGCTTCGCGGGCGATCAGCGTCCCGGCGGCGGTGTCCCAGGGCTTGTTGGACATCATCACGCAGGCGTCCAGCGCGCCCTCGGCGACGAAGGCGAGGTCCAGCGTCGCCGCCCCGATCATGCGGATGCGCTCGACGCGGGGCACCAGCTCGGCGGTGAGCGCCAGCCGGTGCTGATTCAGCCTGCCGGCGTCGTGGCCGACGGCGTAGTCGCCAAGGGACACGATGGCCCCGCTGAGGCTATCGGTGGCGCTGGCGTTGATCCGCCGGCCGCCCAGGAACGCACCCTTGCCGTCGATGGCGTGGTAGGTCTTGGCGAGCAGGGGAGCGTGGGTGACGGCGACGACGGTGCGCCCGCCCCGCAGCAGGGCGAGCGATACCGCGCACAGCGGGAGCCCGTGGACGAAGTTCGATGTTCCGTCGATGGGGTCGAGCACCCAGAGCCACTCGGAATTTTCGATGTCCGGCTGTTGCTCGGACTCTTCGGCCAGTAATGCGATGTCAGGTGTGGTTTGGGCCAGGTAGTCGGCGATGTCGCGCTGGATCGCCAGATCGATGTCGGTGACCAGGTCGCGGTCGCCTTTGTGCTGCACCGAACTCGGTTGCGACTTCCTGAGCGTGGTGGCACCGATTTGCGTTGCTTGCCAGGCGATTTCGAAAAATTCTTGCATTGTCTTCATGGGAAAGATTGGCCTCGCTTCCGTTGTTGGCGTGCGTTCGGCGCTTTTCGAGCATAAGGGGTAAGCGATTTCGCGTCACAGGCACCCCGCTGGATCGATTGTCGATCGAAAGCGCTTAGATCGTCGTGGTTTTCGCCAGCCACCGTCGTCTTACTGGGACTTTGGCGCGAATTAGGCATGGAACACAGCCCAATTCGATGGTGATGCACATCACGGGCCGTCGATGTTTTGAATGGCCGAAGGTGGGCAACCGGCTGCGCATGTAGTCGGGACCACAAAATTGCCAGCACGTCGGCGCCAAACCTATTGGGCTGGAAGAGCGTAGCTTCGATAGCCGACGGTTTTTGCTGCGACGACGGGGATCGCCGAGTCCTGTGCATCGGTTGCCGAGCTCCGTTAGTGTCTCCAAGCGAACGATGACCGGGACCTTGCGCAATGCAATGGGTTGGCTGTAACCGCCCGGCTCAGCGGCCGCCGCTGATCGTTCTAATCCAGATATCCCAGTACCCAACTTGGCAGGCAGGTGATTGACAAGTGACAGTGATTGATGAGATATACAGCGCTCCCAGCGCGATTCCGACCGTCGCTCTCAACGACGAGGCGAAGATGCCCGTGCTTGGCTTGGGGGTAGCCAAGTTGTCCGATGTGGAGACGGAAAGCTCGGTACTCGCGGCCCTGGAAGCCGGCTGCCGCCTCATCGACACCGCTGCCTCTTACGGAAACGAAGAAGCCGTCGGCCGTGCGATAGCCGCGTCGGGCATTCCCCGCGAGGAATTGTTCGTCGCCACCAAGCTGGGCACCTCGAAGCAGGGCTTCCACAGTGCCCAGGAGTCGTGCAAGGAGAGCCTCGACCGACTCGGGCTGGATTACCTCGACCTCTACCTGATCCACTGGCCGGCGCCGAAGCTGGGCAAGTACGTGGAGAGCTTCGAGGGCATGAAGGTCGCCCGCGAAGCAGGCCACATCCGCTCGATCGGCGTCTGCAACTTCACCGAGGAACTGCTGGCGACGGTCATCGAGGAGACCGCCGAGGTGCCCGCGGTGAACCAGGTCGAGCTGCACCCGCGCCTCAACCAGGCCGAACTGCGCCAGGCCCACGCCCAGCACGACGTGACCACGCAGTCCTACAGCCCGCTGGGCGTCGGCAAAATGCTCGAGGACCCGACCGTCACGGCGATCGCCGCCGAGTACGGCCGCACGCCCGCGCAGGTGCTGGTCCGTTGGAACCTGCAGTTGGACAACGTGGTCGTCTCGCGGTCGTCCAAGCCCGAACGTGTCGCCCAGAACCTGGACGTGTTCGACTTCACCCTGGAGCCCGAGCACATGGAGGCCATCGAGGGACTGCACGACGGCACCCGGGTGCTGCACGACCCGATGACCTTCATGGGAACCTAGACGTTCGCGAAAACCCTACTGCCAGTGCACCGGTGGGCCGTGCGGATGGCATTCACCCAGAACACGCGAATCGCCATTCGGCCAGCTGCGGGCGCACACCGTGAACCTGATCGGTGCGCCGGGCCCGTCGCGCGCGGGTTCCATCGTGAGGTGGGCGAACGGTGAGCGGCTGTCCGCGAGCGCGGCCAGCCGTGCCAGCTGAGCGCGCACCGCATCGCGTTCGGCGGTGGACAGGTATTGCCAGGTGATCGAATGCCACACGACGGTCAGCGCGCCGTCGGCCAGCGCCACGCCGGCGAGCGCGCTGGCCGCCGTCTGGCGCTCGAGTCGGGCCGGGACCCGGCGGGCGACCTCGATCGCCCCGCGGAGCCGCGCGAGCCGCGCGCCCTGGTCGGGCCAGACGTAACTCAGCACGGTCGTCTCCCCGTCGGCACAGCCGACGTCGATGGGAGCGATGTCGCACCCACGCCGCTCGACGATCCACACCCCGCGCCCGGGCGGCAGTGTGCCGCGCCACGCGTCATCGATGGTCACCGGCGAGTCGGCCGGCCCCCACTGGCCCCCGGCGAAGCGATAGCGGTAATGGTCCGCTCGCAGGTTAAGGCCCGCGCTTGAACCGATCTCGAAAAGCCGTATGGGCAAATCGAATTCATTGATGCGCAGCAACCCGCCGATCAGTGCGGCCGATCGGCCCACCTCATTGGTCTGCGGTGGTTGATCCAACGCCGTGCGCAGGGCATCGGCGTGGCCGGCCGCGGTGTCGCGGATTTGCGGCCAGGCCGATGTGGGATCCCAGCTTCCCCCGGTGCTGGGGTACCAGCGGCGTAACCGCGCCGCGCGGCCGTCGAGCACCAGCCGGTGCAGCCCGCCGAGCAACCGAAGCGGTACCGCGTCGCGGGACGGGGCGTCCCGGTGCCCGGACAGGATGGTCGCGAACACGCCGTCGCCCGCGACGTCGGTGGCCACCAGCTCGAACAGGTCGCCGTACATCGCCGAGCCCGACGCGGCGCAGAACCTGCCCTGGGCTCGCAGCGTGTGCACCAGGTGCTCGACGCTCAATTGTCCAGCCGGTTCAGTCCGGCGCCGACGATGTCGAAGGCATCGCCCAGGGCGACCGGCAACGGGACGGATTCATCGCTCAGCCAGTGTTCGTATGCCGACAGCGCGACCCCCAGCATCGTCCAGGCGGCGGTCCGGGGCAGCAGATCGGTTGTCTTGCAATCGCAACGGCGGGCCACGAACCCGGCGATCACCTCGCGCCAACCGGCGTACATCGTCATCGAATAGGCTTGTAGCTCAGCGGTTTGCAGGATCACCCTCATGCGCTGGCGGTGCCGGGCGGTCTCGGATTCGTCAAAGGTATTGAACGCCAACAGCGCAGCGCGCAGTGCGTCGCCCAGGCGCACCCGAGAATCCACGTTGTCGAGCAAGTCCCGTAGGTGGGCGAGGTGGGTGTCGAAATCGCCCCACGGGATGGCGTTCTTGGACGCGTAGTAGCGGAAGAGCGTGCGGCGGGCGATGCCGGCGGCCTGGGCGACATCGTCGACGCTGACGTCGGCGAACCCGCGGGCCGTGAACAGGTCGATGGCGACGTCGGTGATCTGGGCCGGCGTGGTCGAGCGGCGCCTGCCCACCCGCGGCTGCGGCATCTTCGGACCCCGCCCTTCCATTTCGGCACTCGATGCCATATTCTGGCGTCGAGTGTGACTCAGACCCCATCGTTGTCAAGACCGGACGAAAGGCAAGGCCCCGTGGACCACGAAACCGAAACTGACACCCAACTCGTCACCGAGACCCTGGTCGAAGAGGTCTCCATCGACGGCATGTGCGGGGTCTACTGACCGTGCCTGCGCCCGCGCAGGCCCACACGCATCGCCCCGTCGGCGACACCGTGTTCGATCCTGATCGCGGCTGGCGACTGCACCCGCAGGTGGCGGTGCGGCCGGAACCGTTCGGCGCGCTGCTCTACCATTTCGGCACCCGCAAGCTGTCGTTCCTGAAGAACCGCACCATCCTCGCGGTGGTGCAGTCGCTGGCCTACCACCCCGATGTCCGCTCCGCCTGTCGCGCGGCGGGCATCGACGACGCCGGGCAGGGTCCCTACCTGCACGCGTTGGGTGTGCTCGTCGACTCCAAGATGCTGGTGCCCCGAGAGGACCATCAATGACCGCACCGCCCCAAGCGGCCGTACCGCGCCTGATCGACCAGTTCGAGCACGGGCTCGACGCACCCATCTGCCTCACCTGGGAACTCACCTACGCCTGCAACCTGGCGTGCGTGCACTGCCTGTCGTCGTCGGGCAAGCGGGATCCGCGAGAGCTGTCGACCCGTCAATGCATGGACATCATCGATGAGCTGGAACGCATGCAGGTGTTCTACGTCAACATTGGTGGCGGGGAACCCACTGTGCGCCCGGACTTTTGGGAGCTGGTCGACTACGCGACCGCCCACCACGTCGGCGTGAAGTTCTCCACCAACGGCGTCCGGATCACGCCCGAGGTCGCCGCGCGGTTGGCGGCCAGCGACTACGTGGACGTGCAGATCTCACTGGACGGCGCCACCGCCGAGGTCAACGACGCGATCCGCGGACCCGGGTCGTACGACATGGCGGTGCGCGCGCTGGAGAACCTTGCGGAGGCCGGGTTTGCCGACGCGAAGATCTCCGTGGTCGTCACCCGGCACAACGTCGATCAGCTCGACGAATTCGCCGCGCTGGCAAGCCGTTACGGTGCCACGCTGCGGATCACCCGGCTGCGCCCGTCCGGGCGTGGCGCCGATGTCTGGGAAGAGCTGCATCCCACCGCCGACCAGCAGGTCCAGCTGTATGACTGGCTGGTCGCCAAGGGCGAGCGGGTGCTCACCGGCGACTCCTTCTTCCACCTGGCTCCGCTCGGCCAATCCGGCGCGCTGGCCGGTCTGAACATGTGCGGGGCGGGCCGCGTGGTGTGCCTGATCGACCCGGTCGGCGACGTGTATGCCTGCCCGTTCGCCATCCATGACCGCTTCCTGGCCGGAAATGTGCTCTCTGACGGCGGTTTTGACAACGTATGGAAAAACGCCCCGCTGTTCCTCGAGCTGCGCGAACCGCAGTCGGCGGGCGCCTGCGGCAGCTGCGAGCACTACGACAGCTGCCGGGGCGGATGCATGGCCGCCAAGTTCTTCACCGGCCTGCCGCTGGACGGCCCGGACCCCGAATGCGTCCAGGGCCACAGCGCGTCGGCGCTGGCGCACGACCGTGAGACACCCCACCCGCGGGCCGACCACTCCCGCGGGAAGCGCATCCGCCAACCGGTGCCGCTCACGCTGTCGCTGCGGCCGCCGGCAATCACCCCCGCGAAGCCACCGAACCGCCCGTGTAATGAAAGTCCGGTGTGACGATGGCCGACAAATGGTTTGAAACCGTTGCCATCGCGCAGCAACGCGCGAAGCGCCGATTGCCGAAATCGGCCTATTCGTCGCTGGTTTCGGCCAGCGAAAAGGGAATCACGGTTTCCGACAACGTCGGAGCATTCGGTGAGCTCGGTTTCGCTCCCCATGTCGTCGGCGCGCCGGAAAAGCGCGACATGTCGACCAGCGTTATGGGCCAGGATATTTCGATGCCGGTGCTGATCTCGCCGACCGGCGTGCAGGCCGTGCACCCCGATGGCGAGGTGGCCGTCGCGCGGGCCGCCGCCGCCCGCGGCACCGCCATGGGCCTGTCCTCGTTCGCCAGCAAGCCGATCGAAGAGGTCATCGCGGCGAACCCCCAGTTGTTCTTCCAGGTGTACTGGCTGGGTGACCGCGACGCGATCGCCGCGCGGGTCGAGCGCGCCCGGGCGGCCGGGGCGGTGGGCCTGATCGTCACCACCGACTGGACCTTCTCGCACGGCCGGGACTGGGGCAGCCCCTCGATCCCGGAGAAGATGGACCTGAAGACCATCGTCAAGATGAGCCCGGAGGTCATCACCAAGCCGCGGTGGTTTTTGCAGTGGGCGAAGACCATGCGGCCGCCGGAGCTGCGGGTGCCCAACCAGGGCCGTCGCGGCGAGCCCGGGCCCCCCTTCTTCGACGCCTACGGCGAATGGATGGCGACCCCGCCGCCGACCTGGGAAGACATCGCCTGGCTTCGCGAACTGTGGGGCGGTCCGTTCATGCTCAAGGGCGTGATACGCGTCGATGACGCCAAAAAGGCTGTGGACGCAGGGGTTTCGGCGATCTCGGTGTCGAACCACGGAGGCAACAACCTGGACGGCACCCCGGCCTCGATTCGCGCCCTGCCCGCGATAGCCGCGGCCGTCGGCGATCAGGTCGAGGTGTTGCTCGACGGCGGCATCCGGCGCGGGAGTGACGTCGTCAAGGCCGTGGCGCTGGGGGCGCGCGCGGTGATGATCGGCCGGGCATACCTGTGGGGCCTGGCCGCGGCGGGCCAACCGGGCGTGGAGAACGTCCTCGACATCTTGCGCGGCGGCATCGACTCGGCGCTGATGGGTCTGGGGCATTCCTCGGTTCATGACCTGGGTCCCGACGACATCCTGGTGCCGCCCGGTTTCACCCGGGCGCTGGGCGTGCCGTCGACCGGCGGATAACGTAAGCCGGGCTATCCAGGGCGGCTTTGTCCGAATTATTTGACGGTCGCGGAAATCGTGGTACGGGCGGGATAACCGTGACGAACGAGCCCACAATTCGAATGCCCGGTGAACGGCGTGGGAAAAAAGATATTTTCAAGATTCAACAATTGGTGCACGCCAGGTGAATTCGTCCTACCATCACCGAGTGCCCGTACTCGGCGAATTAGGAACAGCGACGTCGAGCCAGCTGTCCGGCAAGGCGGCGTCGGTCATGGTTCCGCTGGGGTCGACCGAACAACACGGTCCACACCTGCCGCTGGATACCGACACCCGGATCGCGGCGGCGGTCGCCCGCGGGGCACAAGCCCGTCTGAAAGACCAGTGGCTGGTGGCGCCGGCCATCGCCTACGGCGCGAGCGGCGAACACCAGAGTTTTGCCGGGACGATCTCGCTCGGCACCGAGGCCCTGACGCTGCTGCTGGTCGAGTACGGCAGGTCAGCGGCCACGTGGGCCCGGCGCGTCGTCTTCGTCAACGGCCACGGCGGCAACGTCACCGCGCTGGGCGCCGCGGTGGCCCGGCTGCGCTCCGAGGGCCGTGACGCCGGATGGTGCCCCTGTGTGGCCGCCGGCGGTGACGCGCACGCCGGTCATACCGAAACATCGGTGTTGCTGCATATCTCGCCGGCCGATGTCCTGACCGACCGGTGGGTCGCCGGCAACCGGGCGCCGTTGCCCGAGTTGCTCGGGTCGATGCGCCGTGGGGGAGTCGCGGCCGTCAGCCCGGTCGGCGTGCTGGGCGACCCGACCACCGCCACCGCCGCGGAGGGCGAGCACATCTTCACCGGGATGGTCGATGAGTGTGTTCGCCGGGTCGCCCGGTGGGGGCCCGGCCCCAACGGGATGCTGACGTGAGCGCGCCGGCGGCCCGGCTGCCCGACGGGTTCGCCGTCCAGGTCGATCGCCGCGTGCGGGTGCTCGGCGACGGCTCGGCCCTGCTGGGCGGTTCACCGACCCGGCTGTTGAAGCTGGCGCCGGCCGCACAGGACATGCTCTGCGAGGGCCGGCTGAAGGTTCGCGACGATGTCAGCGCCCAGCTCGCCCGTACCCTGCTGGACGCCACGGTGGCGCATCCCCGGCCGGCGGGCGGCCCGTCGCACCACGACGTGACCGTGGTAATTCCGGTGCGGAACAACCTCTCTGGCGTGCGGCGGCTGGTGAGTTCGCTGCGCGGCCTGCGTGTCGTCGTGGTCGACGACGGCTCGTTCCCCTCGGTCGAGCCGGAAGACTTCGTCGGCGCGCACTGCGACATCGAGGTGTTGCGTCACCACCGCAGCAAGGGGCCGGCGGCGGCCCGCAACACCGGGCTGGCGGCCTGCCGGACGGACTTCGTCGCATTCTTGGATTCCGATGTGGCGCCACGCCGGGGCTGGCTGGAAGCTCTGCTCGGTCACTTCTGCGATCCCACCGTGGGGCTGGTCGCGCCGCGCATCGTCGGCCTTTCGCACAGCGAGAACGTGGTGGCGCGCTACGAGGCGGTGCACTCCTCGCTCGACCTCGGTGAGCGCGAAGCGCCGGTGTTGCCCCACAGCACGGTGTCCTACGTCCCCAGCGCGGCGATCATCTGTCGGTGCTCGGCCATCCGGGAGGTCGGCGGGTTCGACGAGACGTTGCAGTCCGGCGAGGACGTCGACCTGTGCTGGCGGCTGATCGAGTCGAATGTCCGGTTGCGTTACGAGCCGATCGCGCTGGTCGCCCACGACCACCGCACCGAACTACGGGATTGGCTTGCGCGGAAAGCGTTTTACGGTGGCTCGGCGGCTCCGCTGTCGGTGCGTCACCCGGACAAGACGGCGCCGGTGGTGATTTCCGGCTGGGCGCTGATGACCTGGATTCTGATGGCGTTCGGGTCCACGCTGTCGCGACTGGCGTCCATCGTGCTGGCCGTCCTGACGGGTCGCCGGATCGCCCGGGCGATGCGCAGCGCCGAGACGTCGATGACCGATGTCGTGATGATCGCCGGCCGTGGCCTGTGGTCGGCGGCGCTGCAGCTGGCGTCGGCGCTGTGCCGGCACTATTGGCCGCTGGCGTTGGTGGCCGCGACCATGTCACGCCATTTCCGCCGGGTGGTGGTGGTCGCGGCAGTGATGGACGGCGTGGTCGACTGGCTTCGCCGCCGCGACGCCGTCGGTGACGATGTCGAACCGATCGGACTGCCGACCTACCTGGTGCTCAAGCGCGTCGACGACCTGGCGTACGGCCTCGGGTTGTGGTGGGGTGTGCTACGGGAGCGCAACGTGCGCGCCCTGAAACCCCAGATCCGGAGTTAGCCACCGCCTTGACCGCAGCCGTCTCGCACAGCGATGTGCTGATCGTCGGCGCCGGCAGTGCTGGATCGGTTGTCGCGGAACGTCTTTCCGCCGATCCGGGCCGCACGGTGACCGTCCTCGAGGCGGGGCCGGCGCTCGACGATCCGGGACTGCTCGCGCAAACGTCCAACGGGTTGCAGTTGCCGATAGGCGTCGACAGCCCCCTGGTCCGGCGTTATCAGACCCGTCTGACCGAGCAACCGGCTCGCCAGCATCCCCTCGTGCGCGGGGCCACGGTGGGCGGGTCGGGCGCGATCAACGGCGGCTACTTCTGCCGCGGGTTGCCCCGCGATTTCGACGGCATCGGGATGCCGGGCTGGGGATGGTCCGACGTGCTGGACAGCTTCCGCGCCATCGAGACCGACCTGGATTTCGTCGGCCCCACCCATGGCGACAGCGGCCCCATTCTCGTGCGTCGTACCCGCGAAATGACCGGAACCACACAGCGTTTCATCGCTGCGGCGGAGCGCGCCGGGTTCGAATGGATTGCTGACCTCAACGACGCTACGGCGAGCGCGATTTCGGGAATAGGCGCGGTCCCGCTCAATATCGTCGACGGCGTGCGCAGGGGGTCCGGCGCGGGGTATCTGATCCCGGCGCTGAGCCGGCCGAACCTGCGCCTGCACGCTCAGACCCGGGTGGCGCGAGTGCGTTTCGCGGGGGCCGTCGCGGCGGGGGTGGATGCGATCGGTCCGCACGGCCACGTCACCTTCACCGCCGATCGAATCATCCTGTGCGGCGGCGCAATTGAAACGGCACATCTTCTCATGCTCTCGGGCATCGGCGAAGCGGGGATGCTGGCCGCCGTCGGCGTGCCGGTGGTCACGTCGCTGCCGGTGGGGGCGTCGTTCAGCGACCACGCCGAGTGGGTTCTGCCCACCGACTGGGCGGTGGCTCCCGGGCGGCCGGTGCTCGAGGTGGTGCTCAACACGGCTGACGGCCTCGAGATCAGGCCGTATACCGGTGGGTTCGTGGCGATGACCGGCGACGGCACCGCCGGGCATGCCGACTGGCCGCATATCGGGGTGGCGCTCATGCGGCCACGCGCGCGGGGGCGCCTCACGCTGGTCTCGGCGGATCCGGGGGTGGCGCCGCGCATCGAGCACCGCTACGACAGCGAACCCGACGACGTCGCGGCCCTGCGCCGGGGCAGCGAATTGGCCCGCGAATTGGCGGGTGGCACAACCGATGCCGCGACGGCCGTCTGGTCTACGTCGCAACATCTCTGCGGCACGGCGCCGATGGGCATCGACGGCGACCCGCGGGCCGTCGTCGACCCCCGGTGCCGGGTCTACGGCATCGACAATCTGTGGGTGATCGATGGCTCGATCCTGCCCGCGATCACCAGCCGCGGTCCGCACGCCACGATCGTGATGATCGGGCACCGGGCCGCGGAATTCGTTCACTGACCCCGGCGGGACAGCATCCGCCGCACCGGGCGTAGCTGCCGGCCGTCGCGGCCGGGAGCCCACACCCCGATCGCAATGGCGGCGATGGCGACGATCGCGGCCATCGTGATGGTGGAGGCGTGCAGGGCCGCCAGGAATGCGGCCTTACTGATGTCGGCCAGCTGCCGCCCCTGGGGTCCGAGCCGGGCGGCGACCTCGACGGCCTTGGCCAGCGAGTCGGTGGCCTGACCGCGGACCGGTCCGGGAAAGCCCGCCAACCTGGGCGCAAGCTCGTGCGAGTAGCGGCCCGCCAGGATGGAACCGGCCACCGCGATGCCCAGCGCGCCGCCCATTTCGCGCGACGTGTCGTTGACGGCGGACGCGACCCCCTGCTTCTCGTCGGAAACCGCACCCATGATCGCCGAAGTCGTCGGTGCCGTGCAGATTCCGATGCCGGTGGCGAGAATGAGGGTGGGCCAGGCGAATTCGACATACGTCGAGTGCAGGTCCAGCCCGTACATGCACCCGAATCCGACCGCCATCAGCAGGGTGCCGACGAACAAAACCAGCCGCAGGCCCAGCTTGGGCACATACCAGAACGACAGGGCCGAGAAGATGCCCAGCGGCACCATGAACGGGCCGAAGGCGGTCGCCGTCGCCAGCGCGGAGTAGCCCATGATCTGCTGCACGTACTGCATGCCGATGTAGAAGAACCCGAAGGTGGCGCCGAACAGGATGACGATCGCGGTCACTCCGGTGGCGAAATTGGGGTCGGCGAACAACCGGACATCCAGCAGCGGTTGTCTGCCCCGCAATGCCAGGCGCAACTCGAGGGCACCGAATGCCGCGGCGATGACCGCGCCGGCGGCGAGCCCGCCCCACACCAGGGGGTCGCTCCAGCCGCGCCCGGGTGCCTCCAAGATGGCGGCCACGGTGATCGCGACCGCCGCGCCGATCAGGACCGCGCCCAGCGCATCGACCCGGGGAGCGCCCGCGTCGCGTGACGACGCGACGGTGCAGGCCAGCGCGAAAATCACCAGGCCGGCGACACCCAGCGACCAGAAGATGGCGTGCCAGTCCCAAAAGCGAAGCAGCAGGCCAGAACCGAGCATGCCCAGGACGCCGCCGGAACCTGCCGTCCCGGCCCAGATGCCGACGGCTTTGGTGCGGTCGTCTTTGGGATAGGCCACCGTCAGCAGCGACAGCGTGGCGGGCATGACGAACGCGGCGCCGATCCCGGCCACCGCCCGGCCCGCGATGATCTGGGACGGGTTGTGCAGCAGGGCGGGCGTCATCGAGCCGATCGAGAACACCAGGAGTCCGGTCAGCAGCGCACCGCGGCGGCCATAGCGGTCACCGATTGCGCCGGCCGGCAGCAGCAAGCATGCCAGTGCCACGGTGTAGCCGTCGACGACCCAGTTCAGCTGGGACGCGGTGGCCGACGTGGCCACCGCAAGGTCGCCGAGCGCGGTGTTCAGCGCCGTCATCGACGCCACCACCAGGGCCACACCCATGCAGGCGACGGTCAGCGTCCAGTTTCGTGCCCGGACGCTACCGCCGATGCCGATCCCGTCAGTACGCTGGTCAGGCCGGACCAGGGTTTCGACCATGCGGTGCGCCTCCTCGGGAGCGTACGGAGTTTCGAGACCAATAGTCTTGTAGATAGACCATTAGTCTTGGTTTCAAACAGGAGGTGGGGCGCAATTACCGCCGAGACGTCCGATCCTCGCCCGGCCAGGTCGCGGGCCAGGCTGCTGGAAGCCGCCGTCACACTACTGCGCGCCGGGGGTCCCAGCGCGGTCACGGTCGACGCGGTCACCCGCACCGCCAACGTAGCCAGGGCGACCCTGTATCGCCACTTCCCGAGTGGAAACGATTTACTGGCAGCGGCTTTCAACAGCCTGATACCGGTGTCACCCACCCCACCGGCCGAGGGTTCGCTGCGCGACCGTCTGGTCGCCGTGGTGCTGGCCCAGGCGGATGCCGTGGCCCAGGCCCCTACCGTCATGACCGCCATGTCCTGGCTCGCGCTGGGTCGCGACCTGGAGGGCTTGCCCGCCCCCCGGTCCAGCCGCAATGCCGACAGCGCCGCGATCACCACCCTGCGCGAGCGCATCGCCCAGCAGTACGCGGAGCCCTTCGACGCCATTTTCGACAGCCCGGAGGCCGCCGAGCTGGGGGAGGTGGACCGGTCCCGGGCGATCGCCCTGCTTATCGGACCGCTGGTGCTGGGCCGCCTTTCCACCCTGCCCGATTTCGACTACCGCCAATGCGCGCTGGCGGCCGTGGACGGCTTCCTGCACGTGCAGTGTGGCAGGGCCGGCGCAGCGAATATCGAATCGGCGGGTGCCTGAGGCCCCGCCGCGCACCGCCTCAACACCTCTGACCAGCGCGTTCACCCCATGCCGCTATCGCCGCCGGGGCGGGCGCGCCGGATTCGGCCCGAGATCCGGGCCGAATTTTGTTCGGGCCATGATCTAAGGCATACTGTTCAGGTTGCCTTGAGCCGGGTTTGCGCCTGGTCGGGCATACGACCAGCGTCCAAACGGGCGCGTCCGGTCCCATCCTTTGAGAGCGACGAATTTCGATCGCGGATGAGGCTGCGTGAGGGTGACACACCCGACCGCGGGGGCCGGTGTACCACGACAGGTAAACAGCGGCGCAATATCCGGCGCGACGCTCGATCGGCCCAGCTCGGCCGGCCCGATCGACGCGCCGGTGGCACTGAGGACACGGATTACTTGAGCCCGGATACCGGGTCTCAACAGGAGCGAGGGTAGGAGAAGCGTGGCGGGACAGAAGATCCGCATCAGGCTTAAGGCCTACGACCATGAGGCTATTGACGCGTCGGCGCGCAAGATCGTCGAGACCGTCGTCCGCACTGGTGCCAGTGTCGTAGGGCCGGTGCCGCTGCCGACCGAGAAGAACGTGTATTGCGTCATCCGCTCTCCGCACAAGTACAAAGACTCGCGGGAGCACTTCGAGATGCGCACGCACAAGCGGTTGATCGACATCCTCGACCCGACGCCGAAGACCGTTGACGCGCTGATGCGCATCGACCTTCCGGCCAGTGTCGACGTCAACATCCAGTAGGGAGTTACAGAGCAATGGCGCGTAAGGGCATTCTCGGTACCAAGCTGGGCATGACGCAGGTATTCGACGAGAACAACAGGATTGTGCCGGTGACGGTCGTCAAGGCCGGGCCGAACGTGGTGACCCGCATCCGCACGCCCGAGCAGGACGGCTACAGCGCCGTTCAGCTGGCGTATGGCGAGATCAGTCCGCGCAAGGTCAACAAGCCGGTGACCGGTCAATACGCGGCCGCGGGTGTCAACCCTCGCCGCTTCCTGGCCGAGCTGCGGCTGGATAACCCGGACGCGACGGCCGAATACCAGGTCGGCCAGGAGCTGACGGCGGAGATCTTCACCGACGGCAGCTACGTCGACGTGACGGGAACCTCCAAGGGAAAGGGCTTCGCCGGCACCATGAAGCGCCACGGCTTCAGTGGCCAGGGCGCCAGTCACGGTGCCCAGGCGGTGCACCGTCGCCCCGGTTCCATCGGTGGTTGCGCCACCCCCGCCCGGGTGTTCAAGGGCACCCGGATGGCGGGCCGGATGGGTAACGACCGGGTGACCGTCCAGAACCTGTTGGTGCACAAGGTCGATACCGAGAACGGCGTGCTGCTGATCAAGGGTGCGGTCCCCGGCCGCACCGGCGGACTCGTCGTGGTCCGCAGCGCGGTCAAACGAGGTGAGAAGTGATGGCAGCACAAGGTTCCAAGACGCTCAAGATCGACGTCAAGACGCCGGCCGGCAAGGTCGACGGCTCGATCGAGTTGCCGGCCGAATTGTTCGACGCCCCGGCCAATATCGCGCTGATGCACCAGGTGGTCACCGCGCAGCGGGCGGCGGCGCGTCAGGGCACGCACTCGACCAAGACGCGCGGCGACGTCAGGGGTGGCGGCCGTAAGCCCTACCGGCAGAAGGGAACCGGCCGGGCCCGGCAGGGTTCGACGCGGGCCCCGCAGTTCACCGGTGGTGGTGTCGTGCACGGTCCCAAGCCGCGTGACTACAGCCAGCGCACGCCGAAGAAGATGATCGCCGCGGCGCTGCGCGGTGCGCTGTCCGACCGGGCGCGCAATGGACGCATCCACGCGATCACCGAGCTGGTGTCGGGTCAGACGCCGTCCACCAAGAACGCCCGGGCGTTCCTGGGCACGCTGACCGACCACAAGCAGGTGCTGGTCGTGATCGGGCGCAGCGACGAAGCCGGCGCCAAGAGCGTGCGCAACCTGCCCGGTGTGCACGTCCTGACTCCCGGTCAGCTCAACACCTATGACGTGCTGCGCTCCGACGACGTCGTGTTCAGCGTGGAGGCGCTCAACGCCTACATCAGCGCGAACACCGGTACTCCCGAGGAGGTTTCGGCCTGATGGCGACCGTGACTGACCCCCGCGACATCATTCTGGCTCCGGTCATCTCGGAGAAGTCCTATTCGCTGCTCGATGACAACGTGTACACGTTTGTGGTGCACCCCGATTCGAACAAGACGCAGATCAAGATCGCCATCGAGAAGATCTTCTCCGTCAAGGTCTCGTCGGTGAACACCGCGAACAGGCAGGGTAAGCGGAAGCGCACCAGGACCGGATTCGGCAAGCGCAAGAGCACCAAACGGGCCATCGTCACGCTGGCGCCGGGTAGCAAGCCGATCGATCTGTTCGGGGCACCGAGCTAGCCGACGATGATGCAGAGCGAAGCGATGAGGAGGGGTTGGGGAATCCAGCCGAGCCGCCGCGAGAGGAAGACCTGATTAGACATGGCAATTCGTAAGTACAAGCCGACGAGCCCCGGCCGTCGCGGCGCAAGCGTGTCCGATTTCTCCGAGGTCACTCGTTCCACCCCGGAGAAGTCGTTGGTGCGCCCGCTGCATGGTCACGGTGGGCGTAACGCGCACGGCCGCATCACCACCCGCCACAAGGGCGGTGGCCACAAACGTGCCTACCGGGTGATCGACTTCCGTCGCAACGACAAGGACGGCGTCAACGCCAAGGTCGCGCACATCGAATACGACCCCAACCGCACCGCCAACATCGCGTTGCTGCATTTCCTGGACGGCGAGAAGCGCTACATCGTTGCGCCGCAGGGTCTTTCGCAGGGTGACGTGGTGGAGACGGGTCCGAACGCGGATATCAAACCGGGTAACAACCTGCCGTTGCGCAACATCCCGGCAGGTACCGTGATCCACGCCGTGGAACTGCGGCCGGGCGGTGGTGCCAAGCTGGCGCGATCGGCCGGTGCGAGCATTCAGTTGCTCGGTAAGGAGGGCACCTACGCGTCGCTGCGTATGCCCAGCGGCGAGATCCGCCGCGTCGACGTGCGCTGCCGCGCCACCGTGGGCGAGGTGGGCAACGCCGAACAGGCGAACATCAACTGGGGCAAGGCCGGCCGCATGCGGTGGAAGGGCAAGCGCCCTTCGGTACGTGGTGTGGTCATGAACCCGGTGGACCACCCGCACGGTGGTGGTGAGGGGAAGACCTCGGGTGGTCGCCACCCGGTGAGCCCCTGGGGCAAGCCCGAGGGCCGCACCCGCCATCCCAACAAGGCCAGCAACAAGCTCATCGTCCGGCGCCGGCGTACCGGCAAGAAGCACGGTCGCTGAGGAAATCCAGGACCAGGAGTAATCAGCACATGCCACGCAGCCTGAAGAAGGGCCCGTTCGTCGACGGCCACCTGCTCAAGAAGGTGGACGTACAGAACGAGAAGAACACCAAACAGGTGATCAAGACATGGTCGCGTCGTTCGACGATCATTCCTGACTTCATCGGCCACACCTTCGCCGTCCACGACGGACGCAAGCACGTCCCGGTGTTCGTCACCGAGTCGATGGTCGGTCACAAGCTTGGTGAATTCGCGCCCACCCGCACCTTCAAGGGACACATCAAGGACGACCGGAAGGCCAAACGGCGATGACCACGACTGAATTTCCCTCGGCGGTGGCCAAAGCACGCTTCGTGCGGGTGTCGCCGAGAAAGGCGCGCCGGGTGATCGACCTGGTGCGCGGCCGCTCGGTGACCGACGCGCTGGACATCTTGCGCTGGGCGCCGCAGGCCGCCAGTGAGCCGGTGGCCAAGGTGATCGCCAGTGCCGCGGCCAATGCGCAGAACAACAACGGACTGGACCCGGCGACGCTGGTGGTCGCCACCGTCTACGCCGACGAGGGCCCGACCGCCAAGCGCATCCGCCCGCGCGCCCAGGGCCGCGCGTTCCGGATCCGCAAGCGCACCAGCCACATCACGGTCGTGCTGGAGAGCCGGCCGGCGAAGGACCAGCGGTCGGCGACGTCGACCCGGGCCCGCCGCGCCGAGGCCAGCAAGGCCGCCGCCAAGAAGGCGCCGGCCACCAAGGCGCCGGCGACCAAGTCGCCCGCCAAGAAGGCCGCGGCAAAGGCGCCCGCGAAGAAGGCCGCACCGAAAGCCGAAGCCAAGACGTCTGAGACTTCTGACGCGAAGGGAGGCTCAGACTAGTGGGCCAGAAGATCAATCCGCACGGCTTCCGGCTCGGCATCACGACCGACTGGAAGTCACGCTGGTACGCCGACAAGCAGTACTCGGACTACGTCAAGGAAGACGTCGCGATCCGGCGGCTGCTGTCGACCGGTCTGGAGCGGGCGGGGATCGCCGACGTGGAGATCGAGCGCACCCGCGACCGCGTCCGGGTGGACATCCACACCGCGCGTCCCGGCATCGTCATCGGCCGGCGCGGCACCGAGGCCGACCGGATCCGCGCCGACCTGGAGAAGCTGACCGGCAAGCAGGTGCAGCTCAACATCCTCGAAGTCAGAAACCCGGAGTCGCAAGCACAATTGGTGGCCCAGGGCGTCGCCGAGCAGCTGAGCAACCGCGTGGCGTTCCGCCGGGCGATGCGCAAGGCCATCCAGTCGGCGATGCGTCAGCCGAACGTCAAGGGCATCCGGGTGCAGTGCTCCGGCCGTCTCGGCGGCGCCGAGATGAGCCGCTCGGAGTTCTACCGCGAGGGCCGGGTGCCGCTGCACACGCTGCGCGCCGACATCGACTACGGCTTGTACGAGGCCAAGACCACCTTCGGCCGGATCGGCGTCAAGGTGTGGATCTACAAGGGCGACATCGTCGGTGGCAAGCGCGAATTGGCCGCCGCCGCGCCCGCGGGCGCCGAGCGTTCGCGCCGCGAGCGTCCGTCGGGTGCCCGCCCGCGCCGCAGTGGCGCGTCGGGCACCACGGCCACCAGCACCGAGGCCGGCCGGGCCGCCAGCGCCGAAGAGAGCGCCGCGCCGCCCGCACAGGCCGCACCCGCTGCAGAACCGCAAAGCACGGAGAGCTGAATCATGTTGATTCCCCGCAGAGTTAAACACCGTAAGCAGCACCACCCCCGCCAACGCGGCATCGCCAGCGGCGGCACGGCGGTGAACTTCGGCGACTATGGCATCCAGGCTCTGGAGCACGCCTACGTCACCAACCGGCAGATCGAGTCCGCTCGTATCGCCATCAACCGGCATATCAAGCGTGGCGGCAAGGTGTGGATCAACGTCTTCCCCGACCGTCCGCTGACCAAGAAGCCGGCGGAAACCCGAATGGGTTCGGGTAAGGGTTCGCCGGAGTGGTGGGTGGTCAACGTCAAGCCGGGCCGGGTGTTGTTCGAGCTCAGTTACCCCAACGAGCAGACGGCGCGCGCGGCGCTGACCCGCGCAATCCACAAGTTGCCGATCAAGGCGCGCATCGTGACTCGAGAGGATCGATTCTGATGGCAGTGGGAATTTCGCCTGGCGAACTGCGTGAGCTCACCGACGAGGAGCTGGCCGAGCGGTTGCGCGAATCCAAGGAAGAGCTGTTCAACCTGCGTTTCCAGATGGCGACCGGCCAGCTCACCAACAATCGCCGGCTCCGCACCGTGCGTCAGGAGATCGCGCGCGTCTACACGGTGCTGCGCGAACGAGAACTGGGCCTGGCTTCCGGGCCCGATGGTAAGGAATCGTGATGGCAGAAGCCAAGAAGGCTGCCCCCAAGAAGGCCGCCGCAGCCCAGGCCGCGTCGAAGGATAAAGGCCCCAAGAACACTCCGGCCAACCCGAAGGTGCGCGGCCGGCGCAAGATGCGCATCGGTTACGTGGTGAGCGACAAGATGCAGAAGACCATCGTGGTCGAACTGGAAGACCGCGTGCGTCACCCGCTGTACGGCAAGATCATCCGGACCACCACGAAGGTCAAGGCGCACGACGAGAACAGCGCCGCCGGGATCGGCGACCGCGTCTCGCTGATGGAGACGCGCCCGACGTCGGCGACCAAGCGTTGGCGGCTCGTCGAAATTCTGGAAAAGGCAAAGTAAGCCCCGAAGCGACATCAAAACGCCCGAGACCCGACCGTCTCGGGCGTTTTGCAATGCCGAACGTAACGCCACTGCGAAAAAAGATCGGAATTTTCGCAGTCACGTTACGCTCGGCGCATGTCCACTGATTCGCGAGACTTCAACGGCAGGATCGAGCTCGATATCCGGGATTCCGAACCGGATTGGGGCCCCTACGCCGCGCCGACCGCGCCGGAGAACGCACCGAACATCCTCTATCTGGTCTGGGATGACACGGGCATCGCGACCTGGGACTGCTTCGGCGGCCTGGTGGAGATGCCCGCCATGTCGCGCATCGCCGACCGCGGCATCCGACTGTCGCAGTTTCACACCACCGCGCTGTGTTCGCCGACCCGGGCCTCGTTGCTCACCGGGCGCAACGCCACGTCCGTGGGCATGGCCACCATCGAAGAGTTCACCGAGGGCTTCCCCAACGCCAACGGTCGTATCCCGTTCGAAACCGCGCTGCTTTCCGAGGCTCTCGCGGAACAGGGGTACAACACCTACTGCGTGGGCAAGTGGCACCTGACGCCGCTGGAAGAATCGAACCTGGCTGCGACGAAACGGCACTGGCCGATCTCGCGTGGCTTCGAACGCTTCTACGGCTTCCTGGGCGGCGAGACCGACCAGTGGTATCCCGATCTGGTGTATGACAACCACCCGGTGAGCCCGCCGGCGACCCCGGAGGACGGCTACCACCTCTCGAAGGACATCGCCGACAAGACGATCGAGTTCATCCGCGACGCGAAAGTGATTGCGCCCGATAAGCCTTGGTTCTCCTACGTATGCCCCGGTGCCGGGCACGCGCCGCATCACGTGTTCAAAGAATGGGCCGACCGCTACGCCGGCCGTTTCGACATGGGCTACGAGCGCTACCGCGAGATCGTGCTGGAGCGGCAGAAGTCGCTGGGAATCGTGCCGCCGGACACCAAATTGTCGCCGGTCAACCCGTACCTCGACGTGAAGGGACCCGGCGGCCAGGACTGGCCACTGCAGGACACGGTGCGCCCCTGGGACACGCTGACCGACGAAGAGAAGAAGCTTTTCTCCCGGATGGCCGAGGTGTTCGCCGGATTCCTCAGCTACACCGACGCCCAAATCGGCCGCATCCTGGACTATCTCGAGGAATCCGGCCAGCTGGACAACACCATCATCGTGGTGATCTCCGACAACGGCGCCAGCGGCGAGGGTGGCCCGAACGGATCGGTCAACGAGGGCAAGTTCTTCAACGGCTACATCGACACCGTCGAGGAGAGCATGAAGCTCTTCGACCAACTCGGCGGGCCGCAGACCTACAACCACTATCCGATCGGGTGGGCGATGGCGTTCAACACGCCATACAAGCTCTACAAGCGGTACGCCTCCCACGAGGGCGGCATCGCCGACACGGCAATCATCTCCTGGCCCAAAGGGATCGCCGCGCATGGCGAGGTCCGCGACAACTACGTCAACGTCTGCGACGTCACTCCGACCATCTACGACCTGGTCGGTCTGACCCCGCCGGAAACCGTCAAGGGCGTCGCCCAAAAGCCACTGGAGGGCGTGAGTTTCAAAGCGGCCCTCGCCGATCCGGGCGCCGTCACGGGCAAAAGCACTCAGTTCTACACCATGCTGGGCACCCGCGGGATCTGGCATGAGGGCTGGTTCGCCAACACCGTGCACGCGGCCACGCCGGCAGGCTGGTCGCATTTCGACGCCGACCGCTGGGAACTGTTCCACATCGAGGCCGACCGCAGCCAGTGCCACGACCTGGCGGCCGAAAGCCCGGAGAAACTCGAGGAACTCAAGGCGCTGTGGTTCTCGGAGGCCGCCAAGTACAACGGGCTGCCGCTCTCGGACTTCAACATCCTGGAGACCCTGGGGCGGTCACGGCCATATCTGGTCGGCGAACGGTCCAGCTACATCTACTATCCCGATTGCGCGGATGTAAGCATCGGCGCCGCCGCCGAAATCAGCGGCCGGTCGTTCTCGGTGTTGGCCGAGGTGACCATCGATTCCGCCGGCGCCGAGGGGGTGCTGTTCAAGCAGGGCGGCGCGCACGGCGGGCATGTTCTGTTCATCCAGGATGGACGGCTGCATTACGTGTACAACTTCCTCGGCGAGCGCCAGCAGGAGGTCTCATCGTCGCGTGCCGTGCCGTTGGGCAGGCATCTGTTCGGCGCCAGCTATTCGCGGACCGGCACGGTCGAAAACAGTCATACTCCGTTGGGTGACCTGACGCTGTTCATCGACGACGAGGTCGTCGGCACGCTGGCCGCGGTGACCACCCACCCCGGCACCTTCGGGCTGGCGGGCGCCGGCATCACCGTCGGGCGTAACGGCGGATCGGGGGTGTCCAGTCGTTTCAAGGCGCCGTTCGCGTTCACCGGCGGTACCATCGCCCAGGTCACCGTCGACCTGTCCGGCCGGCCCTATCGGGACGTGGAAACCGAGATCGCCCTTGCCTTTTCGCGCGACTGACGCGACCGCGGGAGGGGAGCGCCGACCCCGCCGCCGAATCGGTGGAATCGCGGGCCCGGAGCCGTCGTCGTCATCCGCTGAAAAATGCGGTTTGCGCTGCTAGCATCACGCTGCGTGATGCCCCAATGACCGCGCCGCCCGCGGCGCCGGCCGATGCGTGCGGACGGCAGGCCGCGATCGCGTTCGGGATCGTGGCCTTTCTCGTCGTGATCTACGTGCTGTCCTTGATCGCCGTGCACCTATTGGCCAAATCGGCACCCGCGCTTCCCGCGGTGGACCTTAGCAAGTTCGAGGCCGAGGACAGCGTCGTGCAGGTGCGCCTCGAGAAGCTCGACACCGTCGCCAATCGGCTGACGGTCAATGTGCTCGTCTACCCCAAAGATGCGTTGTACGACAAGAACTTCGGTGTGCTGGCCACCGACGCGGCGGTGCGGCTGTACCCGGACAACGACCTGGGGGACCTGCAGTACCCGGTGGGAAAGGCGCCGGCGCAAGTCACTACGACCATCGAGGCGCACGGTGACCCCGCCAACTGGCCGTTCGATTCGTATGAAACGGGGGTCATCTCGGCCGATGTGTTCACCGGCTCCGGCTCCCACCGGGAGAAGACGGCCGCCCGCGTCGAAGCCACCGGACGGCTGGACGGTTGGGATGCCACCGTCACCCGCGTCCACGACACCGAAGACACCAGCCCAGATATCAAGGACGACTTGATCATTACGCTGCACAGGGCCAAGGGACAGCTGATCTTCGACGTCGGTATCTGCCTGGTTTTGATCTCGCTGCCCGTGTTGGCGTTGTGGGTGGCCATTCCCGTGGCGATGGGCAGGACCTCGTTCTTGCCGCCGCTCACCACGTGGTACGGCGCGATGCTGTTCGCCATCGTCCCGCTGCGCAACATCCTGCCGGGCAGCCCACCCTACGGTTCCTGGGTGGACCAATCCATCGTCCTGTGGGTCCTGATCGGGCTGGTCGTCGCGCTGACGTTGTTCCTGGTCGGCTGGTGGCGCCAACGTGACCGAAAAACGCCTACCAAGACCTGAACCGGGGTTCGTCATACCCTGGACGGGTGCTAAGCGAGCTGGTCGATCTCCCCGGCGGGACATTCCGCATGGGCTCGACCACTTTTTACCCCGAAGAGGCGCCGATCCATACCGTCACCGTGGGTCCCGTTGCGGTGGAACGGCACCCGGTGACCAATGCCCAGTACGCCGAATTCGTCGCCGCCACCGGGTATGTGACGGTGGCCGAGCAACCGATCGACCCCGCGCTGTACCCCGGAGCGGACCCCGACGATCTGTGCCCGGGCGCAATGGTTTTCCGGCCGACGCCCGGGCCGGTGGACCTGCGTGACTGGCGACAGTGGTGGCAATGGGTGCCGGGCGCCAGCTGGCGCCATCCGTTCGGGCCCGATAGCGAGGTCGCGGACCGCGGCGATCATCCGGTGGTGCAGGTCGCCTATCCCGACGCCGTCGCCTACGCGCGCTGGGCGGGTCGGCGGTTGCCGAGCGAGCCCGAGTGGGAGTACGCGGCCCGCGCCGAAAGCACGACGACGTACTCGTGGGGCGACGAGGCCACCAGCGACGGGCGGCTGATGGCCAACACCTGGCAGGGCAGCTTCCCCTACCGCAATGACGGGGCGCTCGGCTGGGTGGGGACCTCGCCGGTCGGCACGTTTGCGCCCAACGCGTTCGGCATCCTCGACATGATCGGCAACGTCTGGGAGTGGACCGCGACCGAATTCTCCCCGCATCACCGGCTCGACTCGCCGCCCAAGGCCTGCTGCACCCCCTCGGGTCCCGCCGATCCGGCCGTCAGCCAGACGTTGAAGGGCGGCAGCCACCTGTGCGCGCCGGAGTACTGCCACCGGTATCGGCCGGCGGCCCGGTCCCCGCAATCGCAGGACTCCGCGACGACCCACATCGGGTTTCGCTGCGTGGCGGATTTGCGTTCGGGCTAGTCGAGGCGACGGGCCGCTTTAACGGAATCCTGTCGGTGCCCGGTGGCATAATCGAACATGTGTTCGAAGATGTGATCGCTCGGTTCGATGAGCTCATCGAGCGGTGCTATCCGTCGGCAACTCCAGAATCGGCGGCGTTGTTGGAGCGCATCGGTATGGCGGCGCGGGTGGAGAGTCGGGCGGCGGCGGCGCAGTTGGTGGCGGTGGGGGAGTTGTTTGCGTATCGGTTGTCGCGGTGTGCGGAGACCGAGGAGTGGGCGGTGGATACCGAGGCGGCCGTCGCCGCGGAGGTGGGCGCGGCATTGCGGACCGGTCCGGGGCTGGCCGGCAGCCGGGTGCGTGATGCCCCAACGCCACCGCACCCGCACCCACGACCGGGCCACCCGCATCGCCGTCGAACGCCGCCACAACCGCGACGCCCGGCCGGCCCGGCAGGCCCCATCCGTGAGCTACTCCTGGCCCGCTACGTATGGGCCCGACGACGATCCGCCGCCGTTTTAGGTGCAGAATTTCCCCATCTCGATCGCATGCAGCCAGAATTTGGCTCTGAGCTGGTCGTCCCCTAGACTCTAGGGGTTGCCTTGGGCAGACCTCGGCCGGTGCGAATCGGCCCCGCGTGCCTTTCGGTGACAAAGACCGCGCACGTCAGGTTTTTTGGTGGGCCATGCCCGCCGAATGCTCACTCAGGTGGGTTCTCCTGCCGTGCACACGCAACCAGGTCAGGAGATCGAGTGATTCAGCAGGAATCGCGGCTGAAGGTCGCCGACAACACCGGCGCCAAGGAGATCTTGTGCATCCGTGTGCTCGGCGGTTCGTCGCGACGCTACGCCGGTATCGGCGATGTCATCGTCGCCACCGTCAAGGACGCCATTCCCGGCGGCAACGTCAAGCGTGGTGATGTCGTCAAGGCCGTCGTGGTGCGCACGGTCAAGGAGCGCAGACGTTCCGACGGCAGCTACATCAAATTCGACGAGAACGCCGCGGTGATCATCAAGCCCGACAACGACCCGCGCGGGACGCGCATCTTCGGGCCCGTCGGCCGCGAACTGCGCGAGAAGCGGTTCATGAAGATCATCTCGCTGGCTCCGGAGGTTTTGTAGATGAAGGTCAAAAAGGACGACACCGTCCTGGTGATCGCGGGTAAGGACAAGGGTGCCAAGGGCAAGGTGCTGAAGGTCTACCCCGAGCGCAACCGGGTGTTGGTCGAGGGTGTCAACGCGATCAAGAAGCACACCGCCATTTCGACCAACCAGCGCGGGGCCCAGTCGGGCGGAATCGTCACCCAGGAAGCCCCGATCGACGCCTCCAACGTGATGGTGGTCGACTCGGATGGCAAGCCGACCCGTATCGGCTACCGGGTCGACGAGGAGACCGGCAAGCGCGTCCGCATCTCCAAGCGCAACGGTGAGGACATCTAAGGTGACCACAACAGAGGCCAATGTGAAGGCGCAGCCGCGCCTGAAAGAGCGCTACCGCAGCGAGATTCGCGATGCGTTGCACAAGGAATTCGGCTACGGCAACGTCATGCAGATCCCGACGGTGACCAAGGTCGTCGTCAACATGGGTGTCGGCGACGCGGCGCGGGACGCGAAGTTGATCAACGGCGCGGTCAGCGACCTGGCGCTGATCACCGGGCAACGGCCCGAGATCCGTCGCGCGCGCAAGTCCATCGCGCAGTTCAAACTGCGTGAGGGCATGCCGATCGGCGCCCGGGTCACCCTGCGCGGCGACCGGATGTGGGAGTTCCTCGACCGTCTCACCTCGATCGCGCTGCCCCGTATCCGCGACTTCCGCGGCCTTTCACCCAAGCAGTTCGACGGTGTCGGCAACTACACCTTCGGGCTGGCGGAGCAGTCGGTGTTCCACGAGATCGACGTGGACAAGATCGACCGGGTCCGCGGCATGGACATCACCGTCGTCACCTCGGCGACGACTGACGACGAAGGACGAGCGCTGTTGCGAGCTCTCGGCTTTCCCTTCAAGGAGAACTGAGCCATGGCAAAGAAGGCACTGGTCAACAAGGCCGCACGCA
>NZ_JAICZA010000213.1 GCF_025933915.1 Mycobacterium sp.
CGGCGCGGCCCGGCGCCCCGCGGCCCGGCGGCGGCCGGCCCGGTGGTCCCGGCGGTCGCGACGGTGGTGGCGGCAACTACCGCGGCGGTGGCGGCGGAGTCGGCGCCCCGCCAGGCGCCGGTGGCGGCGGTTTCCGGGGCCGTCCCGGTGGTGGTGGCGGCGGTGGCCGTCCCGGACAGCGCGGCGGCGCGGCCGGCGCGTTCGGCCGCCCCGGTGGTGCGCCGCGGCGTGGTCGCAAGTCGAAGCGGGCAAAGCGCGCCGAGTACGAGAACATGCAGGCGCCCGTCGTCGGTGGCGTGCGGTTGCCGCACGGCAACGGCGAGACGATCCGACTGGCGCGCGGTGCGTCGCTGAGCGACTTCGCCGACAAGATCAACGCCAACCCGGCCTCGCTGGTGCAGGCGCTGTTCAACCTCGGCGAAATGGTGACGGCCACCCAGTCGGTGGGGGACGAGACGCTCGAGCTGCTGGGCAGCGAGATGAACTACGTCGTCCAGGTCGTCAGCCCCGAGGACGAGGACCGCGAGCTGCTCGAGTCGTTCGACCTGTCCTACGGCGAAGACGAGGGCACCGAGGAAGACCTGCAGACCCGTCCGCCGGTGGTGACCGTGATGGGTCACGTCGACCACGGTAAAACCCGACTGCTGGACACCATCCGGAATGCGAGCGTCCGCGAGGCCGAGGCCGGTGGCATCACCCAGCACATCGGTGCCTACCAGGTGACCGTCGACTTCGACGGCACCGAGCGGCCGATCACCTTCATCGACACCCCGGGTCACGAGGCGTTCACCGCCATGCGTGCCCGCGGCGCCAAGGCCACCGACATCGCGATCCTGGTGGTCGCCGCCGACGACGGCGTGATGCCGCAGACGGTGGAGGCCATCAACCACGCGCAGGCCGCCGACGTGCCGATCGTGGTGGCGGTCAACAAGATCGACAAGGAAGGTGCCGACCCGGCCAAGATCCGCGGTCAGCTCACCGAATACGGTTTGGTGGCAGAGGATTTCGGTGGCGAGACGATGTTCGTGGACATCTCGGCGAAGGTGGGCACCAACATCGAGGCCTTGGAGGAGGCGGTGTTGCTGACCGCCGACGCCGCCCTGGACCTGCGGGCCAACCCCGACATGGAGGCCCAGGGGGTGGCGATCGAGGCACACCTGGACCGGGGTCGCGGCCCCGTCGCCACCGTGCTGATCCAGCGCGGCACGCTGCGCGTCGGCGACTCGATCGTGGCCGGCGATGCCTACGGGCGTGTCCGCCGCATGGTCGACGAGCACGGCGACGACGTCCACGAGGCGCTGCCGTCACGACCCGTCCAGGTCATCGGCTTCACGTCGGTGCCCGGAGCCGGTGACAACCTGCTGGTCGTCGACGAGGACCGGATCGCCCGACAGATCGCCGACAAGCGCAGCGCCCGCAAGCGCAACGCGCTGGCGGCGCGTACGCGCAAGCGGATCAGCCTGGAGGACCTGGATTCGGCGCTGAAGGAAACCAGCCAGCTGAACCTGATCCTCAAGGGCGACAATGCCGGTACGGTCGAGGCGCTCGAAGAGGCTCTGATGGGCATCCAGATCGACGACGAGGTGGCGCTGCGCGTCATCGACCGCGGTGTCGGTGGCATCACCGAAACCAACGTCAACCTGGCGTCGGCCTCGGATGCGGTGATCATCGGCTTCAACGTGCGGGCCGAGGGCAAGGCCACCGAGCTGGCCAACCGCGAAGGCGTGGAGATCCGCTATTACTCGGTGATCTACCAGGCGATCGACGAGATCGAAAAGGCCCTGCGCGGCATGCTCAAGCCGATCTACGAGGAGAGCCAGCTGGGCCGCGCCGAGATCCGGGCGATCTTCCGGTCCTCCAAGGTGGGCATCATCGCCGGCTGCATGATCAGCTCCGGTGTGGTGCGCCGCAACGCCAAGGCCCGGCTGTTGCGCGACAACGTCGTGGTCACCGAGAACCTCACGATCCACTCGCTGCGGCGCGAGAAGGATGACGTGACCGAGGTCCGCGAGGGCTTCGAATGCGGTATGACGCTGGGCTATTCCGACATCAAGGAAGGCGACATCATCGAGTCGTACGAGTTGGTGCAAAAGGAACGTGCCTGACCACCGCCCGCGATGCGGTGGGGTACCCCCAACCGCGTAGCGGCGAGGGGACGAAGCGATGAGGAGGAGGCGGTGAATCGATATGGCTGACCCGGCCCGGGCCCGCCGCCTGGCCAAGCGGATCAACACGATCGTCGCCTCGGCGATCGAGTTCGAGATCAAGGACCCCGGGCTGGACGGGGTCACCATCGTGGACGCGAAGGTGACCGCCGACCTGCACGACGCGACGGTGTTCTACACGGTGATGGGACGCACGCTGGACGACGAGCCGGATTACGGGGCCGCCGCGGCCGCGCTGGAGCGGGCCAAGGGCGCGCTGCGCACCCTGGTCGGGGCGGGCACCGGCGTGCGTTTCACACCCACCCTCACCTTCACCCGCGACACCACATCGGACAACGTGCAGCGGATGGACGAGTTGCTGGCGCGGGCTCGCGCCGCGGACGCTGATCTGGCGCGGGTTCGTTCTGGCGCCAAGCCGGCTGGGGAGGCCGATCCATACCGGGATGGCGGATCGGGCGTGGAGCCCGGCCTCGACGGGAGCATCGGTGACGACGACCAACGCGAATACTGAACTGGCCGGTGTGGGAGCACGCATCGACGCGGCGGCCGCCGTCGAACTACTGTCGGACGCCGCCACCGTCGCGGTGATCGCCCATGTGCATCCCGACGCCGACACGATCGGCGCCGGGCTGGCGCTGGGTTTGGTGCTGGACAAGTGTGGCAAGCGGGTCGAGGTCAGTTTCGCTGAGCCGGCGGGGCTGCCCGAATCGCTGGCATCGCTGCCGGGCTGCCGGCTGCTGGTCAGTCCGGATGCGATGGACCGCGACGTCGATTTGGTTGTCACCGTTGATGTTCCGAGCGTCAAGCGACTGGGCGCGTTGAGCGACCTGGCCGTATCGGGTGCCGAGGTGCTGGTGATCGACCACCACGCCTCCAACGACGTGTTCGGCACGGCCAATTTCGTTGACGTGTCGGCTGATTCGACGACGATGATGATCGCCGACCTTCTCGACGCATGGGACAAGCCCATCGATCCCGACGTCGCGCACTGCATTTACGCCGGCCTGACGACCGATACCGGATCTTTCCGCTGGGCCAGCGCGCGCGCCCTTCGCCTGGCCGCCCGGCTGGTCGATGCTGGCGTGGACAACGCCGCGATCAGCCGGACCCTGATGGATACCCATCCGTTCGGGTGGCTGCCGCTGCTGTCGCGCGTGCTGGCGTCGGCCCGGTTGCTGCCGGACGTGGCTGGCGGGCGGGGCCTGGTGTATGCGGTTGTCGGCAACCAGGATTGGATCACGTCACGCCCCGAGGAAGTCGAGAGCATCGTCGACATCGTGCGGACCACGCAGCAGGCCGAGGTGGCCGCCGTCTTCAAGGAGATCGCGCCGCAACAGTGGTCGGTGTCGATGCGGGCCAAGGCCGAGGTGGACCTGGCGGCGGTCGCATCCGGGTTCGGCGGGGGCGGGCACCGGCTGGCGGCCGGTTATTCGACCACCGGCTCGATCGACGACGCCGTGGCGTCGCTGCGCACCGCGCTCGGGTGACCGAAGGGGATCGAACCGCCGCCGGTGGCCATCAGATCGCCGGCCTGGCGCTGCCCGCGCTGGGGGTGCTGGCGGCCGAACCGCTCTATCTGTTGTTCGACACGGCGGTCGTCGGCCGACTCGGCGCGCTGAGCCTGGCCGGGCTGGCCATCGGCGCGCTGGTGCTCGGCGTGGTCGGGTCCCAGTTGACATTCCTGTCGTATGGCACGACCGCCCGCTCGGCCCGCCATTTCGGGGCCGGTGACCGGGCCCGGGCGGTCACCGAAGGGGTGCAGGCGACCTGGCTGGCGCTGGGTCTGGGCGCGCTGATCGTGGTCGCGGTGCAGGCCGCCGCCGTGCCGGTGGTGTCGGCGATCGCGTCGCGCGGCGACATCGCCGGCGCGGCGTTGCCGTGGCTGCGTATCGCGATCTTCGGTGCCCCGGCCATTCTGGTGTCGCTGGCGGGCAACGGATGGATGCGCGGCGTGCAGGACACCATCCGTCCGCTGCGTTATGTGGTTGTCGGCTTCGGGCTTTCGGCGCTGTTGTGCCCCCTGTTGGTCTACGGCTGGCTGGGATTGCCGCGCTTGGGGCTGGCCGGGTCGGCGGTGGCCAACGTGGCCGGCCAGTGGTTGGCCGCGGTGTTGTTCGGGCGTGCGCTGCTGGCCGAACGGGGGCCGTTGCCGCTGGACCGCACCGTGCTGCGGGCGCAGCTCGTGATGGGCCGCGATCTGGTGGTGCGAACATTGGCTTTTCAGGCCTGCTTCGTCTCGGCGGGCGCGGTCGCCGCCCGATTCGGCGCCTCGGCGCTGGCAGCGCATCAGGTCGTGCTGCAGATATGGAATTTTCTTGCGCTGGTTTTGGATTCGCTGGCGATAGCGGCGCAGGCGTTGGTGGGTGCCGCGCTGGGCGCCGGTGACGCCGCGCATGCCAAATTGGTGGCCCGGCGGGTGACGGTGTTCTCGACGGCGGCCGCCGGACTGTTGGCCGCGGCGTTCGCGATCGGCTTTTCCGCGCTGCCCCGACTGTTCACCGACGACCGTTCGGTGCTGGCCGCGATCAGCGTCCCGTGGTGGTTTATGGTGGCTCAATTACCCTTTGCGGGAATAGTTTTCGCGCTGGATGGCGTGCTGCTGGGTGCGGGGGATGCGGCATTCATGCGCACCGCCACCGTGACCCGCGCGCTGGTCGGCTTTTTGCCGTTGGTCTGGCTGTCGCTGGTGTTCGACTGGGGCCTCGCGGGAATCTGGTCGGGGCTGACCACGTTCGTGGTGCTGCGACTGATCTTCGTTGGCTGGCGGGCGATCTCGGGTCGCTGGGCGCGCTGACGGCTATTCGGCCACCGGTTGCTAAAACGCCCAGCTGCCCGAGCGCTGCACCACGAATCCGTGATCGCCGCTGGTGGTGTCCAGGCAGGCGAGGAGGTTGTCGGCTCCCACCGCGCAGGTGACGTTGAGGTACGTCAACTTCTGGCCCGCCGCCAACAATTTGGCGCCGCTCGGCAGCGCGGGCGCGTTGCCGTCGCATCCGCTGTAGGACATGCGGCTCAATTGGTAGCCGGGGCCCTTGAAGTCGACCGAACCCACGATGCAGTCGCCCGGTCGTGGGCGGCCGCCGGGGATGGGGACGTCGTCCATTCCGGACATGTCTCCCTTGCACTTGATGTCCTGCGAGGGTTGTGGCGCGGGCGCAGGGCCGCCGTAGAAGTCGCAGACCAGTGCGGACGGGGCGGAAAAGCTGATCCGCGGCGAGGCGCCCGCGGTGCTGAGATAGCCGTCGGCCGGGACGGCGGTGAAGCCGTCGAGATTCGGAAACCCCGGCGGTGGCGGCTGCGCGGCCGCGTGCGGTGCGCCGATTGCGAGCGCCGATGCCGCCAGCGTCAGGGTGCCGAGCACCCTGCTGATTCCGACGACCGCGCGCATCACTCGATCGTATTGGGTGGACGAAACCGGCCCAAACGGACCGCCAGAGACCGTCCCTCAGCGCACCTGAGCCCGCCCGCGTTGCAGCACCGCCTCGCGGTTGGCGGCGATGTCGTCGCCGCTGGTCCGGAATTGCCGGGCCGCCATCGCCTCCTGCCACAGGCCCGCGCCGGTCTGCGCGTCGTCGATGCGGTGATAGGACGCCAGCAGCGCCCGCACCGCGTCCTGATTGTTCCCGACGATCGAGGCCGCGACCTGGCGGGCGGCGCCCAGCAGCTGGTCGTGCGGTACGACCTCGGTCACCAGGCCGGCGCGCAGCGCGTCGGCGGCCGACAGGTAATCCCCGGTCATGCTCATGCGCCGGGCCAGGCCGACGCCCACCTTCTGCGGGAGCCGCACGCTCAGCCCCCAGGTGGGCAGCAGTCCCACCCGGGCGTGCGTGTCGGCGAAGCGGGCGTTCTCCGATGCGACCAGGATGTCGCAGTACAGCGCCAGCTCCAGACCGCCGGTTACCGCGGCGCCGTTGATCGCGCCGATCACCGGCTTGCTCATCGCCGGCCACCGCGGCGAGATGTCCGGAAGCGCGGAGGAACCGCCCAGCTCCTTGAGATCCAGTCCCGCGCAGAACACCGGGTCGGCACCGGTGACGATGACGACATCCACGTCGTCGTCGGTTTC
>NZ_JAICZA010000219.1 GCF_025933915.1 Mycobacterium sp.
CGCGCCGTCGCCGGGCTGTCCGTGCGGCCCGGCTATGTGCTGAGCGACGGTTTCCGGGTGCCCGGTTTGGCGGTCCCGTCGCTGCCGGTCATCGGTGGCGACGCGGTCGCGGCGTGTATCGCGGCGGCCAGCGTGCTGGCCAAGGTCAGCCGGGACCGGCTGATGGTCGCCATGGATTCCGATCACCCCGGTTACGGCTTCGCCCTGCACAAGGGCTACAGCACGCCGGCGCACAGCACGGCGCTGGCGCGGCTGGGCCCCTGCCCCGAGCATCGTTATTCGTTCATCAACGTGCGGCGCGTCGCGAACGGGTCGGGTGCCAGGCTGGTGGCGGACTGCGCACCGGACCCACCGCTGCAGCGCGACGGATATCGGTGAGGAAAGATAGGACCAGGATTCCCGGACCATCGTGTGGGAGAAGGACGTCTGAGCAGATGAGTGGCAGATGAGCGCAGAAGATCTCGAAAAGTATGAAACCGAGATGGAGCTCTCGCTGTACCGCGAATACAAGGACATCGTCGGCCAGTTCAGCTACGTCGTGGAAACCGAACGGCGTTTCTACCTGGCCAACAGCGTGGAGATGACGCCGCGCAACGCCGACGGCGAGGTCTACTTCGAGCTGCGGTTGTCGGACGCCTGGGTGTGGGACATGTACCGGCCCGCGCGGTTCGTCAAGCAGGTGCGCGTGGTCACCTTCAAGGACGTCAACATCGAAGAGGTCGAGAAGCCCGAGCTGCGGCTTCCCGAATAGCCGCCGCTCAGGCGTTCGGAGGAAGCTCGGTCTCCGTGGGCGCGGGCAGCTGACCGCGCTGGTCGATGACCGCGCGCGCGACCTCGGCCAGCTTGATGTTCAGCGCCTGGGAGTGGCGGCGCAGCAGGTCGAACGCCTCGTCCTCGCCCATGTCGTGCAGCGTCATCAGCATGCCGACCGCCTTGCCGATCTCGCGGTTGCTCAGCAGCCCGCGCCGCAGGCTGGCGGCGTCGTCCCCCTTGGCGACGGCGTTGATGGCGACGCTGGCGAAGGCGGCCAGCACCGCCGCTTGCCCGGCGGACTCGGCGTCGAACGTGTTCGGGGTGTCGCTGAACAGATTGAGCGCAGCACCTTTGCGTTTGTCGACGAGGAGCCGGAATCCCATCGCGCCCCGCACCGGAGTCTCCGCGACCAGGATCGACGCCAGCTGGGGCCACAGCGACGGCGTGGTCAGGTCCGGGTCGATCTGGGGCGTCTCCTCCTCGATCGCGTCGATGCACGGGCCGTCGCCCGCGCGCCGTTCCAGCTCGTCGACCTGCTGCGCGAGCCGGTCACTGGCTCCGACGGTGACGTATTGCTCGTTCTCGCGCACCATCAGGCTGGCGTGGTCGCAGCCGCGGATGGCGAGGGTGGCGGCGACGCAGATGGCGGCATACATCTCGTTGGCCTCCGAGCCCCGATAGATGATCTCGGCCAGAGCCGCGAAAACCGTCGCGGGGTCGGCTTTCTCTCCACCCGTCGAAAGCGCGTCCGCGCCGGCTTTCGGGTCGTCCGCCATGCTGTTGCCTCGATTCCTGCGGTGTCGGCGGTGTGGCCGGTCGATCGCCGTAGATTATCGGCCGCCGACCCCACCCTTGCACGCGGTTTGGTCCGGCTGCACAGTTTCGGCCGACCGGGGGAGGGAAGGACGTCTAAATGGGTGTGACCGTCGCGGTGACCGGACCCACCGGGGAGATCGGTATCTCCGCGGTGACGGCGCTGGAGCGCGAACCGGCCGTCGACGCCGTCATCGGGATGGCTCGCCGGCCGTTTGACCCGTCGTCCCGTGGCTGGGTGAAGACCACCTATCAGCAGGGCGACATTGTGGACCGCGAGGCCGTCGATGCCCTGGTCGCACAGGCCGACGTGGTGGTCCATCTGGCCTTCATCATCATGGGTTCGCGCGACGAGAGCGCCCGCGTCAACCTGCACGGCACCCGCAACGTCTTCGAAGCGACGGTGGCCGCCGAGCAGCCGCGGCGCCTGGTGTACACCTCGTCGGTGGCGGCCTACGGCTACCACTCCGACAACCCCGTCCCGCTGACCGAGGACGTGCCGGCGCGGGGGTCCGCCGAGCACTACTACTCCGCGCAGAAAGCCGCATGCGAGTCGATGCTCGTCGACATCACCCAGGATTCGCCGCTGGAGGTGTTCGTCTTGCGGCCGTGTGTGGTCGCCGGGCCCAACGCCACCGCCCTGGCCGACGCCATGCCGTGGAATCAGCTGCCCGGCCCCGTGCGCGCGATTGTCAAGGCACTCAGGGCCGTTCCGATGCTGAAGCCGGTGGTCCCGGACCCGGGCTTCCCGCTGCAACTGGTTCACCACGACGATGTCGCGTCCGCGATCGCGCTGGCGGCGACCGCCCCGGCGCAGCCGGGGGCCTACAACATCGCCGGTGACGGCGTCGTGTCGGTGGCCGACGTGGCCAAGGCGCTGGGTGGGCGCCCGGTACGGGTTCCGGCCGTCGCGGCCTCGGCGGCCTCGGCGGCCATTTCGCGGGTGCCGCGGGTGCCGTCCATGCTGGAATGGCTGCACACCGCGCGCACGTCGATGGTTATGGACACCACCAAGGCCAAGACCCAACTGGGCTGGCGACCCGTCCACTCCTCGGCGCAGGCGTTGACCGCGCTGGCTAGTGCGGTCTGAGGTGGTCTGAGGCGGCGTGCGCGCCGCCGGCCCGCAACGCGGTAATTTGATGCGGTGAGGTCTCACCGTTGGGCCGTGTCCGGGCCTGCTGCTGCCGATTACGACGAACACGCGGTCACCGTCACGCCGCGTAAGCGCGAGGCGGCGGGTGTTCGGGCGGTGATGGTCTCGCTGCAGCGGGGGTTCGAGCAGATGGGCGCGCTGCGCACCGCGGCGGCGCTGGCGCGGCTCAACCAGCGCAACGGTTTCGACTGCCCGGGCTGCGCGTGGCCCGAGGAGCACGGTGGGCGAAAGGTGGCCGAGTTCTGCGAGAACGGCGCCAAGGCCGTCGCCGAGGAGGCCACCAAACGTACCGTCACACCGGAATTCTTCGCCCGGCACTCGATCGCTGAGCTGTCGGCAAAGCCCGAGTATTGGCTGTCCCAGCAGGGCAGGCTCGCCCATCCCATGGTGTTGCGCCCCGGCGACGACCATTACCGCCCGATCGGCTGGGACGCCGCCTATCGGTTGATCGCCGAGGAGCTGGGCGGCCTGGGCAGCCCCGATGAGGCCGTGTTCTACACCTCGGGCCGCACCAGCAACGAGGCCGCTTTCTGCTACCAGCTGTTGGTTCGGTGCTTCGGCACCAACAACCTCCCGGACTGCTCCAACATGTGTCACGAGTCCACGGGCTCGGCGCTCACCGAGTCGATCGGAATCGGAAAGGGTTCGGTCACCGTCGAGGACGTCGAGCTTGCCGACCTGATCGTGATCGCCGGGCAAAACCCGGGCACCAACCACCCGCGGATGCTGTCGGTCTTGGAGAAGGCAAAAGCCAACGGCGCCAAGATCATTGCGGTGAACCCGCTGCCCGAGGCCGGGTTGATCCGTTTCAAGGACCCGCAGAAGGTGCACGGCGTCGTCGGGAAGGGCATCCCGGTCGCCGACGAATTCGTGCAGATCCGTCTCGGCGGTGACATGGCGCTGTTCGCCGGGCTGGGCAGACTGCTGCTGGAGGCCGACGATCGGGCCCCGGGAACCGTCATCGACACCGCATTCGTCGAGGCGCATTGCGCCGGGTTCGACGAGTACCGGCGCCGCACCGCCGGCATCGACCTCGACGACGTGTTCGCCGCCACCGGCATCGAACGGCAGCAGCTCGAACGCGTCGCCGCCATGCTGAGCGCGTCGCGGCGGACGGTGGTGTGCTGGGCGATGGGCCTGACCCAGCACACCCACGCCGTCGCCACCATCGGCGAGATCACCAATGTGCTGCTGCTGCGCGGCATGATCGGCAAGCCGGGCGCGGGAGTCTGCCCCGTCCGTGGGCATTCCAACGTGCAGGGCGACCGCACGATGGGCATCTGGGAGCAGATGCCGGAGGAGTTTCTGGCCGCGTTGGATAGCCGGTTTGGCATCACCACTCCCCGCAAGCACGGGTATGACACCGTGGCCGCGATCCGGGCGATGCGCGACGGACGGGCGAAGGTGTTCGTGGGTATGGGTGGCAACTTCGCGTCAGCGACCCCCGATACGGTCGTCACCGAGGCTGCCTTGCGCAATTGCGCTCTGACCGTGCAGATCTCGACCAAACTCAACCGCAGCCACCTCGTGCACGGGAACTCCGCGCTGATCCTGCCGACACTCGGGCGCACCGACCGTGACATTCGTGGTGGGAGGAAACAGGTTGTCTCGGTTGAGGATTCGATGTCAATGGTGCATTTGTCACGCGGCAGCCTGCGCCCGCCGAGCGACCAGGTGCGCAGCGAGGTGGAAATCGTCTGCCAGCTGGCGCGTACGATTCTTGGTGCGGCGCACCCGGTTCCGTGGGAAAAATTCGCGGCCGACTACGACACCATTCGCGATGCGATCGCCGCGGTGGTCCCCGGCTGCGCCGATTACAACCGCAAGGTGCGTCAGCCAGACGGGTTCCAGCTTCCCCATCCGCCACGTGACACACGCGAATTCCACACCAGCACAGGGCGAGCCAACTTCGCCATCAACCCATTGCAGTGGGTGCCGGTTCCTCCCGGCCGGCTGGTGCTGCAGACATTGCGCAGCCACGACCAGTACAACACCACGATCTACGGCCTCGATGACCGTTATCGCGGCGTGAAGGGCGGGCGTCGCGTGGTGTTCATCAACCCCGCCGACATCGAAGCCCTGGGCCTGATTGCGGGCGGCCGGGTCGACTTGGTGTCGGAGTGGACGGGCGCCGACGGACACCTTCAGGAGCGGCGCGCGAAAGACTTTCTGGTGGTGGCGTATTCCACTCCGGTCGGCAATGCCGCAGCCTACTATCCGGAGACAAACTCGCTCGTCCCACTGGATCACACGGCAGCAAAATCGAACACCCCGGTGTCGAAAGCCGTCATAATCCGGGTTGAGCCGGCCGCGGCCGCGTCGCCCGTCGCCGGCGATGAAATCGCGTAGTGGGGCACGTAACGGCGCGTCGGCGGGTGACGCATCTGCGGGCCGAGAAGGCGATCACCCGGTCGGAAACCCTGGTCGTCGAGGAGCCGTTGGAGATCCGGGTCGACGGCGCGGCGGTCACCGTGACGATGCGCACGCCGGGATCGGATATCGAACTCGCCCAAGGCTTTTTGCTCACCGAAGGGGTCATCGGCGGCCGCGACGATGTGCACAGCATCCGCTACTGCGCGGGCCGCGACGATGACGGCGTGAACAGTTACAACGTTCTGGACGTGACGCTGGCGCCGGGCATTCCCCCACCCGACCTCGATGTCACCCGCAATTTCTACACCACCTCGTCGTGCGGAGTGTGTGGCAAGGCTTCGCTGGATGCGGTGCGGTTGATCAGCCGGTTCACCCCGGGCGCCGATCCCGCCACCGTCGCGGCGAGCGCGCTGCAGGCGATGCCCGACCAACTTCGTTCCTCGCAAAAGGTTTTCGACAGCACCGGGGGACTGCACGCGGCGGCGCTGTTCGAGGTCGACGGTCAGATGCTGGTGGTGCGCGAGGACGTCGGCAGGCACAACGCGGTCGACAAGGTGATCGGCTGGGCATTGGAGCATCAGCGGTTACCGCTGGAAGCCTCGGTGTTGCTGGTCAGCGGACGGGCATCCTTTGAGCTGACCCAGAAGGCCGTGATGGCGGGGATTCCGGTGCTGGCCGCCGTGTCCGCGCCGTCGTCGCTGGCCGTGTCGCTGGCCGAGGAGTCCGGTCTCACCCTGGTGGCGTTCTTGCGGGAGGACTCGATGAACATCTACACCAGGGCCGACCGCATCACGTAGTCCGATGGCGGCTTCGGGCGCCGCGCCGTCGGCTGTGGATGGATGCCGCACTGGGGATAACCGGCCGGTGCGGCGGGTGCAGGCGACGGCGGTGGCCCGCCCCGTCGGGACCGCCGGGCACGGTGGCTCGCATGACGACAGAAACGACGATGACCCGGATCCAGCTGGGAGCGATGGGCGAGGCGCTCGCCGTGGATCATCTGACGCGGGCGGGA
>NZ_JAICZA010000271.1 GCF_025933915.1 Mycobacterium sp.
AGGGTCTATATCGGTGGCTCGGGGTCGAACGACCAGGACATCAAGGAATACGCGGCATCCGATCTGCTCATCGTGGCGATCGCCGCCTTCGTGCTAATCTTCCTGATCATGCTGTTCCTGACCCGAAGTCTGATGGCCGCCTTGGTGATTCCCGGCACGGTGGCCTTCTCGTATGCCGGGGCATTCGGGCTTTCCATCCTGGTCTGGCAGCACCTGATCGGCCTGCCCCTGCACTGGTTGGTGTTGCCGCTGACGTTCATCATCCTGGTGGCGGTGGGTTCGGACTACAACCTCCTGTTGATCGTGCGTGTCAAGGAGGAGCTGCACGCCGGGTTGCACACCGGCCTCATCCGGGCGCTCGGTAGCACGGGTGGGGTCGTGACGTCCGCGGGTTTGGTGTTCGCGTTCACCATGCTGGCCATGCTCACCAGCGATCTGCGCACCATCGGTCAGGTGGGTTCCACCGTGTGCATCGGACTGCTGCTCGACACGCTGATCGTGCGTTCGTTTGTCGTGCCGTGCATCCTGCGCATCCTCGGGCCGTGGTTCTGGTGGCCGACGCTGGTGCGTTCCCGCCCGTTGCCGCAGCGCTGATTCCCGCGACAGGGCTACCTGAAAATCTGATAAGAGAGGGCGTCGCCGCCACGGGCATAATCGTGTCGTGAGGGGGCCAGGCGCGGCGGTGCCGAAAGTGCGGGGTGGATCGCTACGACCCGGCGAGATGGCGCAGGCATCGGTGATGGGCGCCCTGTGCGCGGCGATCGCGATCATTGCGGTCGCCCTGCCGCACGCAGGGGGGCTAGGGTTGCTGGGCGCGGTGCCGATGGGTCTGCTCGCCTATCGCTACCAAATCCGCGTTTTGATCGCCGCGACAGTCGCCGCCGGTGTCATCGGCTTCCTGGTGGTCGGCTTGAGCGGTTTCATGACGGTCCTGCTCTGCGCCTATGTCGGCGGGCTGGCTGGAATCGTGAAACGCCGCAACCGCGGCACGCCGACCGTGATCGCCGTGTCCTTTGTCGCCGGTGTCGTGGTCGGTGCCGCGGTGGTCATCGCGCTGACCGTCCTGGTGCGGTTGCGGCAGCTGGTGTTCGGCGCGATCACCGCCACCGCGGACGGAGTCGCGGCGATCGTGGCGCGGGTGCCGCACCTGCAGGCGCTCGCGCAGGAGTTCAAGCGGTTCTTCGCCGAAGCGTTGAACTACTGGCAGTGGCTCGTCCTCGGATACGCCGCCGTCGCGATGACGGTCGCTTCGGTGATCGGTTGGTGGGCGCTGTCGCGGGTGCTGCAGCGGCTCCGCGGCATTCCCGATGTGCACAAGCTGGACGCGCTGACCGAAAGCGGGCCGATTGGACCGGTGCCGGTACGGCTGGACGAGGTGCGCTTCCGCTACCCGCACGCCGACCATGACGCGCTGCGTGCGGTCAGCCTGGACGTGCGGGCAGGCGAATACGTCGCGGTCACCGGCGCCAACGGCTCGGGGAAAACCACGCTGATGCTGATCCTGTCCGGCCGCGAACCGACATCGGGCACTGTTGAACGCCCCGGAGCGGTGGGGCTGGGTCAGCTCGGTGGCACCGCGATCGTGATGCAGCACTCGGAAAGCCAGGTGCTGGGCACGCGGGTCGCCGACGATGTGGTCTGGGGGCTGCCGCCGGGCAAGACCACGGACGTCGACCGGCTACTTAGTGAGGTCGGCCTCGACGGCCTCGCCGAACGCGACACCGGTGGCCTGTCCGGCGGTGAACTGCAGCGACTGTCGGTGGCCGCCGCGCTGGCGCGGGAACCGTCGCTGATCATCGCCGACGAGGTCACCGCGATGGTCGACCAGAAGGGCCGGGACGCACTGCTGGCCGTGTTGTCCGGTCTGACCGACCGTTACGGCACGACCCTGGTGAACGTCACCCACTACAACGACGAGGCCGAAGGCGCCGACCGCACGGTCAACCTCAGCGCTTCGCTGGATAACACCGCTATGGTCGAGATCGCGGCCGCGCCGGCGCCGACCGTCACGGTAGGTGACCAATCCCACGCGCCGGTGCTCGAACTCGTCGGAGTCGGCCACGAATACGGCAGTGGCACCCCCTGGGCGAACACCGCGCTCCGCGATGTGAGCTTCGCGGTCCATGAGGGCGATGGGCTGCTGATCCACGGCGGCAATGGCTCCGGAAAGTCGACGCTGGCGTGGATCATGGCCGGATTGACGAAGCCGACCACCGGTACCTGTCTGCTTGACGGACATCTCGTCTCCGAGCAGGTCGGCGCCGTCGCGATCCAGTTCCAGGCAGCCCGGCTGCAACTGATGCGCAGCCGTGTAGACCTGGAAATCGCTTCTGCGGGTGGCTTTTCGCCTGACGATCACACCCGGGTGACCGCGGCGCTGGCGGTCGTCGGCTTGGATGCCGCGCTGGCGAAGCGGCGCATCGACCAGCTCAGCGGCGGCCAGATGCGCCGCGTGGTCCTGGCCGGGTTGCTGGCGCGGTCGCCACGGGTATTGATCCTCGACGAGCCGCTGGCGGGGCTGGACGCCGCCAGCCAGCGCGGCCTTGTTCAGCTGCTCGCGGACCGGCGCCGGGACACGGGCCTGACCGTGGTGGTCATTTCGCATGACTTCGCCGGGCTGGAAGAGCTGTGCCCGCGCATCGTGCACCTGCGCGACGGTCTGCTGGAACCGGCGTTGGCAGCAGCCCGGGAGGATAGTGTGACTGCGACCTCGCCGGCGAAACGCCCGACCCGCCGCCCACCTCGCCCCATTGTGCTGCTGCGCCCGGTGCCCGGGCGATCCGCCGTGCACGAGTTGTGGGCCGGCACCAAACTGATTGCCGTTTTTGGCATTTCGGTGTTGTTGGCGTTGTACCCAGGATGGGTGGCGATCGGACTGGCGGCCGCGCTGGTGCTGGCGGGAGTGGGGGTAGCACATATTCCCCGAGGCGTGCTGCCGTCGGTACCGCGCTGGCTATGGATCCTGCTGGCCATCGTCGGTATCACTACGACATTGGCCGGCGGGAGTCCGGTGATCCATGTGGGTACCGCCTCCATCGGCCTCGGCGGCCTGTTGGACTTCCTGCGCGTCACCGCGATGTCGGTCGTGTTGCTCGGCCTCGGCGCGATGGTGTCGTGGACCACCAATGTCGCCGAAATCGCGCCCGCGGTGGCCGCATTGGGTCGCCGACTGCGACTATTGCGGATCCCGATCGACGACTGGTCGGTCGCCTTGGCGCTCGCACTGCGCACCTTCCCGATGCTGATCGATGAATTCCGGGTGCTCCAAGCCGCTCGCCGGTTGCGGCCAAAACACACACCGCGGACCCGCAGGGCCCGTGCGAGGCGACGGGCGGTAGATGTGATCGACGTGGTCGTCGCGGTCATCACCGTCACACTGCGCCGCGCCGACGAGATGGGCGATGCGATCACCGCCCGGGGCGGCACCGGTCAGATCTCGGCGGC
>NZ_JAICZA010000270.1 GCF_025933915.1 Mycobacterium sp.
AACGGTTGACGCCGTATTACCCCGACGCGCAACCGGCCGACCTACTCCTGGGGACGGCGACGCGCAGCGGTCTGTGGAACCCGGCGCCGCTGCGCAAGACCTAGAGGTTCAGCCTCGCTTCCGGCGGCGCAGCCCTTGAGCCGCGCTATCGGTAAGTCTATGCTTACCGTTCGTGGTCACTTACCAGAGCGGTGACGTGTGGCTGGCGTTGGCGGACGGGACGCGGCGCGCCATCGTGGAACGCCTCGCGCACGGCCCGTCGGCCGTCGGCGAGTTGGCCCGCGACCTCCCGGTCAGCAGACCGGCGGTGTCCCAACACCTCAAGGTCCTCAAGTGCGCCGGGCTGGTGCGCGACCGCGCCGCGGGGACCCGCCGCGTCTATCAGCTCGACCCCACGGGCCTCGAGGCGCTACGCGCCGATCTCGACCGGTTCTGGACACAAGCGCTCGCCGGCTATGCGCAGGCCTTGGACGAAAGCGAAGCCGAGATCAACGAAGGACCGACATGACACCGCAGCCGACTCCCAGCGTCACCCACCACGTCGTCGTCAACGCCCCCATCGAGCGCGCGTTCGCCGTCTTCACCGAGCGGTTCGGCGCTTTCAAGCCGCGCGAACACAACCTGTTGGCGGTCGCCATCGCCGAGACCGTGTTCGAGCCCCGCGTCGGCGGCCACATCTACGACCGCGGCGTCGACGGCAGCGTGTGCCGATGGGCGCGCATCCTTGTCTACGAGCCCCCGCATCGCGTGGTGTTCAGCTGGGACATCGGCCCGACATGGCAACTCGAGACCGACGCGACCAAGGCCAGCGAAGTCGACGTCCGCTTCACCGCCCAGGACGGCGAACGCACCCGCGTGGACCTGGAACATCGCCATCTCGACCGCCACGGGCCGGGGTGGCAATCGGTCGCCGACGGGGTCGACGGCGACGCCGGCTGGCCGCTTTACCTCGGCCGTTACGTGGACCTGTTGAGCGGCGGTGACCCGCGATGACCGCCGACCTGATGCCCATGGCCCGCGCGGAACGGGCTGACCTGGCCGACTTCCTGGCCACGTGTGAGCCGCAGGACTGGGAGGCGCCCAGCCTGTGCACACGGTGGAGCGTGAAAGACGTTGTCGCGCATCTGATCAGCTACGAAGAGCTCGGCACTCTAGGGCTGCTGAAGCGTTTTGCGAAGGGCTGGGTGGTGCGGGCCAACCAGGTGGGCGTCGATGAATTCGCGAAGCTGACCCCGCAAGAGCTTTTGGCGTTCCTGCGCGGTCATCTCCAACCACGCGGATTGACAGCAGGTTTCGGGGGAATGATCGCGCTCGTCGACGGCACGATCCACCATCAGGACATCCGCCGCGCCCTTGACCGCCCGCGCGAGGTGCCGCCCGACCGCCTCGTGCGGGTCCTCGCCCTGGTGCCGGGCAACCCCAGGCTCGGCGCGGGACGACGGATCAGGGGTCTGCGCCTGCGCGCCACCGACCTCGATTGGACGCATGGTGACGGGCCCGAAGTGACCGGCCCCGGCGAGGCGCTGCTCATGGCGATGACCGGCCGCCCGGCCGCACTCGTTGATCTCGGCGGTCCGGGGCACGCCACTCTGGCGGCCCGGCTGGGCGGATAGCAGCGCGTCCCCAGCCCGCTGCGCGGCCCCGCGTCCCGATGGGACAAAGCCGCGTCGCTTACGATCGAGCCTCGTGCCCCACGACGGTAATGATCGATCGCAGCGGATCCCACGATCGGTGGCCGCCATCGCGGGAGTCGTGGGCCTGCTGCTGTGCCTGTCCGTCCCGTTGCTTCCGGTGAAGCAGACCACGGCGACGATCCTGTGGCCGCAGGGCACGACGGCGGGTCCCGACGGGCACGTCGGCCAGATCACCGCGCCCCTGGTGTCGGGGGCGCCGCGGGCGCTGGACATCTCCATTCCCTGCCCGGACATCGCCACCCTGCCCGCCAACGGGGGTTTGGTGGTCTCGACATTGCCGCCCGGCGGCATGGACGCCGGGAAGAATGGGCTGTTCGTGCGGGCCAACAAGGACGTGGTCGTCGTAGCCTTCCGCGACACCGTCGCGGCGGTGGCGCAGCGCTCCGCCGTCGCCGCCGGCGCCTGCAGCGTGCTGCACGCGTGGGCCGACACCGGGACGGCCGGCGCCGAGTTCGCCGGCATACCCGGCGCCTCGGGCGTCCTGCCGGCCGAGAAGAAGCCTCAGGTCGGCGGCATCTTCACCGATTTGAAAGTGCCCGCGGGCCCGGGGCTGTCGGCCCGCGTCGACATCGACACCCGATTCATCACCGCGCCCACCGCCATCAAGGAAATCGTGATGGTCCTCGGCGCGCTGGCCGTGCTGGCCGCCATCATTGCGCTCGCGGTGCTGGACCGCCGCAGCCGGGGCGGCAGCACGCGGCTCAACTGGCGCTCCCCGATCGCCTGGCTCTCCAGATACCGCCCCCACACGCACCTGGCCAACTGGCGGCGCGTCGGCATCGCGACGTGGATCGCCGACGCCGGGGTGATCGCAACCCTGTTGCTGTGGCACGTCATTGGCGCCACCACGTCGGATGACGGCTACAACCTGACCATCGCCCGCGTCGCCCCCGACGCCGGCTACGTCGCCAACTACTACCGTTACTTCGGCGCCACCGACGCCCCCTTCGACTGGTATCTGGCGGTGCTGTCCAAGCTGGCCTCGGTGAGCACGGCCGGCGTGTGGATGCGGCTACCCGCCACGCTCGCCGGAATCGGGTGCTGGCTGATCATCAGCCACTGGGTGCTGCGCCGGCTGGGACCGGGCCGCGGCGGCCTCGCGGCCAACCGGGTCGCGGTCTTCACCGCGGGCGCGGTGTTCGTCGCGGCGTGGCTGCCGTTCAACAACGGGCTGCGGCCCGAACCGCTGATCGCCCTCGGGGTTCTGGTCACCTGGCTGCTGGTGGAACGCGGCATCGCCCTGCGGCGGTTGGCCCCGGCGGCGGCCGCCGTCATCGTGGCGCTGCTGACCGCGACCCTGGCGCCGCAGGGTCTGATCGCCGTCGCCGCGCTGCTGACCGGGGCGCGGGCCGTCGCCCAGACCATCCGGCGCCGCCGGGTGAGCGACGGACTGCTCGCACCGCTGGCGGTGCTGGCGGCGTCGCTGTCGCTGATCCTGGTGGTGGTGTTCCGCAGCCAGACACTGGCCACGGTGCTCGAGTCCGCCCGCATCAAATACAAGGTTGGGCCGACGATCGCCTGGTATCAGGACTGGCTGCGCTATTACTTCCTGACGGTGGAATCCAACGCCGACGGGTCCATGACGCGGCGGTTCGCGGTGCTGGTGCTGTTGCTGTGCCTGTTCGGGATGCTGGTCATCCTGCTGCGCCGCGGCCACGTGCCCGGGCTGGCCAGCGGCCCGGCCTGGCGGCTGATCGGCACCACCGCCATCGGCCTGTTGCTCCTGACATTCACGCCGACGAAGTGGGCGAT
>NZ_JAICZA010000283.1 GCF_025933915.1 Mycobacterium sp.
CTTAGGCCGTGTGCACGTCTGGAGTGCGTACGTGTTCGGGGCGAAGGCCTCGTCCGAATGCGATCGGCGGGATGAATTGCAGCGGGCCCCGACCCACGATCGCGGGTATCGCGATGGGTGACAGGTCACCGTTCAAGTTGGGCGCGACCACCCTGTCCTGGGCGACCACCTGAATAGCCTGGATGAGCCGGGTGGGCAGCTCTCGCCTGCGCTGCACCTTGGCGAGGTCGGTGTCGCGCAGGTGGCCCTCGCGCAGGGGGGCGGCCAGGATGTTGGCCGCCGCCACCGCGTCGGCGACGGCGAGGTTGATCCCGACACCGCCGATCGGTGACATGGCATGGGCCGCATCGCCGATGCAGAGCACGCCGCTACGCCACCACGTTTTGAGCCGGTCCACCCGCACGTCGAGCTCACTGGTCTCGTCCCAGGAACGAAGGTCGTCGACGTGTTCGCGCAGCTGCGGTCGCGCCGACACGATCCGCTCTTTGAACGCCTCCAGCGATCCGTCGCGGGGGTTTGACCCCTTGGGCACCAGATACGCGATCTGCCAATAGTCGCCCCGATAGATCAGGGCCATCATGAGGCCCTTACGGGCCACCCCGTAGAGCTCCTGCGGATCGCCGGGGCGCCAGTTCAGCCGAAACCACAGCACGTCGATCGGCGAGTGCGCCCGGGCGACCTCGAGCCCGGCGGCGTTCCGCACCGCCGACTTGCGCCCGTCCGCGCCGACCACCCGGTCGGCGCGCACCTCGAGTTCGGGCGTGCGCGCCCCGATCACCCGATCGCCGTCAAAGATCAGGTCTTTGACCTCGGCGTTGCGGATCAGCGTGAATTCCGGGTACGCAGAAGCCTTTTCGGCGAGGAAGTCGAGGAAGTCCCACTGCGGCATCAACGCGATATACGGCTGTTTGAAACCCAGCCGTTTGAGCACTCCAAACGTGCCCAAGGTGCGAATGGACCCGTCGGCGTCCAAAGCGACACGGTCGACTTTGGTGTGCGGCAGGCGCAGCAGCTCATCGACCAACCCAAGCTCGTCCATGATCCGCAGGGTGCTCGGATGCACGGTATCGCCGCGGAAGTCACGCAGAAAGTCATTGTGCTTCTCCAAGACCACAACCCGAACCCCGGCGCGGGCGAGCAAGAGCGCGTGAACCAAGCCGGCGGGGCCCCCACCGGCAACACAAACCTGGGTCTGAAGGACTTCCGCCACCGCCCGACCCTACCGTGGCCCCGCGATTCTTTGCCGCCTGATTCGCGTATGCGCCGAGCCGAAACCCCTTATGGTTTGCGGTACGAATACCCGCTCGCCTCACGGACGGTCGACGAAGGAGCGTTTCCATGGTGTGTTTTGTTCGCCCGGCAGCCCGAGCCGTTGCCGGTGGAATGGCAGCCTGCGCGGCCAGTGTGACAATGCTTTTCGCGGCGGCCGGTTCGGCTGCCGCGGACCTGCCGATGGACGATCCGCAGCCGGCGCCCGCGGCGCTACCCAATTGCACGGCGGCCGATCTGGCCCAGGTTTCGGCCGGCGTCGCCGCGGCCACGTCGGCCTACCTGTTCACCCACCCGGACGTCAACGATTACTTCACCAGCTTGAAGGGTCAGCCACGCAGCGACATGCGTGACCAGTTGAAGCAGTACATGGATGCCAACCCGCAGACCCACGCCGACCTCGAGGGCATTCGCCAGCCGTTGACCGACTTCCAGAATCGGTGCCGCTGACGCGTCCCCGTCAGCGGGCCGGTGGCGGCCGCAGATGCATCGCCAGGTCGGTCAATTCGAGGATCGTTTGAATCTCGGTGTCCCGGAACGGCCGTCCGTCGGGGCCGAGCAGGTCGTGAAACCATTCCTGCGGCATCGCCGGATCCGGGTTCGGATGGTCCCAGGAGTCCCAGGGAAAGTACGTCTGAGTTTTCCCGGCGACCAATCCCCAGTTGAACGCGCCGACGTTGGCACGCTTTGCGATGGGCAGGATGCTTTGCACCGTGCTGCCCAGCGGCCGGGCCATGTACTCGGTGCACAGGATCGGGCGCCCCAGCGGGACGAGCTCGCCGATGCGCCTCTCGAACGCCGCCGGTTCGCCGTAGGAGTGAAAGCTGATGACGTCGGAGTTGTCGAGCTGAATGCCGCTGATGACGCTGCGGCGCGCCGGGTCGGCCCACTCACCGTCCCACACCCCGCTCGTCAGCGGCTGGCGGGGATCGACCAGGCGCGCCCACTCGAATACCTGGGGGAGCAGGTCGGCGACCAGGTCGAGCTTGTCCTTCCGCTCGACCGACGCGTAGGTGTCCGCGGGGTTGTCCGGCTCGTTCCACAGGTCCCAGCCCAAAACGCGGTCGTCATTGCGGAATTGCGTCAGGACCCCGGTGACGTAGGCGCGTAGGGTGCGGACGTAGCCGCGGTCGTCGAGGCGCGCGGCACCCGGGCTCTGCACCCAGCCCGAGTTGTGGATGCCGGGCCGGGGGTCGCGCTGCGGACCCGGTCGGGGGAACGGATCCCAACACGAATCGAACAAGACGAACAGCGGTTTGACGCCGTGGCGGGCAGCGATGTCGACGAACCGCGCGAGACGGCCCTGGAACCCTCGGTGATCCTGCGCCCAGAGCAGATCGTGAAGGAAAACCCGCACCGCGTTGAACCCGTTGGCGCGGGCCCAACCCAATTCGGTATCGATGCGCCGGGGGTCGAAGGTTTCGGGCTGGAACATCTCCAGCTGGTTGATGGCGTTGGACGTGATGTAGTTCGCGCCCACCGGCCAACCCTGCGCTTGATACCAGCGGTTGGCGCGCTCGGGTGACCAGCGGCTTGCCTGCGGCGACGTGCGTGGCGGCTGCGCGGACGCGTGTGGTGTGTGGGCCAAGGCGATGCCTCCTGCCACTAGCAGCGGCAACTTCAACACCGTTCGACGGCGCACGAA
>NZ_JAICZA010000105.1 GCF_025933915.1 Mycobacterium sp.
GTCGGGCAGACTGGAGCGATGGCCAACGGCAGCAAACCGACCGACAACGACACCCTGGCACACATCCGCGAGCTGGTCGCCGAGGAAAAGGAGCTGCGGGCCCAGCTGCAGCGCGGCGACATCGACACGTCGGAGGAACATGATCGCCTTCGGCGCATGGAGATCGAACTCGACCAGTGCTGGGACCTGCTGCGGCAGCGCCGGGCGCTCCGCGAGAGCGGCGGTGACCCGCACGACGCGGAGGTGCGCCCGCCCGACGAGGTCGAGGGCTACCTGAGCTGAGCGACCATGCGGCAGACGCCTTCGACGTCGTAGTCCTGGGCGGCGGACACAACGGCCTCGTCGCGGCGGGCTACCTGGCCCGGGCGGGACTGCGGGTGCGCCTGCTCGAACGGCTGGAACAGGTCGGCGGGGCGGCCGTCTCGGCGCAAGCCTTCGACGGTGTCGGGGTCCGAATATCGCGCTACTCATACCTGGTCAGCTTGCTGCCGCCCCGCATCGTCGACGACCTGGGCGCGCGTGTGCGGCTGGCCCGGCGGCCGTTTTCGTCGTACACGCCCGACCCCGCCACCGGTGGCCGCAGTGGGCTGCTGATCGGGCCGGACGGCGCGACCTTCGCCACCGTCGGCGCCGCCGACGATGCGCGCGGCTTCGCCGCGTTCTACCAACGCTGCCGGCTGGTGACCGAACGGCTGTGGCCGACGCTGCTCGAGCCGCTGCGCAGCCGCGAGGAGGCCCGCCGCCACGTCGTGGCGCGTGGCGATCACCGCGCGGCCGCCGCATGGCGGGCCATGATCGAGGAACCGATCGGCGGGGACATCGCCGCGGCGGTGGGCAACGACCTGGTGCGCGGGGTGATCGCCACCGACGCGCTCATCGGCACGTTCGCCCGCCTCGACGACCCGTCGTTGACCCAGAACGTCTGCTTCTTGTATCACGTGCTCGGCGGTGCTACCGGCGACTGGGACGTCCCGATCGGCGGGATGGGCGCGCTGACCACCGCCCTGGCTACGGCGGCCGCCGGCCATGGCGCCGAAATACTCACCGGCGCCGAGGTTTACGCCGTCGACCCGAGCGGCGACGTGCGCTATCGCATTGGCGGGCAAGAGCACCGGGCCCAGGCCCGGTTCATTCTCTCCGGCGTCACACCGACGGTCCTGGCCCGCCTCCTCGGCGAACGACCGGCGACCCCGGCCCAGGGCGCGCAGGTCAAGGTCAACATGGTGTTGCGGCGGCTGCCCCGGCTGCACGACCAGAGTGTGAAACCCGAGCACGCATTCGCCGGGACCTTCCATACCAACGAAACCTGGACCCAGCTGGACGCGGCGTATGCGAGCGCGGCGGCCGGGCAGATTCCGAATCCGTTGCCCTGCGAGGCCTATTGCCACTCGCTGGCCGACCCGAGCATCCTGTCGGCCGACCTACGAGACTCGGGCGCCCACACGATGACGGTGTTCGGCGTGCACACCCCGCACTCGCTTTTCGACGGCAGCTACTCCGGAGCCCTGCGCGACCGACTGACCGACGCCGTGCTGGAGTCGTTGAATTCCGTTCTAGCCGAACCGATTCAGGACGTGCTGATGAGCGACGCGCACGGCCGGCCCTGCATCGAGACGACGACCACGCTGGACTTGCACCGCACACTGGGTATGACCGCGGGAAACATTTTCCACGGAGGTTTGTGCTGGCCGTTCGCCGACGATGACGATCCGTTGGACACCCCGGCGCGGCGATGGGGCGTGGCCACCGCTCATGAACGAATCATGTTGTGCGGCTCAGGTGCTCGCCGGGGCGGGGCGGTGTCGGGCATCGGCGGGCACAACGCCGCGATGGCGGTGCTCGCGTCGGGCTAAGCTACCGCGCGTCGATCGTCGCGTAGTCGCGTTCGGTGTAGCCGGTGTAGATCTGGCGCGGACGGCCGATCTTGCTGTCGCCCTCGTCATGCATCTCACGCCAGTGCGCGATCCAACCGGGCATCCGGCCCAACGCAAACAACACGGTGAACATCCGGGTCGGGAACCCGAGGGCGCGGTAAATCAGGCCGGTGTAGAAGTCGACGTTGGGGTACAGCTTGCGCTCGATGAAGTAGTCGTCGGTCAGCGCCGCCTCTTCGAGCTCCTTGGCGATGCTGAGCAGGTCGTCGTCGCCGCCGAGCTTGGCCAGAATCTTGTCGGCCTGTTCCTTGACGATGCGGGCCCGTGGGTCGTAGTTCTTGTAGACGCGGTGGCCGAAGCCCATCAGCTTGACGCCGGCCTCGCGGTTCTTCACCTTGCGGACGAATTCACCGACGTTGTCGTCGCTTTCGCGGATCTGCTCGAGCATCTCGAGGACCGCCTGGTTCGCGCCGCCGTGCAGCGGCCCCCACAGCGCGTTGATGCCACCGGAGACGGAGGTGAACAGATTGGCTTGTGACGACCCCACCAGCCGCACCGTCGAGGTCGAGCAGTTCTGTTCGTGATCGGCGTGCAGGATGAGCAGCATGTCGAGCGCCCGGATGATCTCGGGGTCCGCCTGGTAGGGCTCCGCGGGCAGCCCGAACGTCATGCGCAGGAAGTTCTCCACCAGGGTCAGCGAGTTGTCCGGGTAGAGGAACGGCTGACCGACCGACTTCTTGTATGCGTAGGCGGCGATGGTAGGCAGCTTGGCCAACAGCCGGATCGTGGACAGCTCGACCTGCCGGGTGTCCGTCGGATCCAGGGAGTCCGGGTAGTAGGCCGAGAGCGCGTTGACCGCGCTGGACAACACCGGCATCGGGTGGGCGTTGCGCGGAAAACCGTCGAAAAACCGCTTCAGGTCCTCGTGCAGCATCGTGTGCAACTGAATCCGCTTGGTGAACTCGGCCAGCTGCTCCTTGCTGGGCAGCTCACCGTAGATCAAGAGGTAGCTCACCTCGATGAAAGTCGACTTCTCGGCCAGTTGCTCGATCGGGTAGCCGCGGTAACGCAGGATTCCGGCGTCGCCGTCGATGTAGGTGATGGCGCTCTTGCACGCCGCGGTGTTGACGAAGCCGTTGTCGAACATGGTGTAGCCGGTCTTGGACAACAGCGAGCCCAGCGCGAAGCCGTCAGCGCCTTCGGTGGCGCTGACGATTTCCAGGTCGGTCTCACCGCCCGGGTACTTCAGAGTGGCGGTGTCGTCGGTGTCGGCCACGAGAACCCCTTTGCGCTCTGGCTGATATCGCTGCCCTGACTTGGATGCTTACTGCTGAAGGTAGTCGTTATGGCGACGAGGCGCCTGCGCGGGGTCGAGTCCGCTGGTCACGCCACCAATCGGTGGGGTGAGCCTTGCGCGCGTTGTGAGTACGAATCGCTCCGCGCACACCTGCGCAGCGCACTACGGCTGAAGTCGCTCGACGTGATCGCCGCTGACCCGGATGCGGTTGTGCAACCGGTTTTCCCGTCCCTGCCAAAACTCGACAACCTCCGGCGCGATGAGATAGCCACCCCAGCCCGGCGGCACCGGAACCTGCTCGCGATCGGCGAAGCGCGCGCTCACCGCCGCCAGCTGGTCGAGCAGGGCCGCTCGCGAGGCGATCGGCTGCGACTGGTGCGATGCCCAGGCGCCCAGCTGTGACCCGCGCGGCCGTTTGGACCAGTAGTCCTCGATGGCCTGCGCCGTGACCTTGCTCACCGGGCCGCGGACGTGGACCTGGCGGCCGAGCCGGTACCAGGGAAACGTCGCCGACGCGTACGGCGTCACGGCCAGGTCGTCACCCTTGGCTGAGTCATAGTTGGTGAAAAAGGTGATTCCGGTCTCGTCGACGCTTTTGCACAACACCGATCGGCTCACCGGATGGCCGTCGGCGGTGACCGTGGCCAGCACCATCGCGTTGGGCTCGGCGACACCCGAGCGCTCGGCGTCATCGATCCATCTGCGCAACAACGAAACCCAACCGTCGTCGAGCCAGCCCGCGTCGAGATCTGGACTCCCGTCCTTTTCCACCGATCCGTATTCCGCGCGCATTCTTTGCAGGTGCTCTTTTCCTGGCTCGGGGTCTCGTCCCGCCATCGCGCCAACGCTACCGGCGCTCGCTACCGGCCGGTAGCGTCGGCCCGACCACGGAGTGCGAGAATTTTCGGCATGACTGTGGTCCCCGAAGACTTTGTCCCCGGCCTCGAAGGCGTAGTCGCCTTCACCACCGAAATTGCCGAACCGGATAAAGACGGCGGCGCGTTGCGCTACCGCGGTGTCGATATCGAAGACCTGGTGGGTCAACAGGTCACCTTCGGCGACGTGTGGGCGCTCCTGGTCGACGGGAAGTTCGGCCACGGGTTGCCGCCCGCCGAGCCTTTCCCGCTGCCCATCCACACCGGCGACGTCCGCGTCGACGTGCAGGCTGGTCTGGCGATGCTGGCCCCGATCTGGGGCTACAAGCCGCTGCTGGACACCGATGACGCCACCGCCCGCAACCAGCTGGCTCGGGCATCGGTGATGGCCCTGTCCTACGTCGCGCAGTCCGCGCGCGGTATCTATCAGCCCGCGGTGCCGCAGCGGGTAATCGATGAATGCGAAACGGTCACTGCCCGTTTCATGACGCGCTGGCAAGGTGAGCCGGACCCGCGGCACGTCGAAGCGATTGACGCCTACTGGGTTTCGGCCGCAGAGCACGGCATGAACGCCTCGACGTTCACGGCGCGCGTCATCGCCTCCACCGGCGCCGACGTGGCGGCGGCGCTCTCCGGGGCGATCGGCGCGATGAGCGGCCCGCTGCACGGCGGAGCGCCGGCGCGGGTGCTGCCGATGATCGAAGAGGTCGAGCGCACCGGCGACGCGCGTGGCCTGGTCAAGAAGATCTTGGACAGCGGCGACAAGCTGATGGGATTCGGCCACCGCGTGTACCGCGCGGAGGACCCGCGGGCGCGGGTGCTGCGCGCCACTGCCGAGCGGCTGGGCGCGCCCCGCCACGAGGTTGCCGTCGCGCTGGAGCAGGCCGCCCTGGCCGAGCTGCGCGAGCGCCGCCCGGACCGGGCGATCGAGACCAACGTCGAGTTCTGGGCCGCGGTGATGCTGGACTTCGCCCGGGTACCGGCCAACATGATGCCGGCGATGTTCACCTGTGGACGCACCGCGGGGTGGTGCGCCCACATTCTCGAGCAGAAGCGGCTGGGCAAGCTGGTCCGGCCGTCGGCCATCTACGTGGGCCCGAGCCCCCGCAGCCCGGAATCCGTCGAGGGGTGGGACCGCAGCCTCACCAACGCCTGAGGCCTCCCCGGTTGTCGGTACCCGGCGATTTAATGGTCGCTGTCGCGATGAGTTTGCGTCGCCGACGCAGTCATAAGTCGTGAGCCCTGCTCGCCGTGGGCAGGCGACGGAACCGACAGCAAGGAGAACCAGCATGGCGATCAACATCGAACCCGCACTGTCCCCGCACCTCGTGGTCGGCGATGCCGTCGCGGCAATCGACTTCTACGTCAAGGCTTTTGGGGCCCAGGAAATCGGACGTGTGCCGCGTCCCGACGGCAAACTGGTGCACGCCGCGGTGCGCATCAACGGCTCCACGGTGATGCTCAACGACGACTTCCCGGAGATGTGTGGCGGCAAGTCGATGACACCGACATCGTTGGGTGGCACCCCGGTGACGATCCACCTCACCGTCACCGACGTCGACGCCAGCTTCCAGCGGGCACTGGATGCCGGTGCCACCGTGGTGGCCCCGCTGGAGGACCAGTTCTGGGGCGACCGCTACGGCGTGGTCGCCGACCCGTTCGGACACCACTGGTCACTGGGACAGCCGGTCCGCGAGGTCAGCATGGAAGAGATCACGGCGGCGATGTCCGGGCAGGGAGCCGGTTAGCCGAGCAGCCTGTTCAGCAGCCGGCGTCGCGGCGGCGGCACCGGCTCGGCGGTTGCTGCGGCCGCGAGCATGGCGGCGACGTCGGTGAACTTGTTGCGGGGCCGGCCGTCACCGCTGCCGCGCGCGATCTCGGCGGCGTCGATGGCACGCCATCCCGCCGCATCGATGGCGTCGGGCTGGCGGGTGTGCACCAGGGTTGTCAGCGCCTCGGGCTTGGCCACCGGATCAGTCAGCCTGCCGGCGTTGAAATCGGCGACCAGGGCCTGCACGGTCTGCAACGAGCAGGACTTGTTGGTCCCGATGAACCCGCTCGGCCCCCGCTTTATCCAGCCCGCGACGTATGCGCCGGGCACCGGCGCGCCGGAGGCGGGGTCGACGACACGCCCCCCGTCGTTGGGCACGACGGCCGACGATTCGTCGTGGGGAAGACCACGAATTGGCTTGCCGCGGTAGCCGATCGACGTCAGCACCAGACCGGCGTCCAGCGCGCGCACCGCCGTCGTCGTTGGCGAGGTGCCGGTGACCGAGAACTCCACGCCGGTGGCGCGCTGCTCCCCCAGAACGCGATTCGGGGTGAGCCGATACGCCAGCCTGATCCGCGGGCGCGATGGCGGCGCTGACGCGTCGCCGAGCGTGCTCAAGACTTCCAGCTTGTTTTTCGTCAGGGCATCCGGCGCCTCCGCGAGGTCGACCGCGACCAGCTCGTGGTCGGCCGCACTGAGCACGACCTCGGAGCTGCCGGTGAGCCCGATCAGCTCGGGCAGCGTGAACGCCGACTGGGCGGGGCCGCGCCGGGCGGCGACCACCACCTCGCGCACCGCCGAGGCGCGGAACGCCGCCAGTGCGTGGTCGGCAATGTCGGTGCGAGCCAGGTCCTCGGGGTCCGAGGTGAGTACCCGAGCGACATCGAGGGCGACGTTTCCGTTGCCGATGATCACCACCCGCTCGTGGCTGAGATCGACTGGCAGATCGGTGAAGTCGGGATGCCCGTTGATCCACGCCACCAATTCGGTCGCGGTCCCGGTGCCGGCCAGACCCATGCCCTCGATGTTTAGGCGGCGGTCATCGGGCGCACCGACGGCGTACAGCACGGCGTGATGGTGAGCCAACAGCTCTTCGTGGCTGAGATGATTGCCGATCTCGACATTGAGGTAGAACCGGAAGCGGTCATGGCCGGCGACCCGGTCGAAGAGCCGGGTGACGTTCTTGGTGTTCTGGTGATCGGGCGCCACCCCGGCGCGGACCAGCCCATACGGGGTGGGCAGCTTCTCGAAAACGTTGACGCACACGCCATGCTGGGTGAGTAGTTCATCCGCGGCATACATCGCCGCCGGACCCGATCCGACGATGGCCACGGTCAGCGGCCGGCGGCGGGGATGCACTTCGGCGGCCGGGATGACCGGGGCCAGCTTCGACGTCGGCGGCAACTTCTCGCCCTCGGGCCGTTTCGGGTAGAACGACGCGTTGACCTCGACGAAGGGCAGCTGCTTGGTATCCAACCGCGTGTCGGGTGCGATGGCATCGACGGGGCACGCGCTCACGCAGGCACCGCAGTCCACGCAGGCCACCGGATCGATGTAGAGCATCTCCGAGGTGGCGAAGCCGGGCTCGTCCGGTGTGGGGTGAATGCAATTCACCGGACACGCGAAAACACAGGACCCGTCGTTGCAACACGACTGGGTAATAACGTGCGGCATGAAACCTACAAACCGGACCCGTTACGCAGCCGGCACCGCGGCCAGGTGCTGGCGTTGCGGTTCGCTGCGGTAGCGCGACGGCTTGCCGTTGATCTTGCACAGCCGCCACATCAGCCGCGCGGAACGCGTCTCCATCAGACCGGTGTCGTGAGCCAGCATCCGCACGTCACCGAACATGTCGCTCAACCACTTACGCGATTCCGGCGAACGGAAGAACAGCTCCTTCTTGACCTCGCGCGGGATGTCGAACTCGCGCCAGAACGCCTTGGGCGGCACCACAATTGCCCGGCACAGCATCTTCATGGTCAGCGGGAAATACAGTGCGGTCCAAAACCGCTGCCTCTTGGTCAATTCCGGCAACCGCCTGCGGAGGAACTCATGGGCGAACGAGATGTGCCGCGCTTCCTCGGCGACGTGAATCGCCATCACCCGTTCCATGACGGGGTGCAGCGACTTGCCTTCGCGCAGAACATTTTTCTGCGTGTGGTCGATCGGCTCCTCGCCGGCCAGCACGCCGATGAAGAACGCCACCGGCAGCGGCCCCGCCACCAGCGGGACCAACGGCGAAAGCCATTTGAGCATCCGCGGCATACCCGGCACGTCGGCGCCGATCCGGTTGACCATCTCCTGGAACATCATCGTGTGGTTGCACTCTTCGACCGACTCGTGCAGGCAGTACCGGTATTCCGGCGAGCCGTTGGGCACCCAGAACGTGTAGTTCATCAGCCCGCGGATCAGGATCGATTCAAAGTGCAGGCCGACCTTGGCCACGTTGGCCTGCCGCCACATACCGATCTTGATCTGGCGCTCTTCTGACTGCGCCAGATACCAGGGATGGCGGCCCAGCGGGTCCGTGGTCGGCAGAATCCACCGGGGGTCGTTGTCGGTGACAGCGAATTCCGGTGAGTCCCAATCGATGTCGGTGTATGGGTTGAAGTTACGCCGCACCGACCCCTCGGACAGTGTGGCAAGCATGTTGACGTATTCAGCGTCGTCGCGCACTTCCATGTTGCGGCGCCAACGCCGGACCAATCGCGTCCTAGCCATATCTAGGCCTCCTCAACGAGGTTTACATTTGGACGTGCTATGTCCAGACAGTACCGGAGGTACCGCATATTTCCTAGACCCCTCCGAAGCACTGTGACCTGACCAGTGGTCATCGATTTCGTATGCCCTGGATCACAGCGGACGAAACGCTAAAGCGGCCCAAGCAGGCCTTTTGTCCGGTCGGTGGGTGCCCGCAGTCGGCCCGCCGCGTCGCCCCGGCAGGCCGGCTCACTACCCTGTGAGCATGGCTGACCAGCTCGAGATCCCCGCTGACATCAAACCCCGCGACGGCCGCTTCGGGTGCGGCCCGTCCAAGGTCCGGCCCGAACAACTGCAGGCGTTGACCACGACCGCGGCGCCGCTGTTCGGAACCTCGCACCGGCAGGCACCGGTCAAGAATCTGGTGGGCCGGCTCCGGACGGGGCTCGCCCAGCTGTTCTCGGTGCCGGACGGCTACGAGGTCATCCTGGGCAACGGGGGCGCGACGGCGTTCTGGGATGCCGCGGCTTTCGGTTTGATCGACAAGCGCTCGCTGCACCTCTCCTTCGGCGAATTCAGCTCGAAGTTCGCCTCCGCGGTCGCCAAGAACCCCTTCGTCGGCGATCCCGTCGTCATCAAGTCGGACGCGGGCAGCGCACCCGAGCCGCAGAGCGACCCCTCGGTGGACGTGATCGCCTGGGCGCACAACGAGACGTCGACCGGGGTCGCGGTGCCCGTGCGCCGCCCCGCCGATTCCGGTGACGCATTGGTCGTCATCGACGCGACGTCCGGCGCGGGCGGCCTGCCGGTCGACATCACCGAGGCCGATGCCTACTACTTCTCGCCGCAGAAGAATTTCGCCAGCGACGGCGGCCTGTGGCTGGCCGTCATGAGCCCCGCCGCGCTAACCCGCGTCGAGTCCGTCGCCGCATCCGGCCGCTGGGTCCCCGACTTCTTGTCACTGCCCATCGCGGTGGAGAACAGCCTGAAGGACCAGACCTACAACACCCCGGCGGTCGGCACGCTGGCGCTGATGGCCGAGCAGGTCGACTGGATGCTGGACAACGGCGGGCTGGACTGGGCCGTCAAGCGCACGGCGGACTCCTCGGGACGCCTGTACTCGTGGGCCGAAGACCGGCCCTACACCACACCGTTCGTCGCCGACCCGACGCTGCGCTCGCAGGTGGTGGGCACCATCGACTTCGCCGACGGCGTCGATGCTGCGGCCGTGGCGAAGATCCTGCGGGCAAACGGCATCGTCGACACCGAGCCGTATCGCAAACTCGGTCGCAACCAGCTGCGGGTCGGGATGTTCCCGGCGGTGGATCCCGACGACGTCAGCGCCCTCACCCAATGCGTCGACTGGGTCGTCGAGCGGCTTTAGAGCCCGCCCTGCACGGGCAGCCGAGGAACCGGACGACTGGCGCGCAACCGCCCAGCGTGTCAGCACAGATGATGGGCGGTCGCTGGACTAAAGTGCGCCGTGACGGGTCCGTCGCTGACCTGCACGGAGCCTGCGAGGAGAAAACCATGCGGGAACTCAAAGTGGTTGGGCTCGATGCCGACAGCAAATATGTCATCTGCGAGAGCGACGATCCCGCGGAGCAGTTCAAGCTGGCGGCCAACGACCGCCTGCGAGCCGTTCTGCGTGATGCACCCCAGTACCCTGAGCAACCGCATCTCGAGATTGAAGTCACCAACATGCTCAGCCCCAAAGAAATTCAGGCCAAGATCCGCGCCGGTGCATCCGTCGAGCAGGTCGCCGCGGCGTCGGGCTCGGACGTGTCGCGGATCCGTCGCTTTGCTCACCCGGTGCTGCTGGAACGGTTCCGCGCCGCGGAGCTGGCAACCGCCGCGCACCCCATGCTGGCCGACGGTCCCGCCGTGCTGACCCTGCTGGAGACCGTCAGCGCCGCCTTGGTGACCCGGGGCCTCGAGCACGACAAGCTCAGCTGGGACGCGTGGCGCAACGAAGACAACCGCTGGACGGTGCAGCTCGCGTGGAAGGTCGGCCGCTCCGACAACCTCGCGCATTTCTGCTTCAGCCCCGGCGCTCACGGCGGAACGGTCACCGCCATCGACGACGCGGCCAGCGCGTTGATCGATCCGAGCTTCGACCGGCCGCTGCGACCGGTGGCGCGGGTGGCCCACGTCGACTTCGACGAGCCCGCGAAGCCGCCCGTCGCCGAAGCGCCGGTCCCGGAGCCAGACGAAAAGCCCGTGCACACCCGTCGGGGCAAGCCGGTCATCCCGGCGTGGGAAGACGTGTTGCTCGGGGTGCGCTCGGGCGGCCAGCGCTAGAGCCGATGGTGGCGATCCGCTAAGCGCGGCCCGCGGCCGCCAGCGCCAGTAGCGCCACCCACGCACCCGTCACGCCGACTCCGGCGCCCAGCACGAACCAGCGCAGAACCGGCGTGCGCCGCCACCCCCACAGGGTCGGCGCCAGTCCCCCGGCGGCCACGATGTTCAGCCCGACGGCCAGCAGCGGGTGCACGCGAACCAGCCCAAGGCTGAGCACCACGATCGCCACCGCGGTGATCGCCGCGACAAACGCGGTCACCGTCAAACCCGTTGCCCAGGGCACGGACTCGTCTTTCAACAGCCGAAGCCTAGCCTGATAGTTCATCTCCGCCTTTCGCCGTCGCGTGGCCCACCACGTCTCCCAGCCGGGCGCGCTCGTAGAACGCCAACGCGGCCGCGGTCGCGACGTTGAGCGAGTCGGTGCCCCGCGACATCGGGATGCGCGCCCGCACATCGCTCAACCGCAAGGTGGCCGGCGTCAGCCCCGGCCCCTCGGCGCCCACCAGCACCGCGACGCGTTCGTCGCGCGCGGCCGTCATCGCCTCCGGCAGGGGGCACGCCGTGTCATGCGGGGTCATCGCCAGAATCCGAAATCCGTTTTCCTTCAACGTCACGAGCTCGGCGGGCCAACAGGTTGCGCGCGCATACGGCACCAGCAGCGCGTGACCCATCGACACCCGGACGGCGCGGCGGTACAGCGGGTCGGCACACCCGCTGCCGAATATCACCGCATCGACTCCGAGCCCCGCCGCGTTGCGGAAAATCGAGCCCAGGTTCTCGTGATCGTTGACCCCTTCGAGCACCGCGACGGTGCGGGCGCCGGCGATCACGTCGGCCACGCTGGGTTCTGGCACCCGCCGGGCCGCCGCCAGCACGCCGCGATTGAGGTGAAAGCCGACCACGCGCGCCATGATGTCGGCGGACGTCCGGTAGAACGGCACGGCGCTGCCGGCCAGGTCGTCTTTGAGTTCGGCGAGCCGACGGTCGGTGCCCAGCAGGGCATGCGGGCGGAACCGTGACGCGAGCATCCGCTGCACCACCAGCACACCTTCGGCAATCACCAGTCCCTTGCCGGACGGCAGGTCGGGGCGGCGATCGACACTGTTCAGGTCGCGGAAATCGTCGAGCCTCGGGTCGTCGGGGTCGTCAACGTCCGCGACATTGCCGGCATCGGCGCCGACGTTCACGGGCTTTCGTCGACCAACGTCAACATCAGATCGGCCGCGCTGCGCAGGATGTCGCGTTGTTCGCTGTCCAGCGTCGACAGCCGCTTGGCCAGCCATTCCTGACGGGCGCGACGGTTGGCCTTGACCAACTCCGCCCCGGACTCGGACACGGACACGAGCACCTGTCGGCCGTCGACGGGGTGCGGCGCGCGGTCCACCAGACCCATCTCGGCCAGCGAAGCGATCACCCGGGTCATCGACGGTGGGCGAACCCGTTCGCGAATCGCCAGGGCGCCGGGCGTCATCGGGCCTTCGTTGGCCAGCATCGCCAGCGCGGACAGCTGCGACAACGACACCGGCGACGACGGGTTGCGGAATCGCAGTTGGCGGGCCAGCCGCATAACAGCCAGTGACAGGTCGCTGGCCAGCCGCGCATCGCTGTCAGGCATGGCGCGAGGTTACACGGAAGCCTGAGAAACCGGGACACCAACCGGGTGTTGATTCTTTCCACCGAAACGCGCGGAATTTCATCGAAACGCTTAGCTGTGCGCTGATCCCGCACGGCTCGGGGATTTTCGATCATCCATTCGGCACGCGGGTGGGCCACCGGGGGGCGCCGGCGGCGGGCTATGTTAATCACGATGTCCGCCGAACCTGGCCAGACCCGCACGGCGCCGCCGTTGCCGGCGGTACTGGTGCACGCGTGGCCGTTCATCGCGCTCGGAGCGCTGGGTTGGCTCGCCGCGGCGGCCGCCGCGTTCCTGGTGCCCGCCCTGCACAGCTGGCGCCCGCTGACGCTGGCCGGGCTGGGCGTGGGAGTGCTCGGCACGACCATTTTCTTGCTGCAACGTGCGGCGGCCCGGCGCGGTGCACGCGGCGCCCAGGCCGGACTCGAAAATTATCTGGAACAGAAGTAATCCGCCCGACCCGTTGGAGGACCCATGGCAGCCCCGCTGTTGCAAGCGCACGTCGACATCAACGCACCGGTTGCCAAAGTGTGGGAATTGATTTCCGATCTTCGGCGAATGCCGGAGTGGAGTCCGCAGTGCCGTTGGATGAAGCCGTTCGGCCCGGTGCGTCAGGGCACCCGCACCCTCAACCTCAACCGCCGCAACCGAATGTTCTGGCCGACCACCTGCACGGTGGTCGAGGTCGTCCCGGACCGAAAGCTCGCGTTCCGGGTCGACGCCAATAAGACCGTTTGGAGCTACGAGCTCGAGTCCACCGGGGAGGGCACCCGGCTGATCGAGAGCCGCCACGCCGAGAACGGCGTCACCGCGCTGTCGAACCTGTCGGTCAAAGCGCTCTTCGGCGGGACCGACAACTTCGAAAGCGAATTGGTCGACGGCATGAACGCCTCGTTGGCGCGCATCAAGGCCGCCGCAGAAGACGCCACAAGGGGCTAGTTCGGCGTCTCGGTCGCAGGCTCGGGCGGGGACGGCTGCTCGGACTCCGGCGCCTCGGCCTCGGGCTCCGGCTGGGCATCTGACGTCTCCGACGTCTCCGACGGCGCGGGTGGCGCGGTCGGCTCGACGGGCGCCTGGGTGACGTCCAGCAGGCCGTCGTCGTAGGGGTCGTACGCGGGCGACCCGGTGCCCGCCGGGGCAGGAGTGTCCGAGTGCGCACCGCAGCCGTACAGCTTGTCGACGATGTGCCCGTCGGCCGACAGCTCATTGCCGCACACGCCGAACATGGCGCCGAGAGATCCCGACAGCGGTAGGAAGAAGCCGCAGTCCCGACACACGCGCTTGGTGGATCGGGCCATCGGCGAGTCGGGGCCGTAATCGCCGGTGTGCCAGCGTTCGGCCGCCTCCGCGCGGCCCTCGCCGCTCATCACCCAGCGCCGGCCCAGCCCGATCTCGGCGGCGGTCTCGTCGACCTGCGGGTCACCGCTGGAGGTGTAGCCCGGAACCAGCCGAGGATCGTCGGCCGCGGGGGCCAGCAAGTCCCCGGGGCTGAGGTCCCCGGGCCGCACCCGCTGCTCCCACGGCACCCATTCCGGCGCCAGCAGCGCCGTCGGTCCCGGAACCAACACCACTTCGCTGACGGTCGCGTGATCGGCGCCGGGATAGGCGGCCACAACCACGGCCCACTGCCACCCCTGGTAACCGGGTAGATGCGCCAGGAACCGGTGGGTGGCGGTGTTCGGATCTTCGTAGCTGACGCCCAGATAGTCGCCGAGCGTGTCCGGGCCGCTGAACTCCACAACGGCGGCCCTGGCCTGGTCCGTGGCACCGCTGAGCACCGCCGCCAACCCTTCGGGCCACTCGCCCACGGTCGCCACGGAGGATTCCTCGATGGGTCTGGTCACGCTGTCTTCTGTCTGCATTGCGGTTCCAATACTAGGTTGAAGAGCCACACCCCGTTACCTGCAGACGCATGTCGTCGGCATAGGGGAGAATCGGGGAGTGTCTGGACGGCGGCAAGACGATCCCGGCCGGGTGGCCTCCAAGCCGGGCCGCCGGGCCTCCAATGGCGTTGCCGCACAACATCCGGGTGCGGCCAACTACCCTGCCGGCGACGGCGCCCAGCGCCGGACGCGCCGTCCCCCGCCGATACCCAGCGCCAATCGCTATCTGCCCCCGCTGGGGCAGCCACCGGAACCGGACCGCAGCGGTGCCGCACCGTCTCGTGGTCCGACCACCGGCGAGCGGATCACCGTCACCCGCGCCGCGGCGCTGCGCAGCCGCGAAATGGGTTCCCGGATGTACTGGATGGTTCAGCGCGCCGCGACCGCCGACGGCGCCGACAAGTCCGGCCTGACGGCGCTGACATGGCCCTCGGTGGCCAACTTCGCGGTGGATGCCGCGATGGCCGTCGCGCTGGCCAACACGTTGTTCTTCGCCGCGGCAACCGGGGAGAGCAAGGGCCGGGTCGCGCTGTATCTGTTGATCACCATTGCGCCGTTCGCGGTGATCGCCCCCCTCATCGGTCCGGCCCTGGACCGGCTGCAGCACGGCCGCCGCGTCGCGCTCGCCGCGTCGTTCGCCCTTCGCACGGCATTGGCGTTGGTGCTGATCATGAACTACGACGGCGCCAGCGGGAGCTACCCGTCGATGGTGTTGTATCCGTGCGCGTTGGCCATGATGGTGTTCTCGAAGTCGTTCAGCGTGCTGCGCAGCGCCGTGACACCCAGGGTGATGCCGCCGACCATCGACCTGGTGCGGGTCAACTCGCGGCTGACCATGTTCGGTCTGCTGGGCGGCACCATCGCCGGCGGCGCCATCGCGGGGGGCGTCGAATTCGTCTGCACCCACCTGTTCAAGCTGCCCGGGGCATTGTTCGTCGTGGTCGCGGTCACGATCGCCGGCGCGTCGCTGTCCATGCGGATTCCGCGCTGGGTCGAGGTGACCGCCGGTGAGGTCCCCGCCACCTTGAGCTACCGCCAGGACAGCGAACCTCTGCGCCGAAGCTGGTCCGAAGAAGTCAGGAAGGTCCCTAAACAGGCCACTGCCACGCTTCGGCAGCCCTTGGGCCGCAACATCATTACCTCGCTGTGGGGTAACTGCACCATCAAGGTCATGGTGGGGTTTCTGTTCTTGTATCCCGCATTCGTCGCCAAGGCACATGACGCCAGCGGTTGGGGCCAGATCGCCATACTCGGGGTGATCGGCGCCGCGGCCGGAATCGGCAACTTCGTCGGCAACTTCACCAGCGCGCGCCTGAAACTGGGCAGGCCTGCCGTGCTGGTGGTGCGCTGCACGGTGGCGGTGAGCGCGGTCGCGCTGGCCGCCTCGGTCGCCGGCAACCTGATGCTGGCCGCGATTGCCACCCTGGTGACTTCGGGCGCCAGCGCGATCGCGAAGGCCTCCCTGGACGCCTCGTTGCAGAACGATCTGCCCGAGGAATCCCGGGCGTCGGGGTTCGGGCGCTCGGAGTCGACGCTGCAATTGGCCTGGGTGCTCGGCGGGGCGGTGGGGGTTCTGGTGTACACCGACCTGTGGGTCGGCTTCACCGCGGTCACGGCCCTGCTCATCCTGGGCCTGGCGCAGACCCTCGTCAGCTTCCGCGGCAAGTCGCTGATTCCCGGCCTGGGAGGTAATAGGCCCATCATGGTCGAGCAGGAGGGCACGCGGCGCGGTGCCGGCAGGCCGGCGGCGGTAGCCGAGTGAAATCCGGAATCAACCGCGGCATGGCCGTGCTGCTGGGCTGCCTGATGGCTTTGCTCTGCGTGGGCGTCGGGGTCGGCACGTGGCTGCTGGTGGGCCGCTCCGGTCCGCACCGCCCGGAGATCAGCGTGTACTCACACGGCCACTTGACCCGGGTGGGGCCCTACCTCTACTGCAACGTGCTCAACCTCGAAAACTGTGAGACACCGCAGAGCCAGGGTGAGCTACCGGTCAGCGAGCGCTATCCGATTCAGCTCTCGGTGCCCGATGCCATCTACCGGGCGCCCTGGCGGCTGGTGCAGGTGTATGAGGATCCGACGAACACCACGAGCACCATCTTTCGGCCGGGCACCCGACTCGCCGTAACCATCCCACCGGTCGACCCGCATCGCGGACGCCTGGCCGGGATCGTCGTGCAGTTGCTGACGTTGGCGGTGGATCCCGCAGGCGAGCTCCGCGATGTCCCGCACGCGGAATGGTCAGTGCGGCTGACCTTTTAAGGCCCTTTGCGCCCA
>NZ_JAICZA010000071.1 GCF_025933915.1 Mycobacterium sp.
CGCAGATTCGATCGTCTCCCCGGGAACGAAGCGGCGCACCACGCGACGGGTGGCCGGTAAGCGCTCGGCGGCGCGACCCAACACCTCGCCGCGTCCGGCGGCCAGGATCACCGGGCGCAGGGTGGTGGCGAACAGTCCGGCGATCAGTCGGCGCCCATATGCGGATAGGTGTGCTCGGTAGCCGGGACGAATGTTTCCTTGATGGTGCGAGCCGACGTCCAGCGCAACAGATTCAGCATCGATCCGGCCTTGTCGTTGGTGCCCGAGCCACGGGAGCCCCCGAACGGCTGGCGCCCGACGACCGCGCCGGTCGGCTTGTCGTTGATGTAGAAGTTCCCGGCGGCAAAGCGCAGCCGGTGCTGCGCGGTCAGCACGGCGTCGCGGTCGTCGGCGATGACCGCGCCGGTCAGCGCGTATCGCGAGCCGCTGTCGACGACGTCGAGGATTCGTTCGTAATCGTCGTCGGGGTACACATGCACCGAGAGCAGCGGACCGAAGTATTCGGTCGCGAACGATTCATCGGTCGGGTCGTCGGACAGCAACACCGTCGGACGCACGAAATAGCCTTCGCGGTCATCGTATTCGCCGCCGACGGCGATGGTGACGTGCGGTGCGCCCTTGGCCCGCTCGATGGCGTCGACGTTCTTGGTGAAGGCCCGCCGGTCGATCAGCGCGCCGCCGAAGTTGGTGAGATCGGTGACGTCGCCGTAGCGCAGCGCGGCCGTCTCCCCCAGGAAGCCATCGCCCATTCGGCGCCACACCGACTGCGCGATGAACGCCCGCGACGCCGCCGAGCATTTCTGCCCCTGGTAGTCGAAGGCGCCGCGAATCAGGGCGGTACGCAACACATCCGGCCGCGCCGAGGCGTGCGCGACCACGAAGTCCTTCCCACCGGTCTCGCCGACCAGTCGCGGATAGCTGTGGTAGTGGCTGATATTGGTGCCCACCTGGTACCACAGCCGCTGGAAGGTGGCCGTCGACCCGGTGAAGTGGATGCCCGCCAGCCGCCGATCGGCCAGCACCATATCCGAAACCGCGAAGCCGTCGCCGGTGACCAGGTTGATCACCCCGGGCGGCAGCCCCGCCGCCTCGAGCAACTGCATGGTCAGATAGGCCGACAGCGTCTGGGTGATGGACGGCTTCCACACCACGGTGTTGCCCATCAGCGCCGGCGCGGTCGGCAGATTGCCGGCAATGGAGGTGAAGTTGAAGGGCGTGATCGCGTACACGAAGCCGTCCAGGGGGCGGTATTCGCTGCGGTTCCACTCCCCGGGCCCGCTGATCGGCTGTTGCGCCAGGATCTGTTGTGCGAACGCCACGTTGAATCGCCAGAAGTCGATCTGCTCGCACGGCGAGTCGATCTCGGCCTGATAGGCCGACTTGGATTGGCCGAGCATCGTTGCGGCGGCGATCTTCTCCCGCCACGGCCCGGCCAGCAGGTCGGCGGCGCGCAGGAACACCGCCGCCCGCTCATCGAAGGGCATTGCCGCCCAGCCGCTTTTCGCGGCCATCGCGGCGTCGATCGCCGCCGTCGCGTCGGCGTGCACCGCGTTGGTCAACGTGCCCAGCCTCGCGGCGTGCCGGTGCGGCTGGACGACGTCGATGCGCTCACCGTCGCCCATCCGGTGGGTGCCGCCGATGACGTGCGGGAGGTCGATCGGGTGATCGGCCAGTGCGGTCAGTTCGTCGCGCAGTCGGGTGCGTTCCGGCGATTGCGGCGCGTAATCATGGGCCGGCTCGTTGGTCGGCGTCGGGGCCTGGGTTTTCGCGTCCATACCGCCAGGATCCGCGCGGCGACCGCGCATAGAATTAGCCGATCGAACAAACGACCCCGGGAATCGTAGTAGAATCGGACAACATGGCCGGTGTGGGGCTGGGTCAGCTGTTGCTCGCGCTGGACGCGACCCTGGTCAGCCTGGCCGGCGCCCCCCGGGGGCTGGACCTCCCGGTGAGTTCGGCCGCGCTGATCGACTCCGACGATGTGCGCCTGGGGCTCGCGGCGGCGGCGGGCTCGGCCGACGTCTTCTTCCTGTTGGGCGTCGCCGACGACGAGGCGATGCGGTGGATGGGCAGGCAGGCACGCGAGCGCGTGCCGGTGGCCATCTTCGTCAAGGGACCCTCCAACGCGCTGGTGTCCACCGCCGTCGCGGCGGGTTCGGCGGTGGTGGCCGTAGATCCGCGCGCCCGATGGGAACGCCTCTACCAGTTGGTCAATCACGTCCTTGAACATCACGGCGACCCCGCCGACGCGATGGACGACTCGGGCACCGACTTGTTCGGATTGGCGCAGTCACTCGCCGAGCGCATCCACGGCATGGTCAGCATCGAAAACGCGCAATCGCATGTCTTGGCCTATTCGGCCTCCAACGACGAAGCCGACGAATTGCGCCGCCTCTCCATCCTGGGCAGGGCCGGGCCGCCTGAGCATCTCGAATGGATCGGCCAATGGGGCATCTTCGATGCGCTGCGATCGGGCACCGAGGTGGTGCGCGTCGCCGAGCGGCCCGAGTTAGGGCTGCGGCCGCGGCTGGCCGTCGGAATCCACCAGCCCGCGGCCGATGCCCGGCGACCGCCGGCGTTCGCCGGAACCATCTGGGTGCAGCAAGGCTCACAGCCGCTGGCCGACGACGCCGAGGAAATGTTGCGGGGCGCCGCCGTGCTGGCCGCCCGCATCATGTGGCGGCTGGCGGCCCGGCCGTCCACCCATGCGCGCCGGCTCCAGCAACTTCTGGGGCTGACGGACGAGCCCGCCGACACGACCGCCATCGCCCGCGAACTCGGGCTGGCCACCGACACCACCGCGACCCTGATCGGTTGGGATGCGGCCGACGGTTCGGCCCGTCACGCCCGGCTTGCCGACATCATTGCGCTGAGCGCCAGCGCTTTCCGGCACGACGCCCAGGTGGCCTCGAACGATTCACGAACGTACGTGCTGCTTCCCCAGACCCAGACCCAGACCCAGAGGCGGTCGGTCACCTCCTGGGTGCGCGGCACCATCGGCGCCATGCGCACCGAACTCGGGGTGCAACTACGGGCGGCCATCGCCGCGCCGGTCGCGGGCCTGGCGGGGGTTGGCGCGGCGCGCCTGGAGGTGGACCGGGTGCTGGACAGCGCTGAGCGCCACCCTATTTCGTTCGGACAGGTGACTTCGCTGGCAGAAGCGCGCACCACCGTCTTGGTCGACGAAATCGTGACCCTGGTCGGTGGCGACGAGCGCCTGATCGATCCGCGGATCGTGCGGCTGTGCGACGAGGACCCGCTGCTGGCCGAGACCCTGCGGACCTACCTGGATGCCTTCGGCGACATCGCCGCGGCTGCCCAGGCGTTGCAGGTGCATCCGAATACGGTTCGCTACCGCGTGCGGCGGATCGAGAAGGTGCTGTCGACGTCGCTGGCCGATCCCGAGGTTCGGCTGCTGTTCTCACTGGGACTACGGATTCTGGAACGCCGCTAGCGGAAGAACATGGCGGCCGTCACCACCGGCCTTCGGTTGATTTGCCGACATTTGATCCGGGCGGGTGTAACAATGTCACCTCGTAAGGTGATGACGACGCAGGAAGCCGGTGCGAATCCGGCGCGGTCCCGCCACTGTCATCGGGGAGCGACCCTCAACGGCCACGGCTGAAAAGCTGGAAGGCGAGGCGAGCAGCGATCCGAGAGCCAGGACACTCGCGTCATCGCATCCTGCGACCCGGGGCGGGTGTACCCCGAGAGAGCTGTCAACGTCCATGTTTCGTCCGGCATGGGTGGCCGTCAACGCGGCCACCGATCTGGCGCCCAGCTGCCGCGCCTACTCGTTTCCCACCGACACACACACGCCGGCGCCGGCCGCCCGCGGTCAGCTAGCCACTGCGGCAAGGTGTTTCGCCACCGCTGGCGGGAGCGGACGATGACCGCCCCGGTCTGGATGGCCGCACCACCGGAGGTGCACTCGACGTTGCTCAGCACCGGGCCGGGGCCTGGCCCGCTGCTGGCGGCCGCGGCGACGTGGAGCTCGCTGAGCGTGGAATATGCCGAGTCGGCCGACGAGCTGGTCGCGCTGCTGGGCGCCGTACAAGCCGGGAGCTGGGACGGCCCGACGGTCGTGGCATACGTGGCCGCGCATGCGCCCTATCTGGCGTGGCTGGTGCAGGCAAGCGCCGACAGCGCGGCCATGGCCGCCCAGCAAGAGGTCGCCGCCGCCGCCTACACCGTGGCGTTGGCGGCCATGCCGACGCTGCCCGAGTTGACCGCCAACCACGCCACTCACGCCGCGTTGACGGCGACGAATTTCTTTGGCATCAACACCATCCCGATCGCGGTCAACGAAGCCGACTATGCGCGGATGTGGGTCCAGGCCGCCACCGTGATGAGCACCTACCAGGGCGTCGCGACCGCCGCGGTGGCCGCCGCGCCGCCAGCCGAGCCGGCACCGCAGGTCATGAAGGCCAGCGCCATGGCGGCCACGTCGGAGCAGTCGCCGTATCCCCCGGACACGCAGAACCAGTGGATGGACTGGTTGCAGCAGACCGGGTTTGTCGACTTCTACAACAGGTACATCCAGCCGTTGATCGACCAGTTGATGAACAACCCGTTCTTCCAGTCGCTGTTTTCCGGTTTCGACCCGTGGCTGCCGTCACTCGGCAACCCCTTGAGCTTCCTGAACCCGTTCAACATCGCGTTCGCCCTCGGCTACCCGATGGATTTCGGTTCGTACTTCGGCTATCTGGCGCAGATGTTCAGCTTTGTCGCGGCGGATCTCGCGGCGGCCTTCGCCTCGGGCAACCCCGCGACGATCGCGTGGACCCTGCTGTTCACCACCATCGAAGTGATCGGCACGATCATCACCGACACCATCGCGCTGATCAAGACGTTGCTCGAGCAGATGATCGTGCTGATCCCGCTCATCGTGCCGCTGCTGACCGTCGCCGTGGTTCCGTTGGTCGTTCCCGCCCTGGTGGGGGGCTTGGCGGGCCTCGCGGGTCTGGCGGGGCTGCACGCCATCCCGGTGGTGCCGTTCATCCCCGCGCCGGCGCTCGTCCCGGTGGCACTGGCGCCCACCCCACCCCCCACGCCGGCCCCGGCGCCGGCTCCCGCGCCGGCCCCGGCCTCCGCACCGGCCTCGGCGCCCGCACCGGCCGCGCCCGGCGCGCCACCGCCGACACCGGCGGGTCCGCCGGTGGCCGCGATGCAAGGCCTCGGCTACATGGTCGGTGGCCTGGCCGCGGATGCGCGCAGCACCGCGAGCACCAGCGTCCGCGCGAGGAAGGCGGCGGCGGCGGACATCGCCGAGGCCGAGGCGGTGGCACAGCCGGAGGAAGAGGAGACGAAGAGGCGCCGGCAGCGGGTCAAGGCCACACAGCCCGGCCGCGGGTACGAATACATGGATCTCGAGCCCGAGCCGCCGACGACGGCCTCGGACCGGCCCGCGCCGACGATGGGGTTCGCCGGAACCGTACCCACCAAGGCCGCCACCGCACCGGTGGGGCTGAGTGCGCTGATCGCCGACGGATTCGACGACGGCCCGCGCGTGCCGATGATGCCCGGGACGTGGGATGCCGATTCGACTGGATCGAAAACCTAAGGGGCATATGTCGTTTGGTCCGCGACGATTTCTCGCGTCCGGGGCTGCACAACCGCCTCGCACGACCGACATGCGCGAAATACCCGAAGCGGTAACCTGGCCCGCATGCAACATTCGTCCGTCGTCTCCCTGCTGCGGGAACGCGCCGGTCTGCAGCCCGACGATCTTGCGTTCCGGTATACCGATTACGAGCAGGATTGGGCGGGCGTCACCGAGTCTCTGACGTGGGCGCAGCTGTACCGGCGGACCCTGAATGTCGCGCACGAGATCAAGCGCCGCGGCAGCACCGGAGACCGGGCCGTGATTGTTGCGCCCCAAGGCCTCGCCTATGTCGTGGCGTTCCTCGGTGCGATACAGGCCGGGCTGATCGCGGTTCCGCTCTCGGTCCCCCAGCCCGGTACGCACGATGCGCGGGTCGGTGCCGTCCTGGCCGACACCGACCCCACCGTCGTTCTCACCACCTCCGCGGCCGCCGCGACCGTCGGCGATTACCTGCAGCGGCCGGACGGAGCCGCCCCGGCCATCATCGAGGTCGACTCACTGAGTCTCGATGATCCGCATCCGCCGGGCATCCGCATCAGCGGCGCCCCGAGCACCGCGTACCTGCAGTACACGTCGGGCTCCACTCGTCTTCCGGCCGGGGTCATGGTCTCGCACCGGAACCTCCAGGTGAATTTCCAGCAGCTGATGGCCGCCTACTTTCCGGACTTCAATGGCGTGGCACCGCGCGGCAGCGTCTGCGTGTCGTGGCTGCCCCTCTACCACGACATGGGTTTGATGCAAGGCGTCATCGCCCCGATCCTGGGCGGCTACCCCGGTGATCTGACGAGCCCTGTCGCGTTCCTGCAACGACCCGCACGGTGGATCCAGGCGATGGCCCAAGCCAATCCGGTCTTCTCCGCCGCACCCAACTTCGCCTTCGAGCTGGCCGTGCGCAAGACGACCGACGAGGACATGACCGGACTCGATCTCGGCAACATCATCCGCATCGTGAGCGGTGCCGAGCGGATCCATCCCGCAACGCTCGACCGCTTCTGTAAGCGGTTCGCCCCGTACAACTTTCGTGAGGACATGATGCAGCCCTCCTACGGTCTGGCGGAGGCGACCGTCTACGTGGCCAGCCGCGCGCAGACCGGCGCCCCGAGAGTCGTTCACTTCGAACCGGAGAAGCTGTCGGAGGGCAGCGCCCGGCGGTGCTCGGCAGAAACCGGCTCACCGTTGCTGAGCTACGGCACGCCGAAATCGCCGACGGTGCGAATCGTGGACCCCGACACCAGCACGCAGTGCCCGGACGGAACGGTCGGTGAAATCTGGGTCCGCGGCGACAACGTGGCCGACGGCTACTGGCAAAAGCCGCAGGACACTCAGCGCACCTTCGGTGGCGTCTTGGCCAACCCGTCGCCCGACACCCCCGAGGGACCGTGGCTGCGCACCGGCGACCTCGGCTTCGTCTCCGACGAAGAGATGTTCATCGTGGGCAGGATGAAGGATCTGCTGATCGTCTACGGGCGCAACCACTATCCCGAGGACATCGAGTCGACGGTGCAGGCGATCACCGGGGGCCGCGTCGCGGCGATCTCGGTTCCGGTGGACGAGACCGAGAAATTGGTGACCATCATCGAACTGAAGAACCGCGGCGATTCCGGCCAGGGCGCGCCGCACAGCCTCGACATCGTCAAAAACGATGTCACCGCGGCGATTTCGAACTCGCACGGGCTCAACGTCGCCGACCTGGTACTGGTGCCACCGGGATCGATTCCCACCACGACGAGCGGCAAGATCCGGCGGGCCGCCTGCGTCGAGCAGTACCGACGGCAACAGTTCACCCGGTTGGACGGCTGAGGCCGCGACGGTATCTGCGATGTTGTTCACCATCGGTGTGATGGCCATTGCCGTAAGCCTGGAACCCTTCCGGATCGGCATGACGGTGCTGATGCTGAATCGACCCAGGCCGTTGCTGCAACTGCTCGCGTTTTCGGCGGGCGGGTTCACGATGGGGTTGACGGTGGGCGCGACCGTCTTGTTCGTCTTCCGGCGCATCCTGGGGAGCTCGACATACTTCACCTTGCCCCGGGTGCAGATCCTCATCGGCGCGCTGGCGCTGGCGGCCGCCGCCGTACTGATGGCGCAGATCGTGGCGGACCGGGTGAGCGGCCGCGATCCCGCCCCTCCCGACGACGACTGCGCCCGCCCGGGAAGCCTGATGACGCGAACCCGACGGCTGCTGGACGGACAGTCGCTGTGGGTCGCCGTGGCGGCGGGCCTGGGAATTGCGCTGCCGTCGGTGGATTATCTGGCCGCGCTGGCAGTCATCCTGGCGTCCGGCGCGCCAGTCACGACCCAGGTGGGAGCGCTGCTGATGTTCAATGTCATCGCATTCTCACTCGTAGAGATTCCCTTGGTGGGTTACCTGTTGGCGCCAACGGCGACCCGCGCGGTGATGACCGCGCTGCAGGACTGGATCCGGTCGCGGCGTCGTGTCGAGGTCGCCGCACTGCTCGCGGGGGTCGGCTGTGTCCTGATCGCGCTCGGCGGGGCGGGGCTGTGAGCGGGGGCGTCCGCAGCGAAGGTCGGGCTGCGGCAAGCTCATTCGCCGCCCGAATGAGCCGTCCATCATCGTACGGTGCAGTAGGGTGGACGCGTGCGGCGCGCGGGAGCTAGGTCTGGAATGACGCGATTGGTCGCCGGGGCCCTCACCGCGTTGCTGGTGGGTTCGGTGGGCGGATTGGGACCCCACGTCGCGACCGGCGACCCCGGGTTCGGATGGCCGCCCGCGGTTCCGTCCCCGGTGGGCGGCGCCTCGACCGCGAAGGTCGTCTACGCCGTCGGCGGCGCGCGGCCGCCCGGCCTCGATTGGGCGTTCTACACCAACAAGGCCGGCGAGAACTTTTTCCCCGGCGCCCAGCGTGAGCTCATCGACTACCCCGCCGGAGCCATGTTTTCCTGGGTTCCGACGTTCGTCCTGCCCGGGCCCAGGGACATGACCACCATCGGCAACGCCGCCGACGTGGCCGTCAGCAACCTCGACAAGGCCGTTCACCACGGATCCGGGCCGGGCGCCGCCGTGGGCCTCTCTCAAGGCGGCCTCGCCTTGGACAAAGAACAGGCGCGGCTCGCCAACGACCCGTCGGCGCCACCGCCGGACAAATTGACCTTCACCACATTCGGTGACCCGAGCGGCACGCAGGGGTTCGGTACCAGCTTCCTGGCCAGCTTCTTCAAGCCCGGTGATTACATTCCGATCGTCGACTACACGATGCCGCAGCGGCCGGACAGCCAGTACGACAGCAACCGCGTGTTCGCCGCCTACGACGGCTTCGCAGACTTCCCCGACCGGATGGACAACCTGTTGGCGTTGATCAACAGCGCCTTCGGGGCGGCCATCGGTCACACCCCGGCCGCGTTCGTGCGGCCCGACCAGATCCCGCCGCAGAACATCAGGACCACGGTCAACTCCCGGGGCGCCACCGAGACGACGTACATGATTCCGGTGAACCATCTTCCGATGACCTTGCCGCTACGCTACCTGGGCTGGTCCGATGCGAAGGTGGACCAGATCGATGCGATCTTGGCGCCCCAGATCGATGCGGCCTATGCGCACAACGACAATCCGGCCACCAAGCCGATTGCGATGGATCCGGTGAACGGCCTGGACCCGTTGGGACCCGTGGATCCGGCTTTTCGTGACTCCATCCTGAATGCGTTCGCCCAGCTCCGGGCGATATTGCCGCCACCGCCGGCCTGAGCCGGCCCTACCCGTTGCCGTTGGTCGGCTGCGCCTCCTCGAGAAAGCGGCCCACCACGTCGGGACCGGTGGAATGCATCGCGATGGACAGCTCCAAGAGCCTGTCCTTCGCCCTCTTGGGCAGCAGCTCGATGGACCGAGTGGTGGCGGAATCGTATTTCGACCCCGGATACCGTTGCAGGACAAGGTTCTTCTGCTCTTCGGTGGTGTAGATCTCCAGCAGCTTCATGCCCGCGAAAGCCTCATTTGCCAGGTCCGCCATCCCGGCGTTCGCCAGCGCTTCCAGTCGCTCCTCGTTGATCCAGACGTTGACCTTGAACATTTTCTCGTCGCTGCTCACGAACCCTCCAATTGGTTGAGCGTGAAGACGGGCCGTCTGTCCCTCAAATATTCCTCGGTGACGAACGGCGAACCCTGACCATGCTGGGCGGCGCACTCCATCACGACTTCGAACACCTCATGCCGCATCACCTTCTGCGTCGGCTTGACTTCGTCCGTCAGAATGCTTCGGATCAGGCTGCCGCTGAAACTTTGCGCTTGTGAATCATGGCCGCACAGAGCCGAGTTGGTGACTTCCAAACACACCGGGCAATACCAGTTTTCCCGCAGGAACACCGGCTTGATACCCAGCTGGCTCCGGTACTGCTTGAGGATGTTCTGGGAGTCGTAGGGGTGATAGAAGTCGCCCACGCCCGCGTGGTCGCGCCCGAACATGTGATGCGTGCAGCCCAGGTTTGTCCGCAGGATCGCGTGGAAGATCGCCTCGCGGGGCCCCGCATACCGCATGTCCCAGAGGGTGAAAGACACCATGTGCACGTTCTCGCGGAAATATCCACTGCTCCGTAGCGCGTTCTGCGCCAACAGTATTGCTTCGTCGATGTAATCGCCGACGCGCTTCTGGCCGATGATGGCATTCACCAGCACGCCGGTGTTCAGGTTGTCGACCGGCTGGTCCTCGTTGGCGGCCAGCCACGCTTGCTTCATCAACGCCTCGTGGCCGGTGTGCGGAACGTTTCTGGTCTGGTGAGCGACGACCCGCTGCCAATGCCGCCGGGCCAGCGCGTCCTTGTGCTGCTTCGGGGTGAGCCAGAAACCCTTGAATGGCTCGTTGAAAACGGGTTCGTTGATCAGCGTGACATCCCCGCCGATGAAACGGTTTTCATAGCCCAATGTCTTCTTGACGCCCGGGTGCCGGGGATCGGTTGTGCCATACGTCTTTTCGGCCATGTGCTCGAGGTCGTATTCGTAGATCTCGGTGACGTCGAAGATGGCCATGGGGGCATCGAGATAGTCGAGGACTACGCTGGCGCCCTCTTTGATATCGAGCTTCGCGATCTGTTCCGCGGACATGTCGAAGACGATCGGAATGCTCCACAGCGTCCCGTCCGGCAGCGCGAAGTTGTCCAAGGTGCCGTCGACTTCGCGACGCCCCATGAATCCGGTCAGCGGGGTGAAGAACCCGTAGGAAAGGCTGATGACTTCGTGGGCGGTGGCCTTCGATATCGGAACCCGCGGCAGGCCCTCGATCCGGCCCGGCGCATCGTCGGTGGACACCCGTTCCACGATCGGCTTGCCGTTGTGACCCGTGTAGTTCATGCCGTGACCTCGTTACTCTCCAAGTTCCTTTCCCGGCCGTCGTGATCTCGGTCCGGGGTGCGGAGGACGCCTGCCCGTTCGAGGTGGGCGATCACCTCCTCGGCCAGCGTGTCCGCGTCCTTCGTTCCGCCCTCGAGCCGCAGTTCGGGACGCGCCGGGGCTTCGTAGGGATCATCGATCCCGGTGAATCCCTTGATTTCGCCGGCCCGGGCTTTCTTGTAGAGCCCTTTGGGATCGCGCTGTTCGCATATCTCAATGGGGGTGTCGATGAAGATCTCCTGGAAATCGCCGTCGCCGAGCGTGGCCCGAATCGCGTCGCGGTCGCGAACGTAAGGGCTGATGAAGGCCGTCAAAGCGATGACCCCGGCCTCGCAGAACAGCTTCGCGACCGCGCCGATCCGGCGAATGTTCTCCTCGCGGTCCTCGGCCGAAAAACCCAGCCCGAACCGGGTGGCGAACTCGGGACCATGGCGCTCTTCGAGCAGCTCCGGGCCGGCGTTGAGCCCGTAGCGGACGTTGTCGCCGTCCAGCAGGTAGCTCCGGATGCCCCGCTCGTAGAGCTTTTGCTCGACGACGTTGGCCACCGTGCTTTTGCCGCTGCCGCTCAGCCCGGTGAACCAGACGACACAACCTTGGTGACCGTTGAGTTTCTCGCGCTCGCCGCGGCTGATCTTGTGTTCGTGCCAGGTGATGTTGTTCGACATTTCTCGTTCCCGTTCACCATTTCTCGCCCGCACGTCCACAGGTGCGCATGAAGTCGGAAGCGGCCGGCCGACCATTGCATCCGTTGGGCAGCGACGCTCCCCTGCCGGCTCGATGCGCAGCTACGGCGCGGCGGCCACTGACATTCACCCATACTGCTTATCAAGCAAACCGGATTAGAACCAGCCTACAAGTAAAGATGGTCAATTTACGGGAGTTTTCTCGCTGGGCGGCCGCCACGACAAGCCCGCGCGAAGAACGCACTACGGCGTGGCCAGCAAACAAACCCATGATCGGTTGAGCGAACCCAAACCGTGTCGGCGCGGCCCGGTTCCGAACGGGCCGCGGCGTCGTCCGGCGCTGGGTGCCTTCTCGTCGACTCGATGGGTATCGCCGTACGACATCCCGATCCAGGGATGGCGTTAGCTGTCGATCTTCGGCACATCACCCGTTCATCGCTGTCGGACGGATACCGGCGGGTTTTGACTCACGCTGACACAAATTTGCCGCCGCGGCCGCCCGGGCATCCGTGCGGCAACACACGATGACGAGCGGACTCGCCATAACCGCGCGTGACCATCGATCTTTAACGGTTCTGGCGAACCCGCCAGGACCTCGCTGGCAAATTTGCAGCCGGCGATGCGCCGCACGGGGGAATGGTAAACACGAAGCGAACTTCATTTAACATTCCGATGATCAAGTTCCTTGACTCGCTCGACATCGCCTGCTTGTCGGCGTGCCTGGGTCGTGAACGGAGGAAGACGCTCGCTGCCGTATCAGCTCGTCCGCAGTGGATCCAACGGTCCAGGGACGCCGAAGCCAGCCGGCCCGGCCGCCTCGTCGCGGTGTGTTCCCGGGGCCGACTGACGAAGAGGAAACGCGAATGCTCGATTTCGGGGCCCTGCCACCGGAGATCAACTCGTCCAGAATGTATGCCGGTCCGGGCTCGGGGCCGATGGTTGCCACGGCGGCCGCCTGGGACGTCCTGGCCAACGGGCTGGAGACCGCGGCGCGCGGTTACTCCGCGGTGATCGCCCAGCTGGAAGGCGAAAGCTGGACCGGCAGTGCCTCGGCCGCGATGGCCACCGCGGCCGCCCCGTACGTGGCATGGCTGGCGGGCGCGGGGGCACAGGCCGAGGAGGCCGCCAGTCGGGCTCGGGCCGCGGCGGCCGCCTACGAGACGGCCTTCGGCGCCACGGTGCCGCCGGCGCTGGTCACGGCCAACCGCACCCGACTGGCACAGTTGGTCGCGAGCAACATCCTGGGACAGAACACCGCGATGATCGGGGCCACCGAAGATGCCTACGCCGAGATGTGGGCCCAGGATGCCGCCGCGATGTACGGCTACGCCGCCTCGTCGTCGGGCGCGACCGCGCTGAGCCAGTTCGACGAGCCGCCACGGACCACCAACGCCGACGGGCCATCCGCCCAAACCACCGCGGTCGCCCAGGCCACGACCAGCTCGGCCGCGACGCAATCTCAGGCCACGCTGTCCCGGACGATGTCGACCGTGCCGCAAAAGTTGCAAAGCCTCTCCGAGCCGGGGCCGTCGGGTGGCACTCCGCCGTCGGGCGTGATCGACGCGGTCGACAACTTCAACACCCTGTCGGCGCCGGTGAACCTTGGCGACGCTGTCAGCCGCACCGTCACTTCGGCCGGAACCTTCGGCACCGGGCTTTTCCGCTCCAACCTTCAGGCGGCGGGCGAAGCACTCAAGGCCGCCGCGGCCCCCGCCACGGCGGCGAGCTTCTCGGCCGGCGGGGTCGGCGTCGCCGGCCCCACCCTGGCGAGCACGGGCGGCGCGGCCACGGTCGGCCGATTGTCCGTCCCGCCGAGCTGGGCGGCGACGAATCCCGCCGTCGCGAGCGTCGCCGAGGCGCACTGGCTGTCGGACGCCGAGCTCGACGGCGGCCCGTCATGGCACGAAGGCCCGGCGACCAACATGTGGAACGGGGCGCCGGCCGCGGGCGCGGGGGCCTCCTCGGGGCTCTTGTCGCGGCCCTCGGTCAACAACGCCTTGCGTGTGGCGCCACGCCAATTCAAGATGCCACGCCCTTCCGCTGGCGGATAGCCGGTAATTCCACCTCTCAGTGCAGGTTCGACCTGCAGCGACCGCGGGTGCGCGCCGGTTCGTCGTTCAGAAAGGATCGCCGATGCTTGATTTCGGGGCGCTGCCGCCCGAGATCAATTCGGCCAGAATGTATGCCGGGCCGGGTTTGGGTCCGATGTCGGCCGCCGCGTCGGCGTGGGACGCGCTGGCAGCGGAACTGGAGTCCTACGCCGCCGGCTACTCCGCCACGCTTTCGGAACTGCGCGCGCACGCGTGGTCCGGCGGTGCTGCTACGGCGATGGCCGTCGCGATCGAACCGTACGTGGCGTGGGCGATCACGACGGCGGCCCAAGCCGAGCGGGCCGCCGCGCAAGCGCGGGTGGCGGCGGCCGCCTACGAGGCGGCCTTCGCCGCGACGGTGCCGCCACACGTGGTTGCCACCAACCGCGTTGCGCTCCTCACCCTGATTGCGACCAACTTCTTCGGACAGAACGCGCCGGCGATCGCGGCCGCCGAGACCGCATACGCCGAGATGTGGGCGCAGGATGCCACCGCCATGTACGGCTATGCCGCATCATCTTCGGCCGCAACCACTTTCGCGCCGTTCGCCCAGCCGCCCCGTACCACCACCGCATCCGGCCAATCGGCCCAGGCTGCCGCGGTGAACCAAGCCGCGAGCACGTCCGCGGGGCAGGCTCGGGCGATGCTCGTCTCGGGGCTGTCCACGAACACTTCCTCGGCCGACACTTCCGAGGCGTCGGCTTCCGGATCCGGATTGTCACTCATCAGCTCGGTCAGCGACTTCAACACCGTCGTCACCACACCGGGACAGACGTTTTTGGCGGGGGCCCGCACCTTGTTGGGGTGGGGGCAATTCGGGAACGGGCTCGACCTGTCCGATATCCAGGCGGCCAAGGCCGCGGGCGGTGCTGTGCCCGTTGTGCCGGACCTCGCGGCCGCGCGCGGTCCGGCGCTGGGCAATGTGGGCCGGGCGGCATTGGTGGGGAAACTATCCGTTCCGCAGGCCTGGGTGGCGGCGGGCCCGTCCGCACCCGCCGGTGTGGGACTACACCAGTTGCCGGACAACACATTTCGAGTCGCGTCGGCTTCCGCGCCTGACCCATCCACCGGGCTGGGGGGTATGCCGGCGGCGCGCACCGCGGGCCGGGGCACCGGTGTCCCGGTGTTGCGCAACGGACGCCGCATCTTCAGGATGCCGCGCCCGGCATACGGCGGGTAGTCACGGTGTCTACGGCCGGCGCCGGTCTAGCCGGAGTCGCCGGCCACGGCTTCGAACACCGTCTTCTTTTTGGGCGCGGCCCGCGGCAGGGGTGTCAGCCACGGCCGGGCGGGCCACCAGCTTGCCCGGCCCAGCAGCGCGGCGAGGGCGGGGACGGTGATGCTGCGCACCACGAAGGTGTCGACCAGGATGCCGACGCCGATCACGAAGCCGGACTGCACCACCGCCCCGATGCTGGAAAACAGCAGCCCGAACATCGACGCCGCGAAGATGAGACCGGCCGCGGTGATGACTCCCCCGGTGGAACGCACGGTGCGGATGACGCCGGTGCGCATACCGGACGGAGACTCATCCCGCAATCGCGACGCGAGCAGCATGTTGTAGTCCGCGCCCACCGCGACCAACACAACGAAGGTCAATCCCGGGACACTCCAATGCAATTGCTGCCGAAGGATCACCTGGAACAGCAACACTCCGACACCGACGGCGGAGAGATAGGACAGGATCACGGAGCCGACCAGGTACAGCGGCGCGACGATGGCACGCAGCAGGGCAATGAGGATCAGCAGCACCACGAGGACGGTGACGGACACGATGAGTCCGATGTCGCGGTCGTAGTAGTCGCGGGTGTCACGCAGCGTGACGGGATACCCGGAGATCGAAATCGACGCGTCCGACAGCGTGGTGTTCGGCTGCGCGCCCGTGGCGGTGGACAGGATGGTGTTGACCTGATCCATGGCCTCGGTGCCGAACGGGTTCAGGTCAGTTTGAATGAAGTAGCGCACCGAATGGCCATCCGGCGAGATGAACGTTCGCGCAAGCTTTTTGAAGTCCTGCGTGTCGAGCGCGCCGGGCGGGACGTTGAATCCGGCCATCGAGGGCTGCGAGGCCTCCTGGCCCATCTCCATCAGGAAACTCGACGCCTGGCCCAGGCCGAGCCCCATCCGCTTGACCTGGTCGACCAGCTGCTGGACCCCGTCGGCCACCTGGCGGCCGGCGCTGGCGAGGTCGTTGGCGCCCTTTTGCACGACGGCGATCCGCGAGCGCGCCGTGCCCGGGTTGTCCAGGCCCAGTCGGTGTAGCGACGTCACCGCACCTTGTAGCGCTCGCTCGAGACCGTTCACGGTGGACGCCAGGGTCTGCGACGATTGCGTTGACTGCAGCTGCCGGAAGAGATCGCTGATCCGGCCCAGGGTGCCGTCTTCGCGGGCGGTGATCAGTCGGTGGAACTGGGCGCGCGCCCCGCTGCAGATCGAGCTGGCGTCGCACACCACGCTGGTGTCCAGCGCCGCGACCACGGCGTCGATCCACTCGAAGTTGTCCATCATGGTGGAGAAATTGATCTGCAGCGTGTTACCGAGCACCCGGACGCTGCTGACAAGCTTTGTGGCAGTGTCTATTTCACCGATCGTCTTGCCGCCACCGAACATGGCCGAAACCGTGGCCAGGGCGTCGACCAGGCCGCTGACACCCCCGATCGCCTGGCCCACCTGCGTGCGTACGTCGCCGAGCTTGTCGGCCAACAGACCCGCGCCGGAGGACAACCTGTTGAGGTCACCGGTGCGCTGGTTGATCAGGTCGGAGGCGCCCCCCAGCTCCTTGCCCACCTGACCGGCCTGATATGTCGCCTTGGCCTCTTCCAGGGAGCGTCCGGTGGGCCGGGTGACGCCGCGGATCATGGCGACTCCAGGGATCTGGCTCACTCGTTGCGCCATCTGCTCCAGGTCGGCAAGCGCTTGCGGCGTGCGCAGGTCCTGCGGAGACTGGATGAACAGATACTCGGGAATCGTTTGATTCACCGGGAAGTGGTGTTCCAGCGCGGCGTATCCGAGCGAGCTGCCGGCCGAGGCCGGCAGCTGTTTGCGGTCGTCGTAGTTGAACCGCACCAGGGTCGCGCAGGTGCCCAGCGCGATCAGCACGACCAGGCTCGCCGCCAGATAGCGCGCGGGGCGCCGCACGATCCGTACCCCGATGCGCCGCCAGAACACCGCGGTGCGCTCCTCGCGTGGCGCCACCCATCCGCGCGGTCCGGCCACCATCACGATGGCCGGCAACAGGGTGACCGCGGCCAGGAACGCCACCGCGATCCCGATCGCCAGCGCGGGGCCCACCGTGGAAAACACACCCAATTTCGCGAAGCCCATGCCCAGGAAGGTGATTCCCACCGTCCCCGCCGATGCCGCGATCACTTTCCCGATGGAGGCCATGGCCCTTTTGACGGCCCGCTGCGGATCCTCCCCGCGCCGGACGTAGTCGTGATAGCGGCTGATCAGGAAGACGGCGTAATCCGTTCCCGCCCCGGCGATCATCGCGGACAGCAACACGATCATCTGGTTGGAAACGGCCATCCCGGTCAGCAGCGAAACACCGGAGACCACCGCCTGCGCGGTCAGCAGGGAGGCGCCGATCGTGATCAGCGGCAAGAACATGGTGACCGGATTGCGGTAGATCACGACCAGGATGACCAGCAGGAGCACGGCGATCGCCAGCTCGATGGAAACCCGATCCTTCGCACCGGCGTCGGTCAGGTCGGCAACCGTGGACGCGGGTCCGGTCAGATCGGCTTTGAGGGTGGACCCCGCCAAGGCTTGGTGCACGACGGCCGCGACGTCGGTGTAGGCGCGGTAGGACTGCGGGGTGCCCAACTCCCCGGCAAGGCCGATCGGCAGGATCCATGCCTTGTGGTCTTTGCTGCTCAGTACCTCCCGCAGTGGCGGCGTGCTCAGGAAGTCTTGCAGCATCACCACGTCTTTGGTGTCGCGCCGCAGCCGGTCCACCAGTTCGCGGTAGACGTTGTCGTCGCCGGGCCCCAACGCCTTGGAACCGTTGTCCTTGGTCAGCAGGACGATCAGCATGTTTTCCGAGCCGGCCTCGTGGAACGCCGCGTTGATCTTCTTCGCGGTCACCGCCGACGGGGCGTCGGCGGGAAGGATGGCCACGGGGTGTCGCGCGGCCATCTCGGCCAACGACGGCACCGTCATGGGCAACACAACGGCGAACGCGGCCCAGCAGCCGATCACGATCAGTGGCCACCGTGCGACGAGCTCGCCTAGCCGGCCGAAGATGAGTTCATCTCCTCACCGCGCCCGCCATGCGTGCCGTGAATCAGGCGACATTGCGCCAGTGCCCGCTTTCGGCGACGCGCTCGAACGCGGATGTCAGCGCCGCCGGGTACCACGTGACCGAATTGTCCGCCGCGGGATTGCCGGGAAAGTTCGGCCGCGGTTTACCCAGCGTAGGCACCACCTCGACCACCCGGTCGTAGGGCACTTCAGCCAATTCAACGCCCCTGTCGAAGGAAACCTGTGCGGCGCGCGCGGCATCGGGAAACGACGAGCCGGCGGTGGGCACGGTGACCGGAATCATGCCGGTGAACCAACCCTGGGTCAACGCGTCGGCCGGCGCTTCACGGGTGTCGCGCGGGGTAAGAGCATAGTACGTTCGCACCCCGGTCAGCTCGTGTTCGGCCGGGCTGACGCAGGCCAACACCCACCGATGAGCCGGGCGTCCGCCGCGGTGCACGCCGACTCGAAGAGCGCGGTTTGCTGCTCGTCGCGCGCCGTCATGGAGGCGACGGTGCCGCTTCCAGGTCAGCCAGCTCGTCACAGAGATGGTCCGCCAAACCGCGGACCGTGGTGATCTTGGTGGGACTGATGCGCACGCCCGTTTCGGTTTCGATGCGGGTCCGCAGCTCCAGGTTCCCCAGCGAATCCAGACCGTAGTCGGATAACGGGCGATCCGGATCGATGGTGCGCCGCAGCAACAGGCTGATTTGACCGGACACCAGCCGTCGGATTGCCGACGGCCATTCCTCGCGCGGCAACGCCTGCAGTTCGGCGAGGAACTTGCCCGTGTCCGGTTTGCCCTGCCCCACCGATCCGAAGGCCTCGGCGAAGCGGCTGCGTTGCGCGAAGGAGGTCAACCACGGCGTGCCCATGATCGGCGCGTACCCGGAGTACGGACGGTCGTAGCGCAGCAGCGTCTCGAATGCGCGGAAACCCTCGGCCGGGTTGATCGCGATGCCGGCATCTTCGGCCAGGGCGGTGGCACGACCGACCTCCGACCACGCCCCCCACGCGATCGCGGTGGTCGGCAGGCCCTGAGCGCGACGCCAGTAGGCGAACGCGTCCAGCCAGCTGTTGGCCGCGGCGTAGGCGCCCTGACCCGGCGAGCCCACCAGCGCGGCGGCCGACGAGAAGGAACAGAACCAATCCAGCGGCTGCCCCAGGGTGGCTTGGTGAAGATTCCACGCGCCGTACACCTTTGGCGCCCAGCACCGGTCGATGAGTTCATCGGTGACGTTCGTCAGCGTGGCGTCCTCGACGACGGCCGCCGCGTGCAGCACCCCCCGCACCGGTAGCCCGGTCACGGTGGCGCACGCCACCAGGCGCTCGGCCGTCTGCGGCTCGGCGATGTCACCGCACTCCACCGCGATATCGGCCCCCGCCGCGCGAAGGCGCTCGATGGCTTGGCGCGCTTGCTCGTTGGGGTGCGAACGGGCGTTGAGCACGATCCGTCCACAACCCGCTCCGCCGCCTGGCGCAACCATCTCGCCGGCCAGGAACAGACCCAGGCCGCCGATACCGCCGGTGATGATGTATGCGCCGTCGGCGCGGAAGGGCCGGACCTTTTCCGGTGGCACCACCGCCACGCTGCTACCCGCGCGGGGCACGTCGAGCACCACCTTGCCGGTATGCCCGGCGGCGGCGACCAGACGTACCGCAGCGGCAGCGTCGTGGATCGGGTAGCGCGTGGTGCGCGGCAATGGCAGTTCACCCGCGGCGGTGCATTGGTACACGGTGGTCAGCAGGCGCCGGACGGTTTGCGGGTGGCTGAAGGTCAGCAGCGCCACGTCGACGGCGAACAGCGAGAGGTTGCGGCGGAACGGGAACAGCCCGAGGTGGCTGTCGCCGTAGATGTCGCGCTTGCCCAGCTCGATGAAGCGCCCACCCAGGGCCAGCAGTTCGATGCCCGCGCGTTGCGCCGCGCCGGGCAGCGAGTTGAGCACCACGTCGACGCCGTACCCGTCGGTGTCACGGCGAATCTGGCCGGCGAATTCCGTGCTGCGCGAGTCGTAGACGTGCTCGATGCCCATGTCGCGCAACAGTTGTCGGCGCTGCGGGCTGCCCGCGGTCGCGAAGATCTCACAACCCACGGCCCGAGCGATCGCGATGGCCGCCTGCCCGACGCCCCCGGTGCCGGAGTGGATCAGCACCTTGTCGGTGGGTGCGATGCGGGCCAAATCGTGCAGGCCATACCAGGCGGTCGCCGAAGCGGTCGGCACCGCGGCGGCGTCTTCTAGCGGCACCTCGGGAGGCAGGCCGACCGCGTGCCGGGCGTCGGCGATGACGAAGGTGCCCCAGCATCCGTTCCGGGACATCCCGCCGACGTGGTCGCCGACCGTGTGCTCGGTGACGCCCGCTCCGACGGCGGTCACCACGCCCGCGAAGTCGCCGCCCAACTGCTGCTGGTAACCCTCGAACGTCGGATAGCGCCCGAAGGCGACGAGCACATCAGCGAAGTTGATGGTGGACGAGGTGACCGCCACCTCGATCTCCCCCGGCCCGGGCGGAACCCGGTCGAACGCGGTGAACTCCAGCGATTCCAGGTCGCCGGGAGTCCGGATTCGCAGCCGCATGCCCTCGCGCTCGTGGTCGACGACGGTGGTTCGCCGCTCGGCCGGACGAAGCGGGCCGGGCCGCAGCCGGGCGGTGTACCAGCGGCCGTCGCGCCAGGCGGTCTCGTCTTCTTCGGAGCCGCTTTTCAGTTGCAGCACAACGTGTCCGGGGTCGGTGGTGTCGTCGACATCGATCTGGGTGGCGCTCAGATGCGGATGCTCCGAATCGATCACCCGCATCAGTCCGCGCAACCCGGCCTGCGTCAGGTGTGCCACATCGCCGGTGGTCACGCACGCGGCGTTGCGGGTCACCACGAACAGCCGCGGCGATTCCCCGGGAAGCTCCGAGAGCTCACGGGCGATGGTCGCGAGGTGCGACACGTAGTCCCGGCCCCGCCGGAACCCGTGCGGGTCGTCCGAGCGGCCATCGGACGCGGCGGTCACCACGACGACGCCGGTGAACCCCTTCAGCACTGCGTGGCCCCCCTGGCCGCCGCCGGACAGCAGCGAACGCAGCTGCTCGGTGTCCACCGACCCGAGTGGCAGCGACGCCGTGTTACATTGCGCTCCATCGGAATTCAAGTCGTCGGCCAGTTGCGCCGTCAACCGGTCGTGGCCGTCGGAGCCGGCGTCGGACGCGCTGAGCAGCAGCCAGGATCCCGGCTCGCTCTGCGTCGCCCCGGGCAGTTCGCGGGGCTCCCATTCGATGGTCAACAACCGCTCGTTGAGCAACCGATTGGCGTGTTCGTGTTCGGAGGTTCCGCCGGCCAGCCGCAAACCCTCGACGGTCAGCAGCACCGTTCCGGATTGGTCCAGCACGTCGAGGTCGGCCTCGCACTCGCCGGGGCGCGAGGACGTGACCCGGGTGAGGCAGTATTGCGCGTTGCGCGTCGAGTGATGGTTGCGCAGCCTGCGCACCCCCACCGGCAACAGCAGGCCGCCGGCGCCGGCCTTTTGCACCTCGGGCGCAACGATGACCGACTGGAAGCAGGCGTCGAGCAGAGCCGGGTGCGTGGAGTACGCCGACTGCTGCGAGCGGATCGCCCCCGGCAGCGCCACCTCGGCGAGCACCGTGGTGATATCCCCGTCGCCGACCAGCACCGCGGCCAGACCCGAAAACGCCGGGCCGTACTGAATGCCGACCGCGTCGAAGGCCTTTCGCAGCTCGGCACCCTCCATGCGGGACGGGTGGTTGGCGATCAGCGTGACGAGGTCGTGCGGGGGCGGCGGCTGCGCCCCGGGTTCGGCTTCTGGGTCGCAAGCATGCAGGATCGCGGTGGCCCGGCGGATGCGTTCGCCGTCCTCGTGGGTGTCCACCGCGAAGTCGAGGACCTCGGGTGCGCTGACCGTCGCCGTCGAGGATGCCTGCGTCCGGTCGTCCAGTAACAGGGTCTGCTCGAACGTCACGTCGCGGACCTCGCCGCGCTCACCCAGCGCCGCGCCGGCGGCCGCCAGCGCCATCTCGCAGTACGCGGCGCCGGGAAAGGCTGCGACGCCATGAATTTGGTGGTCGGCAAGCCACGGGTGGGCATCGGTGCCGACCTCCCCTTGCCACACGTGGCGCTCGGGCTCCTCGAGCAGATGCACGTGCGCCCCGAGCAGCGGGTGAACGGCTTGAAGCGAGGCACCGTGTGCCTGCTCCACCGACTCGCGGCTGAGCATCAGCCGGCGGTGTGCCCACGTCGGCAGCGGCGCATCCACCAAACGCCCGGTCGGGTATTGGACGGAGAAGTCCACCCGCGCTCCGGCGCTGTGCACGTCGGCGACGAAGTCGCGCAAGCCAACCGGCAGCTCCTGCTCTCTGCGCATGGCGGCCAGCGCGGCGATGGGCATGTCCAGGCTGGCGGCGTTCTGCTCGACGGCGTGGGTGAGTAGCGGATGCGGCGCCAGCTCACCGAAAACGCGGAACCCGTCCTTGAGGGCGGCTTGCACGGCCGCCGCGAATCGCACGGTGTACCGCAGGTTTTCGGCCCAGTAGTCGCCGGTGAACGACGGCCGTTCGCGGGGATCCCACAAGGTTGCGGAGTAATACGGCACCTCGGGCTCCGTCGCCTGCAGGTCCGCGAGGGCCTCGACCAGCTCGTCGAGGATGGGCTCCACCTGCGGTGCATGCGAGGCGACATCCACCGCCACCTCGCGCGCCATCACGTCCTGCTCCTGCCAGGCCGCGACCAGGTCGCGGATCGCCTGGGCGTCGCCGCCGACGACAGTCGATGTCGGCGAGGCGACCACGGAGAGCACGACGTCGGAGATGCCGCGAATGGACAGTTCCGAAAGCACTTGTTGGCCAGGCAGTTCCACCGATGCCATGGCGCCGCTCCCGGCGATCCGTGCCATCAGCCGCGAGCGACGGCAGATCACCTTGACCCCGTCGTCGAGCGTTAACCCGCCGGCGACCACGGCCGCGGCGGATTCGCCGAGCGAATGCCCGATGACGGCGCCGGGGCGCACCCCATAGGACTTCATCGTCTCGGCGAGCGCGACCTGCATCGCGAAGATGGTCGGCTGGACTTTGTCGATGCCGGTCACCGTCTGCGGTGCCGACATGGCCTGGATTACCGAAAACCCCGATTCTCCGACGATCAACGGCTCGAGGGCGGCGATCGTGGCGGCGAACACCGGTTCCTTGGTCAGCAGTTCGACACCCATCCGGGACCATTGCGAACCCTGCCCGGAGAACACCCACACCGGCCCGCGATCGTCTTGTCCCACGGCCGGCTCGTGCGGAATGTCGCTCTCGACAACCGCGCGCAGTCCCGCGCTCAACTCGTCGAAGCTGTTCGCCGCGACCACCGCCCGCACCGGCCGGTGCGCGCGGCGGCGCGCCAGCGTGTAGCCCAGATCTCGCAGGGCGGCCCCGCTTTCGCCGTCACGAGAAACGCTGCCGCGCTCGTCGACACCGCGCCCATCGAGCCAATCCCCCAGGCGGGCGGCCGCGATGCGCAGCTGCCCGGCCGACGTGGCCGACAGGGGAAACAGCAGTGGCCCATCGGCTTCGGGTGCAGCAGATCCACCGGGGGGCTGCGCCGGGGCTTCCTCCACAATGGCGTGCACGTTGGTGCCGGACATCCCATACGACGACACCGCGGCGCGACGCGGGTGGGGGCCGTTGGCGGGCCACGGTGTATTGGCCTGCGGCACGAAGAGATTCGTCTCGACCCGGGCCATCTCATCGGGTAACCGAGTGAAGTGCAGATTCCGCGGAACCACGCCGTGCCGCAGTGCGAGGATCGCCTTCATCAACCCC
>NZ_JAICZA010000012.1 GCF_025933915.1 Mycobacterium sp.
CCGCTGGCCCACACCGTCGAACTCAACGCCGCCACCGAGGACACCGACACCGGCCCCCTGTTGCACGCCACCTGGACCTGGGCGCCCTCAACACTGGACCACCCCCAGATCAACCGCCTCGCGCAACTGTGGTTCGACGCCCTGACCGGCATCTGCGCCCACGTGCGCGCCGGCGGCGGCGGGCTCACGCCGTCGGACATCGCCCCGGCCCGGCTGACCCAACACCAGCTCGACGAACTGGAGGGGCAATATGCGATCGCCGACGTGCTGCCATTAACCCCCTTACAGGAAGGGCTGCTCTTCCACGCCAGCATCATGAAGGCGAGCGATGACGTGTATGCGGTGCAGCTCGCTTTCACCGTGACCGGCCCGCTCGAGTACTACCGGTTGCGCGACGCGGTGCACGCGGTGGTCACCCGTCATCCGCATCTGGCGGCCCGCTTCTGCGGACAGTTCGACCGGCCCGTGCAGATCATCCCGGCCGATCCCGCCCCGGGGTGGCGGTACGCCGACCTCGCCGACCACGACGGCGATCTCGAAGAGCGGATCCAACGGGTGTGCGCCAAGGAACGCGCCGCGGTGCGCGAGCTGGCCGACGAGCCGGCGTTCCGGGTGGCGTTGATCCGTACCGGCGAGAACCGGCACCGGTTTGTGCTGACCAATCACCACATCGTCGTGGATGGCTGGTCGCTGCCGATCCTGCTCGGCGAGATATTCGCCGCCTATCACGGGCAGCGGCTGCCCGCGCCCGCGCCCTATCGCAGCTTCGTCACCTGGCTGGCCGATCGAGACCTCGAAGCCGCCGAGGCGGCCTGGCGCGAGATCCTCGACGGCTTCGACACCCCCACCCTGGTCGGCCCGCCGCATCGCTCGGGGCTGGGAAGCCGAGGCGTGGAATCGATTCGGGTCGACGCCCAAACCTCCCGCGCCGTCAGCGAACTCGCGCGCTCGCGCCGCGCCACCGTCAACACCGTGCTGCAGGCCGCATGGGCGCAGCTGCTGATGTGGCTGACCGGCCAGCATGATGTGGCCTTCGGCACCACGGTCTCGGGCAGGCCGGCCGAGGTGATCGGTTCGGATTCGATGGTGGGCCTGTTGATCAACACCGTGCCCGTGCGGGCGCGCATCACGCCGGCCAGCACAACCGCCGACCTGCTCGACCAATTGCAAACCACCTACAACGACACACTGGACCACCAGCACTTGGCACTCAGCGAGATCCACCGCATCACCCGCCACGATCAGCTGTTCGACACCTTGTTCGTGCTGGAGAACTACCCCGTCGACACCACCGCCCTCGCCGGCGACCACGAGCTGGCCATCACCGAATTCACCGGCCGCGAATCCAACCACTATCCGCTGACCGTGCAAGCCACCCCGGGACCGGAGCTTGGCCTTCGTCTCGAGTACGACACCGACGTGTTCGACGCCGACAGCATCCAGGCCCTGATCGACCGGTTCCAGCGGGTGCTGGCGGCGATGACCGCCGACCCCACACAGCGGCTGTCGACGGTGGATCTGCTCGACGAGGATGAGCGCGCACGTCTGGATCAGTTTGGTAACCGCGCGGTGCTGACCCGGCCGGCAGCCCCCGCCACGTCGATTCCCGCGTCGTTCGCTGAACAGTTGGCCCGCACCCCCGAAGCGGTGGCTGTCACCTGCGACGGCAACTCGATGACCTACCGCGAACTCGACGAGGCCGCCAACCGGTTGGCGCACGTGCTGGTCGACCACGGCGTCGGACCGGGACAGCGTGTGGCGCTGCTGCTTTCACGTTCCGCCGAGGCAGTCGTCGCGATCCTGGCGGTGCTCAAGACCGGCGCGGCCTACCTACCGATCGACCCGGCGCTGCCGGCGGCGCGAATCGAATTCATGATCGCCGATGCCACACCGATGGCCGCGATCACCACCGCCGCGCTGGCCGGCCGACTGAACGGGACCGACCTACCGATCATCGATGTCGACGATCCCCGTCTCGACACCCAGCCCGCCACCGCACCGAGGGGACCGGATCCCGACGACATCGCCTATCTCATGTACACCTCGGGCACCACCGGCGTACCCAAAGGCGTGGCCATCACCCACCACAACCTGACCCAGCTGCTGAAGTCCCTGGACACCTGGCTGGAGCCGGAACAGGTGTGGTCGCAATGGCATTCGCTGGCCTTCGACGTCTCCGCGTGGGAGATGTGGGGTGCGATGTTCCGCGGTGGGCGGCTGGTGGTGGTCCCCGAGTCGGTGGGCCGCTCGCCGGAAGACCTGCACGCCTTGCTGGTGGCCGAAAACGTCAGCATGCTCATTCAGACGCCGTCGGCGGCCGGAATGTTGTCGTCGGAGGGGCTGGATTCGGTGACGTTGGTGGCGGCCAGCGAGGTCTGCCCGGGAGAGCTGGTGGATCGGTGGGCTCCGGGACGGTTGATGGTCCACGCCTACGGCCCGACGGAGACCACGGTGTACACGTCCATGAGCGCGCCGCTGAAATCCGGGTCGGGGTCGCCGCCAATGGGCTCGCCGGTGGCGGGTGCGGCCTTTTTCGTTCTGGACGGGTGGTTGCGTCCGGTGCCGGCCGGGGTGGTCGGCGAGTTATATATCGCCGGCGCCGGTGTGGGAGTGGGGTATTGGTGCCGACCCGGGCTGACCGCATCGCGGTTCGTGGCAAGCCCGTTCGGGGGGCAAGGGGCCCGCATGTATCGCACCGGCGATCTGGTGCGATGGCGCGCCGACGGGCAGCTGCAGTTTGTGGGGCGCGCCGACGAACAGGTCAAGATCCGCGGCTACCGCATCGAACTCGGCGAAATCCGCACCGCCCTAACATCTCTCGACGGCGTCGACCAAGCCGTCGTCATCGCCCGCGAGGACAGCCCCGGCGACAAACGCCTCATCGGCTACATCACCGGCACCGCCAACCCCCGCGACCTACGCATTCAGCTGACCGAGCGGCTACCGGCCTACATGGTGCCGGCCGCGGTGATGACCATCGAGTCGCTACCGCTCACCCCCAACGGCAAACTCGACACCCGCGCCCTCCCTGCGCCTGAGTACTCGGCGGCCCAGTACCGGGCCCCGGCCAGCCCGACTGAGGAGATCCTGGCCGGCATTTACACTCACGTGCTCGGGGTCGAGCGGGTCGGAACTGACGACTCGTTCTTCGACCTCGGCGGGAATTCCCTGTCGGCGATGCGCCTGATCGCCGCGATCAACTCCCGCCTGGACACCGACCTTTCGGTCCGCACCGTGTTCGACGCGCCGTCCGTCCGGAAACTCGGCGAGCAGTTGGGCAGACGTGCCGGCTCGGCCAACGGTCCCAGCTTCGCGTCCGTGCACGGCCGCAACTCCACCGAGGTGCACGCCGCCGACCTCACGCTGGACAAGTTCATAGACGCGACGACGCTGACCAAGGCACCGACTCTGCCGGGGCCCAGCGCCGAGGTGAGAACCGTTCTGCTCACCGGGGGCACCGGCTTCCTCGGCCGCTACCTGGTGCTGGAATGGCTGGAGCGGATGAAGCTGGTCGACGGCACGCTGATCTGCCTGGTGCGAGGAGGGTGCGACGAGGACGCGCTGGCCCGTTTGAGCAAGACTTTCGACAGCGGCGACTCGGGGCTGTTGCGCCACTTCCGGGAACTGGCCGCCGATCATTTGGTGGTCATCGCCGGTGACAAGGGGGAAGCGAACCTGGGGCTCGACCCACAGACCTGGCAGCGGCTGGCCGATACCGTCGACCTGATCGTCGACTCCGCTGCCCTGGTCAATGCCGTCTTCCCCTACAGCGAGCTATTCGGGCCCAATGTGGTGGGCACCGCCGAGCTGATCCGGATCGCGCTCACCACGAAACTCAAGTCCTACAACTTCGTGTCGACTGCCGACGTGCGAACCCAGATCGATTCGGCCGCCTTCACCGAGGACGCCGACATCCGGGTCATCAGCCCCACCCGCACAGTCGGCGACAACTACGGCGACGGCTACGCCAACAGCAAGTGGGCCGGTGAGGTACTGCTGCGTGAAGCCAATGACCTGTGCGGGCTGCCGGTGGCGGTGTTCCGTTGCGACGTGATCTTGGCCGACCCGACGTACGCAGGCCAGCTGAACCTGTCGGACACGGTCACCCGGATGGTGCTGAGCTTGGTGGCCGCCGGCATCGCGCCCGGCTCGTTCTTCCGGCTCGACGGCAGGGGCAACCGGCAACGCGCCCACTTTGACGGGCTGCCCGTCGACTTCATCGCCGAGGCCATCGCCACACTGGGTGCACGGGCGGTCGAGGGGTTTGAGACCTATCACGTGATGAACCCGCACGACGACGGCATCGGGCCCGACGAATATGTCGACTGGCTGATCGACGCCGGTTACCCGATCCAGCGCATCGGAGACTTTGGGGAGTGGTTGCAGCGGTTCGAGACCGCCCTCGGTGCCCTGCCGAATTGGCAGCGCCAGCACTCGTTGCTGCAGATGCTGTTGTTGCGCAATTCCGCGCCAGTCGATCCCCCCGAGCCGACCCGTGGGTCGTTCGCGCCGGCCGACCGATTCCGGGCGGCGGTGCAAGAAGCAAGAATCGGTCGAGACAAGGACAGCCCGGACATCCCACACATCTCGCCGCCGATCATCATCAAATACGTCACCGATTTGCAATTGCTCGGACTGCTCTAGCCCGTCGAGGAGGAACAAATGCGGCGAATTGCCCTTTCGATTTACTGGGCCTTCTTGACGGTCGTGCGCTCCTTCAGCCTGATCCGACAGAAAGACGCCGCGGGCTACTACACGGTCCTCGGCGATGACGTCATCGACTTCATGAATGACAGGTATGCCGACCAATCCAAGCCGCTGTGGCTCAACAACGGTTACTGGAAAGCCGCTCGTACTTATCCCGATGCGTGCATCGCGATGGTCGAGCTTCTGGGGACGCGGGCCGGACTGCAGCCCAGCGACGAAATACTCGACGTGGGTGTGGGTTTCGCGGAGCAGGATTTTGCTCTTCTCGATCGGTTCAAGGTGTCTCATATCACCGGTATCGACATCACGCCCGTTCACGTCGAGAAGGGTCGGGAACGCGTCGCCGAGCGCGGACTGGAGAAACAGATCGACATTCGGCTCGGTTCCGCGACCGCAATGGATTTTCCCACCGCATCGTTTGAGCGAGTCTTGGCCCTGGAATGCGCTTTTCACTTCGACACGCGTGACGACTTCATGCGCGAAGCGTTTCGCGTCCTCAAACCGGGAGGAACGATCGCGCTCGCCGACATGCTCCCGACCCCGGGCAGGAAACCGGCTCGAGCAACTACCTTCGGCCGAAGGTACGGCCACATTCCCGAGGCCAATAACTATGACCGCGATGAGTATTCACGTCGGCTGTCGGCCGCGGGGTTCGACGACGTGCTCGTGGAATCGATCCGGCAAGACGTGTTCCCCGGGATGGCCAAATACGCTCGGCAACGCCTCGAGGGCAAGAAGATGGATGAAGTGGTCGTCGAGATTTCGGATGACGATCGCGCCCAGTGCCGCGGTGTAGAGGTGTGGGAACGAGGGACTGGCTTGACGGATTATGTGATCGCGTCGGCGCGCAAGCCGATGGATATCGACGTTCGGGCGCAAGGCTGAGCCGGGATCGCGCGGGGGCGCAGCCGGAATCATCGGTCATTGCCGCCCGGTGCCGGCGTTGTGAGCTGGGTCGAAGTCCTCGGCTTGTAGTTCGATCGGTGCACCATGCGGTGTGCGGTTCGCCGCGTGTTGCCACGCAGCACGCCAGCGTGCCGTCTCGGCCGAGCCGATACCTTTGCGCGCCAACAGGTCTTCGAGCGCATCAAGCCAGTGCTGGTAGTAGGTGTCGCCCACGTCGGGGTCGGCATGTGCTGGTGACGCTGTGATACGACTGGCCAGCGCGTCGGCCCACTCGGACCAGGTATACAGCCCGCGCTCGTGCAATGAAACCGCCATTGCGAAAGCCCTTGCCTCCCAAGGCTCTGCGAACACCGGCTCGTCTGCGCCGACGACCCGACGAAAGCGTGCGGGCCGATTCATGCCGCTTCCAAGTACGGTTCCCATGCGTCGATCGACACGGTCAAGCCCCGCTCGGCGTCCGGCCAGAGGTCGGTGCCGCGGAACACCACCGTATACAGCCACTGCGGCTGTTCCCCGTGACCACTGGCGTTCGCATCGGCGAAGACGTGCATCCCGTGCAACCGTTCGATCACCGCCGGCTTGCCCTGCCCATATTCCGGCAGGCGGGTGTGATGCGGGGTGGGCCCGGAAATCGTGCGCACGCGCTGGCCGACAGCGAACCGAGGCGCCTTGGTTGCGGACCGCTCGGTGGGCGCGCCGTGGGCCTGCAGCGTCGGCACGTCGCGCGCGCGCACGATGCGGGGCACCGGGATCGGCGGGCGGAGCGACCGCCCGGCGGCCAGTTCGTCGGCGGAGACCAACCCGCGCTCCTCGAGCTGCTTGAGCAAAGCGCCGAACCAGATTTCGTAGTAGCTGCGTTGGTCGTAGTCCGGCAGGGTTTCGCGTGCGGAACGTGTCATGTCGAGATTCCAGACTCCGGAGGCGCCCATCGACAGCTGAAGCGCGAAGACACGCGGCTCCCAGGCCGCGTGCCAAGGCTCGAACCCGGACTCGAGTTTGATGGAACCGTGTCCCAGCTGACCGCCCAGGTCAGCGTGCGTGACGTAATCGTCGCTACTCATGCGTCGAGGGCCTCGGGCGCAGGGGTACACCGGTGCCGATCATCGAATCGCGTGTCACCAACGTGGCAAGCTCCTCTTCGCCGAGGTCTTCGCTTCCTTCCGGCCGGATGGGCACCACGAGATAACGGACCTCAGCCGTCGAATCCCAGACACGGATGTCCGTGTCCGGCGACAGGGTCACGCCGAATTCGGTTAGCACACCACGCGGGTCACGCACCGCACGCGACCGATACTGCGCGCTCTTGTACCAGGCGGGCGGCAGACCCAACACCGCCCACGGATAGCAGCTGCACAGTGTGCAGACCACCAGATTGTGTCGCTGGGGCGTGTTCTCCACTGCGATCATGTGCTCGCTCTGCCGGCCGGTGTAGCCCAGCCAAGCGATCGCGGCAGTGGCGTCGCTCAGCAGCCAGTCGCGGTACTTCGCATCAACCCACGCGCGAGCGACCACACGCGCACCGTTGCGGGGACCGATTCGTGTCTCATAGGTGTCGATGAGCTCGTCCAGTGCCGCCGGATCGACGTAGCCCTTCTCGACGAGCACGCTTTCCAGCGCCCGCACCCGCAGATCCATCTCGCCGATCTCGCTGCGGTGACTCGCGTCGATGCCGCGAACACGGTCGTCGGGCCCACTCATGCTTCGAGGTTACGGCGACGACGTGGGCCGATACAACGACGCTCCTCACCGCATAGCGGAAAGCCGCAGAGCCCCAGGCGAATTGTTGCGCGGCCTTCACCGGCCCATGCAGCACGACCCCGCAGTAGATCGGCGGCGGTCACGGCGCTCGCGCATGGTCGGCGAAGGCTTGCTGGTTCAGTCGAGCGAAGTCGTCGAATGAGGACCATCCGCCGCGCCAGGCAACGGGTTCTGCGATGAAAAACGGGGTGCAGCAGCGTTATGCGGCGTGTGTTCGTGGACCTGCCACGTTCTCTCGCTGCTGGGGCGATGCGCCAGGCCGGCGTCGAGCCAATCGACTTGCCGGCCGAGACCAACGCCGTACCCTTGTTCGGCCAAGACGGAGGAGCCGTCGAATCGCCTCGTTGTCACCGATTTGGCCGCGGTAGCTTTGGCGTACTCCCACTGCTCGCGATCACGGATGTACAGCGGTGATACGGCCTTCAACCCCGCGAGCTCGAAACCACCGTTGCGAAGCGTGAACCGGACTTCGCCACTTACGCGGTGCGCGCTCACCTCGAGGAAAGACTGCAAGGCCTCCCGGAGACCGCGGAACCATCGCCCCTCTACAGCCTCCAGTATCAAAGCCTCACCGAGAGTGCGCATCCAATGGAGGGTTTCCACCTCGACGGTCGCTGACGCGAGCTGTGCGAAACCTTCGAGGATGAGCGTCGCGGCGGGAGCTTCGCGGACCTCAAGCACCTTCTCGCCGTTTTCGAGATGCTCCAGGCTGCTGAAGCGTCCGATACCGTAACGACCGATTGTGGTATTCAGGCCGCGTATCAGGTCGACGAAGTCAGCGACAGGTTCAGTGTCCACCGATACGACATGCCCTCTATCGAAGCGCAGCTGTATGACACGGCTTGCCGTTTCAGATTGGACAGACCACTGATAGAGGTTCTGATCGATTTCAAATTGTTCGGGATCGTCTAGGCTCCCGCTTTCGAACTCTCTGCACCACAAGTTGGTGTCGGTGCTGGTCATCCGATTCGCGAAACCAGAGATGCCAAACTCCTCCTGAAGTTCGAAACGCTTGAATTCGCGGCTCAGGGCATCGAACTCATAAGGCGATCCGAAGTAGCCTTCAAAACCAAGGTCGGAAATAGCGCCGTTGAGCCTCCTCAAGCTGTTTTGCGACTGGTTGGCCGTATGCAGCAGACACTTCGCACCGACCGATCGCGCGAACTCCACACCGACGCGGGCAATCAATGGTCGTGACAGCGATGCACTAATGGGATGCTGACCGAGATATCTGCCGCCCGCGAGAATCGCCGCACACACGAACTCCTCGGCGAATTCTTTTCTGTAGTCGAGTCTGGTGATATCTACGTCAAACTTGTCTGCGATGCAGGAAAATTGTTCAAGCTCGAAGTCATCACCGACATCGACAGACAATGCAATGAGTCGCAGATCGAGTTTCGACAGCTGCGCCAAAAGATACGCACTGTCCAATCCGCCACCGCACAACGTCACGATGGTGTCATTACGGTGACACAATTGCTCTATATCCGAGAAGGAGCGGACCTTTCTGGAGTTCATGTGGTCAGATCCCATGATTCAAACCCAATCGGGCCGGTCGGAGGGCGCCATGGTCGTAAACCTCCGTTGCTCACGAAGTGCTCATCGTCCGGCCGAAGCGTCCAAGAAACGTGCGAGAGGTCGCGCCGACGGCGCTGGAAGGCTCGGGTCCTTCCATTTGGTCAGGCTAACACTCTTCGCGGTCCTGGACACCTTGGTTTTGTCGATTGGGAGGTTCCCGACAGCACGTCCTCACCTCTCCGTGTGCGGTGCGCGCCGCCGGCCGGGATGCAGGGTGCCGGGTCGGTCGATCCGAGTGCGCGTCCCGGGCCGGTCAAGCCGTCCGTCTCAACCTCGGGATCCGCAGGCCACGGCCACCCTCCGCGGCAACTGCTGTCGGGAAGGCGCGCGGCTTTCCACGGTGCCCGTGGTCGCTCACACACTCGGAAATGAGGGCTCAACGGAGGTCTGCGTCTCGTGGTGTTTGGGTTGCCCGTTACAGAACCTGCCGCACCGTATTGGCCGCGCAGGTGTTCACTGAAGCGACCCACGCAGCAAACATGTTGTTAATCATCGACCTCCATGCCCGGCGGAGGGCGTGGGCGCCGCGGCCCCCACCTCGGCCCACGCCACCGTCAGCGGGTCGACCGCCATCGGACTTTGCTCGGGGCAGCTGCTCAGTGCCATGTCGTCATAACTTGCAACGATGCGGGGCGCTCAAATCGCCGGCGAGCTGGGATCTCCGGCAATCCTTTTTCCCAACGCCAATCGCATTTTCACGACGATTGATCGAGTCCCTAAGTAAACCGAGTATGTAATCGGCCTCATTAGAGTAGTGCCACCTGATTTGCGGTGATTTCACCCGCGTCACTACGTAGCCGATACTCGCCAAAATTCCCACCTCGGACCGATGCCCCCACTTGCCGTCAGCATTCCGCGCGGCCGGGATCGATGAGTTGACAAGCGCTCGACGAAGGCACCCGGGGCCCAACCTAAGTCAGACACCGTTTGGCTTCTGAATTTGTGCGGTTCTGGGTGAATTTGTGCACTGTTTTATGCCGGAGCACGGGTGCCGTCATCCATGATGTCCGCATGGACAGGATGGCCCACGACATCGCGAGCATGCCCCGGGGCGGGCCGGACGCCTCGTGGCTGGACCGGCGGCTGCGCACCGACCGGCTGGAATACCTGGACCGCGACGACGTCGACGATCTCAAGCACAAGGTGATCCAGGCACTCGACCGCACCGGACGGCGACGGTTTCTGGGTAATTACACGCTGTGCGCCCGCGCGGCGCTTGATGAGGTGACCGAGATCGCCTCGCCGAAGATCCTCGAACTCGGGGCCGGCCTTGGCGGCTTGTCGCGCAAACTATTGGAGTATCACCCCACCGCTCAGGTGACGGTCACCGACATCGATCCCGAGTATGTGGCCGCCGTCTCCGCCAGCGACCTCGGCAGCCACCCGCGCGCCACGGTGCGCGAAATGGACGCCACCGCGATCGACGCCCCCGACGGGTATTACGACCTCGCGGTGTTTGCACTGTCTTTGCATCACCTGGCGCCCGAACAGGCCGCTCAGGTGCTCGCCGAAGGGACCCGAGCGGCGAAGAAGCTGTTGGTCATCGACCTCCGCAGGTGGCGGGCGCCGCTCCAATTGGTGCTGTTGACGTTCACGCTCCCGTTGACTGGGCTGAACGCGCCGTTACACGATGCGGTCATCAGCTCGTTACGCGCCTATAGCCCGTCGGCGCTGCGTGCACTCGCCCACTACGCCGACCCGGCGATTTCCGTCGAATTCCGTACCCGACCGCAGGGTGCGACGGCGATGGTTGCCGGTCGCGCGGCAAAGGAGTAATTCCGCCTAAAAGCGTGAGTGACGTCCACTGCCCGGCTTCGGCAACGCGTGAAACTCCTGGCTCAGGCTTCCAGTTCCTTCTTCAGGTTCGCCAGCACCTCGCCCTGAATCCTCTTCAGCCCCAAGGGCGCAAAGGTCTTTTCGAAGAAGCCCTTGGCGCCGCCCGCGCCGGTCCAGGTGGTCTTCAATGTGACGCTGGAGCCGGGCCCGGCGGGCGCCACCGTCCAGTTGATCACCATGGTCGAGTTCGCATCCTTCTCGATGACGGTGTGCCCGGCCACGTCGACGTCGACCTGGACATCGCGAACGCGTGATTTGGTGGCTTGCAGCTTCCATTTGGCGACGGTGCCCGCCCCCTGGCCACCCTGCAGCACCTGGTAGTCGCTGTACTGCGGGGAGAGAATTTTGGGACGCACCGTCTGGTAATCCGCGACGGCGGCAAGGGTCGCCGCCGGTTCGGCGTTGATCAAGATGGTGTTGTCTGCGCTCACCTGTCCCACGGCGACCCCTCCTCGTGATGATTTTCCCGGTGCACCGCTCGCGACGGGTGCACGGGCTGTTGTCGAAGACTAGGGTATATGTGGTGCCTGTCCCTGGATCCGCACTCTCGGCCCACAAGTCGGGCGTTGACCGGATGCTGGCAAGTTATCGATCCATCCCCGCAACGTCCGCAGTCCGGCTGGCCAAGCCGACATCAAACCTGTTCCGCGCCCGCACCAAACGTGATGCCCCTGGTTTGGACACGTCCGGGCTGACCGGCGTGCTGGGTGTGGATCCCGAAGCCCGCACCGCGGACGTGGCCGGCATGTGCACCTACGCGGACCTGGTGGCCGCGACCCTACCGTACGGTCTCTCGCCGCTGGTCGTCCCGCAGCTGAAGACCATCACCCTCGGCGGCGCGGTCAGCGGCCTGGGTATCGAGTCGGCGTCGTTCCGCAATGGACTGCCGCATGAATCGGTGCTGGAGATGGATATCCTCACCGGCGCTGGCGATTTGCTCACCACATCCCGCACCCAGCATCCGGACCTGTTCCGCACCTTCCCGAATTCCTATGGAACACTTGGATATTCGACCCGGCTACGGATCGAGTTGGAATCGGTGGCACCGTTTGTGGCGCTGCGCCACGTCCGCTTCCGCTCCCTGCCCGCTCTGATCGCGGCGGCCGAACGCATCATCGACACCGGCGGACAGGGCGGAACACCGGTCGACTACCTCGACGGGGTGGTGTTCAGCGCCGACGAAAGCTACCTGTGCGTGGGCCGGCGCACCACCACCCCCGGCCCGGTCAGCGACTACACCGGACGCAACATCTATTACCAATCCATCCGGCACGACGCCCCCGGTGTGGAAGCCACCAAGGACGACCGGCTGACCACGCACGACTACTTCTGGCGCTGGGACACCGATTGGTTCTGGTGCTCACGCGCGTTCGGCCTGCAGAATCCGCGGCTGCGACGCTGGTGGCCCCGCCGCTACCGGCGCAGCAGTGTCTACTCGAAGTTGATCGCCGTGGACCGGCGCTTCGGGGTGTCCGACCGCATCGAAGCACGCAGCGGTCGACCCGCACGCGAACGGGTGGTGCAGGACGTGGAGCTGCCCGTCGAACGGACCTGCGAGTTCCTGGAGTGGTTCCTGGACAACGTGCCCATCACGCCAATCTGGTTGTGCCCGTTGCGTTTACGCGACCACCACGACTGGCCGCTGTACCCGATGCGGCCGGATCACACCTACGTCAACGTCGGCTTCTGGTCGTCGGTGCCGGCGGATGCTACCGATGGAGCCACCAACCGGATGATCGAAGCCAAGGTGGGCGAACTCGACGGGCACAAGTCGCTGTATTCCGACTCCTACTACTCCCGCGAGGACTTCGAGGAGCTGTACGGCGGTGAGGCCTACAACACCGTCAAGAAAACCTACGACCCCGATTCTCGTTTACTCGATCTCTACGCAAAGGCGGTACAACGGCGATGACATCGATGAGGGAGACCAAAGAACCCCACCGCTCGTCGACGGGGAAACTCAGCATGGCCGAGATCTTGGAGGTCTTCGCCGCGACCGGACGACATCCGCTGAAGTTCACCGCCTACGACGGCAGCACCGCGGGCAGCGAAGACGCCGAGCTGGGTCTGGATCTTCGGAGCCCCCGCGGCGCCACATACCTGGCCACGGCGCCCGGCGAACTCGGTCTGGCCCGCGCCTACGTGTCGGGCGACCTGCAGGCCTACGGCGTGCACCCCGGCGATCCGTACCAATTGCTCAAGACGCTGAACGACCGGATGGAATTCAAGCGGCCGCCGGCACGGGTGCTGGCCAACGTCGTCCGTTCGATGGGCATCGAGAAGTTGGTGCCGGTCGCGCCGCCGCCGCAGGAGACGCGTCCCCGGTGGCGGCGCGTCGCCGACGGGCTGATGCACACCAAGACCCGTGACGCCGAGGCGATCCACCACCACTACGACGTCTCCAACGCCTTCTACGAAATGGTGCTGGGGCCGTCGATGACCTACACGTGCGCGGTGTATCCCGATGCCCACGCGACGCTGGAAGAGGCGCAGCAGAACAAGTACCGGCTGATCTTCGAGAAGCTGCGGCTGCAGCCGGGCGACCGGCTGCTCGACGTCGGCTGCGGCTGGGGCGGCATGGTGCGTTACGCCGCGCACCGCGGCGTCCGGGCGATCGGCGCCACCCTGTCGGCCGAGCAGGCGAAGTGGGCGCAGACGGCGATCGCCGACGAGGGGCTGGCAGGCCTGGCAGAAGTGCGCCACACCGACTACCGCGATGTGGGCGAGGCCGCGTTCGACGCCGTGTCCTCGATCGGGCTCACCGAGCACATCGGCGTCAAGAATTACCCCGCCTATTTCGGGTTCTTGAGGTCGAAGCTGCGCACCGGCGGCCTGCTGCTCAACCACTGCATCACCCGTCCCGACAACACCTCCACATCGTTCGCCGGCGGGTTCACCGATCGCTACGTCTTCCCCGACGGGGAGCTGACCGGCTCGGGCCGCATCACCAGCGAGATCCAGGACTGCGGATTCGAGGTGCTGCACGCGGAGAACTTTCGCCATCACTACGCGATGACGCTGCGCGACTGGTGCCACAATCTGGTCGAGCACTGGGACGCCGCGGTCGCCGAGGTCGGCTTGCCGACCGCGAAGGTGTGGGGTCTGTACATGGCGGCATCGCGAGTTGCCTTCGAGCAGAACAACCTTCAGCTACACCACGTACTGGCGGCCAAAACCGACGCCCGGGGCGACGCCAACCTGCCGCTGCGGCCGTGGTGGACGGCCTGACGCGAGCGGTTTAGCCGTTTTCGATGCGGCGAGCACCCAGCTCGTTCTGAAGCAGTTCGAGCGCAACCTCTTCCGGATCGCGGCGCGGCGCCGACGGCTCGTCGCGGACCGCTTCGGCAAGCAGGTGTTCCTCTTCGGCCCGCCGGGCGGAATCCGGTTCGGGGGCAGGCTCTTCCGGCTTAGGGGTCAGCGGGCCGGCCGCGGCGGGTGCCGGCGCGCCGGCCTCACACCGCACGCGCCAGTTGACTCCCAGCGCGTCTTTGAGCGCTTCGGCGATGACGTCGGCGTTGCGCTGTTCGCAGAGCCGCTTGGCCAGCGGCGCCGACTCATGGCTCAGCACCAACGTGTTGTCCTCGATTGCCCGGACGGTCGCGCCGGCCAGCATCACCTCGGTGGTGCGGCTGCGCTGACGCACTTTGTCCCGCACCGTCGACCACATGCTTCGCACCGCGGCGGCGTTGAGTTCACCAGGAGCAGAGGGTGATTCGGATGCGGGCGCGACGGCGGGTTCGGGAGCCGGCGCCGGTGCTTCCGCCGGAGCCGGCTCGGGCTTCGGTTCGGGCTTCGGTTCGGGCTTCGGTTCGGGCTTGGCGGCAGGTGCCGCGGACGGGCGGGTGAACCGGGCCGGCCGGTCGACGGGCTCGGCCGGTGGGGGCGCGCCGCGAGGAGCACTCGCGGTGGTTTCGGAGCTGGGAATGGACATGTCCAGCCGGGTCTCGATCCGCTCGACGCGTTGCAGCAGCGCGGATTCGGTGTCGCTGGCCGAGGGCAGCAGCAGTCGCGCACACACGACCTCGAGCAGCAGGCGCGGCGCCGTCGCACCCCGCATCTCCCCGAGCCCCGCCTGCACCACCTCGGCGTACCGGGTCAGGGTCGCCGTCCCGATCCGGGTCGATTGGTCGCGCATCCGCTCCAGCACGTCCTCCGGGGCGTCCACCACGCCGCGGCTGGCCGCGTCCGGGACGGCTTGCAGCAGGATCAGGTCGCGAAACCGATCGAGCAGATCGGTGGCGAAACGCCGTGGGTCGTGGCCCGCATCGATCACCGACTCCACCGCACCGAACAGCGCCGCGGCATCCGCGGCGGCCAGCGCGTCCACGGCGTCGTCGATCAACGCCAGGTCGGTGGCCCCCAGCAGGCCCAGTGCCCGCTGGTAGGTCACGTGGGCGCCTGCCGGTCCAGTTTCAGAGCCGGCCACCAGTTGGTCCAGCACCGACAGAGTGTCACGGGGCGAACCGCCGCCCGCGCGGATCACCAGCGGGTAGACCGCGTCGTCGACGACGACACCCTCTTGCTCACAGATCCGGCCGATCAACGCCCGCATGGTCTTCGGCGGCAACAGCCGAAACGGGTAGTGATGCGTGCGCGACCGAATCGTCGGCAGCACTTTCTCCGGTTCGGTGGTGGCGAAGATGAAGATGAGGTGCTCGGGGGGTTCCTCCACGATTTTGAGGAGTGCATTGAACCCCGCGGTGGTCACCATGTGCGCCTCGTCGACGATGAACACCCGGTAGCGCGACTGCGCCGGCGCGTAGAAGGCGCGGTCGCGCAGCTCGCGGGTGTCGTCGACACCGCCGTGGCTGGCGGCGTCGAGCTCGACCACGTCGATGCTGCCGGGCGCGTTGGGCGCCAGCGCCACGCACGAGTCGCAGACTCCGCAGGGAGTGGCCGTCGGTCCCTGAGCGCAGTTCAGCGACCGGGCCAGGATGCGCGCCGAGGAGGTCTTTCCGCAGCCGCGCGGACCCGAGAACAGGTAGGCGTGGTTGATCCGGCCCGCTTCCAGCGCGATCGACAGCGGCTCGGTGACGTGCTCCTGCCCCACCACTTCGGCGAAGGTTGCCGGACGGTACTTGCGGTAGAGGGCCACGGTCAGCAGGCTACCGGCGTGCGCTGACGAGAGCGCGGCTGGCGTCCGCCCTCAGTGCCCGGCCGAAGCCGTCAGTTCACGGTCGACGGACTCACACTCGATCGCGCGCCAGCAGCGACTCCGAAGCCGCCAGCAGCGCGCAGGTGGCCAGGCCGTCGACCGCGTCGCGCAGATCCGGCAGCGACGGGAAGGTGGGGGCGATCCGGATGTTCGTGTCGCTCGGATCTTTCCGGTACGGGAACGACGCACCCGCCTCGGTTACCGCGATGCCGGCGTCCTTGGCCAGCGCGACGGTCCGCTTGGCCGTGCCGGACAAAACGTCGAGGCTGATGAAGTAGCCGCCCTTGGGGTCGGTCCACGAGGCGATCTTGGAATCGCTGAGCCGCTGATCCAGGATCTCGGCCGCCAGTGCGAACTTCGGCGCCAGGATCTGCTGGTGCCGCCGCATGTGCAGGCGCACGCCGTCGGCGTCACGGAAGAAGCGCAGGTGCCGCAGCTGGTTGATCTTGTCCGGTCCGATCGACTTCTTCCCGGCGTATTGCAGATACCAGGCGATGTTGCCCAGCGATCCACCCAGGAAGCTCACGCCGGCGCCGGCGAAGGTGATCTTGGAGGTCGACGCGAACACATAGGGCCGATTGGGGTTGCCGGCCGCGGCCGCCAGGCCGAGCACGTCGACCTGCCGGACGAAGTCGTGCGTCAGGGTGTGCACCGCGTACGCGTTGTCCCAGAACAGTCGGAAATCGGGGGCCGCGGTCCGCATCTGGACGAGCCGCAGCACCGTGTCCCACGAGTAGGTGACCCCGGTGGGGTTGCCGAACACCGGCACGGTCCACATGCCCTTGATGGCGGGGTCCGCGGCGACCAGTTCCTCGATCAGGCCGATGTCCGGGCCGTCGGACAGCATCGGGACGGGGATCATCTCGATGCCCATCGTCTCGGTGATGGCGAAGTGCCGGTCGTAGCCGGGGACGGGGCATAAGAATTTAATGCCGTCCTGCTCCTGCATCCAAGGCCGATGCGAATCCACGCCGCCGTACAGCATCGAGAAGGCGACGAGGTCGTGCATCAGTTCCAGGCTGGAGTTGTTTCCCGCGATCAGGTTCTGCACCGGGATGCCGAGCAGCTCTCCGAAGATGGCTCGCAGCTCCGGCAGGCCGTGCAGGCCGCCGTAGTTGCGGGTGTCGGTGCCCTCGCTGTCGCGGTAGTCGTCGCCGGGCAGGCTCAGCAGCGGGTTGGACAGGTCGAGCTGGGCGGGGGCCGGCTTGCCGCGGGTCAGGTCCAGGGCCAGCTTCTTGGCCTGCAGGCCCGCGTAATCCTGCTGGTGGCGGGTGTGTGCGGCGGCAAGCTCGGCGGGGCTGAGGGACTCCAGCGACACCATGGACCCTTTCGCTATCGAAAGCGTGAGAGGTGGCGATCGCAAGCGCGGCGAAGCCGGGCGCAGCGGGTCGCCACTCATGGACCTAGTGGCGATCGCAAGCGCGGCGAAGCCGGGCGCAGCGGGTCGGCACCCGTTTAACCTAGGGGACCCCGCGCACCCGACAGAGCCCATTGACCCTTGCTGCCTTCCGGCCCTGGGGGAGTTCACAGGATAGACGCCGCGCGGGGTCCACCGAGAGTCTAATACCTGAGCCGGAGCAACTGGCGGCGGCCGCCCGACCCTCGGTTACCATGGCCACGGAGGATTCGCCTAGTGGCCTATGGCGCTCGCCTGGAACGCGGGTTGGGTTAACAGCCCTCGCGGGTTCAAATCCCGCATCCTCCGCCATCGGTCCGCCACGCGGACTCGCACAAAGCGGTTTGGAATCGAGTTGGTCGCACCTAGGCTGGCTCGAAGGCTGGCTAGAGCCAACCCAGCATGAGGAGGCTTATGGGGCGCAAGGTCGCCATCCCGTGGCACGCGTCATTTTCGATCGCTGCCGGCGTCCTCTACTTCTTTTTCGTGTTGCCCCGCTGGCCTGAGCTGATGGGTGACACCACGCATTCGTTGGGGACGGCGCTGCGCATCGTGGCAGGTGTGCTCCTTGCGCTCGCGGCGCTGCCCGTGGTGTTCACCCTGTTGCGGACCCGCAAGCCGGAACTGGGCACCCCTCACATGGCGCTGTCCCTCCGGGTCGCCTCGGTTGTGGCCCATGTGCTGGCCGGCGCGCTGATCATCGGGACAGCGATCAGCGAGATCTGGCTGAAACTGGACGCCGCCGGACGATGGTTGTTCGGGATTTACGGCGCCGCCGCGGCGATCGCGTTGCTCGGCTTCTTTGCCTTCTATCTCTCCTTTGTCGCCGAGTTGCCACCACCGCCGCCCAAACCGATCAAGGCGAAAAAGCCCAAGGAAACCAAGAAGAGGGGGATTCGCCGCAGGAAGGGCGAGGAGGCCGACGCGGAATTCGCCGCCGACGAAGACGACGAAGACGAAACCGACGAGCCTGACGAGACGGGCGAAGCCGTCGAAGCAGACGCCGCAGAAACCGAGAAGTCCGAAACCACGGAAGTCACGGAAGCCACCCAGACAGCCGACGAATCCGCCGAGACCCAGGCAGCACCGGCAGCCGACACCGCCGAGGCGTCCGAGTCGTCCGAAGAGAGCGAGCCGCGGGCCAAGTTGCAAAACCGGCGCCCGACGGGCAAGGGATCGCATCGGATGCGGCGCAGGCGCACTCGGGCCGGCGTGGCCTTAGACGAATCCACCGAATCCGCCGACGAGGACTAGCGAGCGCAATCAGCGGCGTACCACCGCGAGGACCACGGGAATGGCCGTGTTCTCGTCGGTGTGATAACTCGCGCAGACTCGGTGGTAGCCGTCGGCGATCTGCAACGGAACACCGGTCATGAAGTCGCCGCGCACCAGCAGGATGGGCGACAGCGGTAGGCCCTTCTCGATCTTGGTCAGGTCGGCGGCAACGTGGGGATTGTCCACCGGCAACAGCCCCAACTGCGCCGCCCGCAGAATGTCTTTGGCCATTTTGTGCGTGACCGTTCCGGCCTTCAGCTTCTTGATCACCTTCTTCACCGTCTGCGCATCCGCAAGCATGGTGAGGTAGTTCGCCGCCGCCGGAAAGTCATGGGCCTCTGGCTTTTCCAACCACTTCACGCTGAGCATCGCGGGCCTCCTGACCGTCTTGGTGTGCCGCAGACCAGCATATTTCGGATGCTTCATAGATAACTGCAATCGTCGATGAAACGGTTCCCGCCAACGGACAAACGCACGACGGCCGACTACGGTTCGTCGATGTCGGCCCCGCTGGCGAGGTCGCTGCAGTCCACGTTCTCGACATCGTCGCGGGTGCGCAGGTAGGCGCCGGCACCCGCGTCCCCCGATACCGCGGCCAGTACGCGGGGCCAGTGCCGGCGTGCGATCACGACGGGGTGGCCGGGCCGTTCATCGAACCAGGCTCGACCTAGTCCTTCGCGGGAGGCCAACGCGCGCTGCAGGACTCGGGCAACAACCGCCGCCCCGACGTCGGGGGTGTCGATGAGGTGCAGCACGACGTAGTCGGCGTCCATGCGCTCCGCCTGAGCCAGCCCGGTGCGCAACGAGGCGCTCAGCCCTTCATCCCAGTCCGCCGCGGTAACCGTAACCACACCGGGTGGAGCCGGGATCTCCGCGGCGCCGAGCACGAGCACGACGGCACCGCACCCGCCGTCGCGCAGTGCTCGCACAGCGATCCGGAGCCACTCGTCCACCAGCACCTTGGGCTTTCCATAGCGTCGCCCGGCGCCGGCGGCCAGCAGCACTCCAACGATACGGGGGCTCATGGAGTCATGTTGTCCTGAATGCGCCCCAGCGGCGCGCTGATGTCCGCGATGATCGACACGGCTGTTGCCTCCAAAGCATCCGGGCGCCGAGATCCAGGCCGATTGCGCCTCGGTCAACCCCGCTGCGCGCAACCGCCACAACGGGTCGTCGACCGTGGGCAAGCCTAACGCCCGCGGGATCACACGTGCATATGTAGCGGCGAGCCGGCCAATGCCAGCACCGCTTCGCCCAGCGCCTCGTTCTGGGTGGGATGGGCGTGCACAAACGGTGCGATGTCCGTAGGCAGCGCTTCCCAGCCAACCATCAGCTGAGCCTCCCCGATCAGCTCGCCGACGCGATCGCCCACCATGTGAACACCGACCACCGGGCCGTCACCGTCGGCTCGTCCGCGGCGAATTACCTTGACTCCGCCCGCAGTTCGTAGGATCTGGCTCTTCGCGTTGCCACCGAGGTCGTAGACGATCGTTGTGATCTCGCCATACTGCTCGCGCGCCGACGACTCGGTGAGCCCCACCGAAGCGACCTGCGGGTGGGCGTAGGTTACCCGCGGAATCAGCTGGTCCGCCAGCAGTACCGGGTCCCGGCCGGCAATCTGTTCGGCAACGTAAACGCCATGCGCGAAGCCACGGTGGGCCAGTTGTGCCCCGGCCACGAGGTCGCCGACTGCGTAGACGTCGCCGTGGTTGGTCGTGAGTCGGCGATCGACCGCCACAAACCCGCGATCCGTGGCGATTCCGGCCTCGGCGAAGCCGGCCGATCTGGGTTCGCGGCCGACGGCCACCAGCAACACGTCAGCCTCCATCGCCTCACCGTCGGCCAATTCCACGGCAACCCCGGCGCCGTTCTGTCTGGCCGCGGAGACGGTCGCGCCGGTCTTGACCGTGATACCCCGGCGACGCAGCGCCCGTTCGAGCGTCGTCGAACTCCAGTCGTCTTCGCCGGGCAACAGCCTGGGCATCGCTTCCAGCACCGTCACCTCGGCGCCGTACGACGCCCACATGCTCGCGAACTCGACGCCAATCACACCGCCGCCGAGCACGATCGCAGTACGCGGGATCTCGGGCAGCTGCAGGGCGTGATCGCTGGACATGATCCGGTCACCGATCGGGATGTTCGCGATTGCTCGAGAGGCGGAACCGGTCGCCAGGACCACCGCCCGGCCCGTGTAGGGATTTCCGTCCACGACGACGGTACGGTTTCCGACATAGCGGCCGACACCCTGGATGACCGCTATACCGCGGCCGGCGATCAACCCGTTTAGTCCGGTGTGTAGCCGGTCCACCACCGACTGCTTGTAGGCGTGCACGGCCGCCATGTCGATGGCGGTCAGGGTTGCGCGCACGCCGAAACCCTCGGCCGCGCGCGTCATGTCGGCGACCTCGGCCGCATGCAACAGCGCTTTGGTGGGAATGCAGCCGCGATGCAGACACGTGCCGCCGACCTTGTCCGTCTCGATCAGGGTCGCGGAGAGGCCCAGTTGACCTGCCCGCAGCGCGCAGGCGTAGCCGGCCGAGCCGCCGCCGAGAATCAGCACGTCGCTGTGCTGGGCCGGCCGGGAATCGCCCATCACAACCGCGCCAACGCCGCGATCGGGTTCTCGATGAAATCGGCGAACAGTCGCAAGAATCCGCCGGCGGTAGCGCCGTCACACACCCGGTGATCGAAGCTCAGCGAAACTTGCGTCATTTTGCGCACGGTCAATTCGCCGTCGACCACCCAGGGCCGGTCGACGATTCGGCCGATCCCCAGGATCGCGGCTTCGGGGTAATTGATGATCGGTGTGGACCCGTCGACACCGAAGACGCCGTAGTTGTTCAGCGTGAACGTTCCCCCGGTGAGCCGGGCGGGCGGGAGATTGTCCTTGCGGGCCAATGTCGTTGTCGCGGTCAACACATCGGATAACGCAAGGAGGTCGAGCGTGTCGGCGTTCTTGATTACCGGGACCACCAGCCCGCGCGGCGTTTGGGCCGCGATTCCCAGGTTGACGTGTTGGTAGCGGACGAATTCCGATCGTGCGGTGTCGACCGACGAATTGAGGTCGGGGAACTGCCGGAGTGCGGCGACGGCGAACCGGGCCAGCAGCGCCAGCAGGCTGACCTTGCGGCCCGCGACCTCCTGGACGGATCGTCGGGCGTCGAGCAGTCCGGTGGCGTCGACATCGACCCAGGTGGTCGCATCGGGAATCTCGCGGCGGCTGGTTACCAGCTTCTCCCCAATCGCCTTGCGCGTTCCGGTGATTGGGGTGCGTACTTCGTCTCGCATGCTGGTTGCGGTCTGGGTCAGGGCGTGTTCGACATCTGCGCGAGTGATCACGCCGCCCGGTCCGGCGGCCGCCAGGAGGGCGAGGTCAACACCGTTGTCGCGGGCCAGTTTTCGCACCACCGGCGAGATCACCTTGGTCGTGGCGGCTACCGGAGCGATCGGCTGCTGTACCGGCGTTCGACGGCGACGACGAGGATCTGGCTCACGAGTGCCGTACCCGATCAGCACATTTCCCGAGCCCGGCCCCTCCTCTGTGCGTTCACCGGCGCTGGCGACAGTGATCAACGGAGCGCCCACGGCCAGGGTTGAACCCACTTCGGCGTGCAGTTCAATCACCTTGCCCGCGAATGGGACCGGAACCTCGACTGCCGCTTTGGCGGTTTCGACCTCGACGACCACCTGGTCGACGGTCACGGTGTCGCCGACCTGCACTCGCCAGTCCGCGATGACGGCCTCCGCGAGGCCCTCACCGAGGTCGGGCAGCACGAATGTCTGGTCGGTCATTAGGGCACCATTTTTGTTGCGGGCTTCGTTTGCGGTTCGCGGATAGGACTCGGCGGGAACCGAAGTGGCTCATCCCGATCGGGTGAGCCGTCTGCGTCAGGCGTGGCAGGTGACGTCTCCCGCAACGGGCTGACACCGGCTGCCGACGCCCGCGGGTGATCGAACACCCGGCTCGCCGCGGCCCTGGGGCCGTTGCGGGGCCGATGCCGACGCCACCGCGCGGTGCCCAGGGCGTGCCCGACGGTGACGAGCGCGGGTATGAGTAGCGGGAACAAGATCAGCAAGAGCATCGATGACAGGGTTACGATGGCACTGAGCACGGATTCACTCCTCTTGTTCGGTATCCATATCACGTTGACGGGCAATGCTTCTCACTTGACGATGTGTCGTTATGCGTGGGCCGGAGCCCATCGGGTGTCGATGCGGTCGTCCCATTGCAGCCGACCGAGTGCGTCGAGAATCCGGTCGCAGCAGGGCAGGTGCAACCCCTCGAATTTGGGTGCCGGATAGGGAATGTCGAAGCCGCAGACGCGCAGCACCGGCGCCTGCAGGTGATGGAAGCAGCGTTCCTGAACCCGGGCCGCGATCTCGGCTCCCACCCCGGCGAATCCTTGGGCCTCGTGCACCACGATGCATCGACCGGTCTTTCGCACCGATGCCGCGACGGTCTCGTCGTCGAACGGGACGATCGACCGCAGGTCGATCACTTCGACATCGCGCCCGTCGTCGGCAGCAGCGGCGGCAGCCTGCAACGCGGGTTCGACCGCGGGCCCATACGCGATCATCGTGGCGTCGTGTCCCGACCGGAGTATTCGCGCTCTCCCGATCGGGGTGCCTCGCTCGAGGTCGACGTCGTCGCGGGAAAAATAGAGGCGTTTGGGTTCGAGGAACACCACCGGATCGGGGTCGTCGATCGCGTGCCGCAACAGACTGTAGGCGTCCGCGACCGACGCCGGCGCAACGACTTTGAGGCCGGGAGTGTGCGCGTAGTACGCCTCGCTGGAATCGCAATGATGCTCGACCCCGCCGATACCGCCGGCGAACGGTATCCGGATCACCATCGGTGCCGACAGCGCACCTTTGGTGCGGTTCCTGAGCTTGGCGACGTGGGACACGATCTGCTCGAACGCCGGGTAGGCGAAGGCGTCGAACTGCATCTCCACCACCGGGCGAAAACCCGCCATCGCCATGCCGATGGCGAACCCGATGATTCCCGATTCGGCCAGCGGTGTGTCGAAACACCGATCCCTGCCGAACGTTTTGGCGAGGCCGTCGGTGACACGGAAAACCCCACCCAGGTCGCCGACGTCCTCGCCGAATACCAACACGGATTCGTCTTGCTCGAGTGCGTCGCGGAGCGCAGTGTTGAGAGCCTGCGCCATGGTGATCACGGTCATCCTTGTCAGGCCTCCCGGGCCTCGGCGGCTAATTCCGCTCGCAGCTGCGATTGTTGTTCGCGCAGTTGACTGGTCGGTTCGGCGAATACGTAACGGAAAAGGTCGTCGACATCAGTCGGCCGATCGGCGTTGATCCCGACTCGTAGCGCCGCGGCGCGGTCTTCGGCTTCGGCGGCGACAGCACTCACATGGGCGTCGTCAACCAGGCCTTCGGCCCGCAGGTAGGTCTCGAGCCGGGCGATGGGATCCCGCGCGCGCCAGTGCGCGACTTCGTCGTTGGTCCGGTACCGGGTTGGATCATCGGCGTTGGTATGACCCTCAACCCGGTAGGTATGAGCTTCGACGATTACGGGGCCATTGCTGTCCAGCACATAGCTACGCGCTTCGTCCATCACCGCCAGCATCGCCACCGGATCGTTGCCGTCGACCTGCTCACTGCCGATGCCATATCCGATACCTTTGTGCGCCAACGACGGGGCGGCCGTCTGCCTCGACAATGGCACGCTGATCGCAAAACCGTTGTTCTGCACCAAGAAAATCACAGGCGCACCGAAAACCGCCGCGAAGTTCAGGGCTTCGTGAAAGTCGCCTTCACTGGTCGCACCGTCGCCACAAAGCGCCAGCACCACTGCGTCGAGGCCTTTGCGGGTCTGGGCATGCGCCAGCCCGGCCGCGTGGAGAAGCTGGGTCGCCAACGGCGTGCACTGCGGTGCGGTGCGGTGGCGTGCCGGGTCATAGCCGCAGTGCCAATCGCCTGCCACCATGGTGAGGACCTCGACAGGATCCACACCCCGGGTGACCAACGCCATCGAATCGCGGTACGTCGGGAACATCCAATCCGTTGCCCGCAGCGACATCGCGGCAGCGACCTGACAAGCCTCCTGTCCTCGTGCGGACGGATACACCGCCAACCGGCCCTGCTTGGTCAGCGCCGTCGCCTGTTCGTCAAAACGGCGCCCCAGAACCATGTTTCGGTACATGTCGACCAGTCGTTGACCGGACGGCCGGAGGTACCTCGCAGCACTGTCGGTCAGCTGACCCGTCGGGTCGAGGTACTGCACGGGAGCGTCGGCCGGAAGAAAATTCGCGTACGTCGTGCCGACGCGCTCAACCACCGCCACAACTGCCTCCCAATTTGACTACCTGCGCTCCAATAGTCGACGTTTGTGGCCATTAATGCATCGTGGCCGCGGGACTTGAGGATGTATTGGCCTAGCCATGAGGATTTATATGCATACTGTTCATACCCCTGATCGAACGAGGCGAGGCGGCGAACAGATGGACGACGACACGACAGCATCTCTGGAACTGGACGATGTCGATCGGCGGCTGATCCGGGAATTGGTCAAAGACGGCCGGGTGTCGATGCTGGAGTTGGCCAAGCGGGCGCACATCTCTCGCACCCATGTGTACGCGCGGATCGAGCGGCTCGAACAGCGCGGGATAATCGAGGGCTTCACCGCACGAATCAACCTGGAAAAAGCCGGCTTTGCGACGTCGGCGCTGATCGCGTTGTCCATTCAACAGGACGCCTGGCGCGGCTTGTCGGCACAGTTGAAGACACTGCGGTTCGTCGAACGGTTCACTCTGGTGGGCGGCGACTTCGACGTTCTCGTCGTGGTCCGCGCCCCCGACAATGCGACCCTGCGCACGGTGGTGCTGGAACGGCTGCACGGCATGGCCGGCATCCGCGCAACCCGCACCTGGTTGGTGTTCGAGGAGTGGAATGGCCTGCCGGCCGGCTGGTTTTGAACAGCGCTACGTCAAGCCGGAAGCGCTGCGCCCACGGCTTTCATCCGGCGGCGGGCCAGTATCCGGGCGGCGGCGGCGGTGGTGATGTCCTCGGCCTCACTGATCGCGTAAACCTCGATGACGGTATCGCCGATTCGTCTGGTGTGCGCAGCGACAGTGTCGTCGTCCCACCCGAGCACTTCGCGACCGATAAGGTGGAAGGCGCCTCCGGCATTGGCGACGAAGTCGGGCGCATACAGAATGCCGCGGTCGCGCAGAATGGCACCGGCCTGGTCATGAGCAAGGATGTTGTTGGCCGCCCCGACGACCGCGGACGTGGTCAGCCGCGCGGCAGTTGCGCTGTCGATGACACCGCCCATCGCGCACGGCGCGAAGATATCGCAGCGTGTGGTCGAGACGTCTTCGGGTTCGACGACGGTGCAACCGAATTGGCGAGCCCAGGTGAGACGCGCAACGTCGGTGTCGGAGACCAACAATCGGGCGCCGGCTTCCGACGCGAAAGCGGCCAACTGGCCGCCGACCGCGCCCAGCCCCTGGATCAGAATGGTCAGTCCGTCGAGCGCTCCGAGGCCGGCATGTACGGCGGTAGCCTGCATGGCTTCAAACACCCCGAGCGCGGTGTTGACGGCGCTGGAGCCGGCGCCGCCGCGATCAGCCGAGCGGCCGAAGACGAATTCAGTTGTCTCGTTGAGGATGTCCATGTCGGCGGAGTTGGTGTTGACGTCGGGTCCCGTCCAGTAGGTGCCGTTGAGCCGGTCGATGTTCTCGGCATGCAGTTCCAAGATCCGCTGCCAGGCCGCCGCCTCGATGTCTTTGCGCGGCGACGGAAGCACGATCACGGATTTCCCGCCGCCCATGGGAAGGCCGCTCACCGCCATCTTCAACGTCATTGCCCCGGCGAGTTTCCCGGCGTCGTCCAGGGCGCCGGAAAGCGACGAATACTGCGCCGCCCGGGTGCCGCCGGCCGCCTGCCCTAACCGCGTCGAGTCCACCCGGATGACAAACGATGCCCCGGTCTCGGGGTCGTGACGGGTCACCGTCAATTCCCCGTCCCAGCGCAACACATCGTCCAAACTCATGATGAAGCCCTTCTGACCGGAAACCCTATGCGTCTACAGAACCTAGGTATCTGACGATAGGCTTGCATCTGACGCCGCGAAAATGGACACAGATTGTCCACATCCACCGGATCGGAGTGCATCATGTTCAGTCGGCCGAGCCGCGACTCGATCCCGGAGAGCATGTTGCGTGGATCCCACCGACGGGTGAATGGGCGCGTCGGTCCCGGTCAGCCGGCCTCCGTTCCCGCCACCGCGATCCGCGATGATCTCCGCGGCGATCGAGACCGCCGTCTCCTCGGGCGTGATCGCACCGAGTTGCAGACCGATGGGTGCCCGCAGCCGGCCGAGTTCCCGTTCGGTCAATCCGATTTCACGCAGCCGAGCCGCACGGTCAGCATGGGTCCGCCGGGAACCGATCGCGCCGACGTACGCCGGTCGCTCCTTCCAGCCCCCATCACGCAGGGCGAGTTCGAGCAAGGGGACGTCGAATTTCGGGTCATGGGTCAACACCACCAAGACGGTGCGACCGTCAACGCGACCGGCGTCACGCTCCGCCCTCAGATAACAGTGTGGCCACTGCACCACGATGTCGTCGGCATCGGGAAACCTTGTCGGCGTGGCGAATACCGCTCTCGGATCGCAAACGGTGACGTGATAGCCCAGAAACGCGCCGATTCCCGCGGTCGCCGCGGCGAAGTCGATCGCCCCGAAGACGATCATCCGGGCCTGCGCGTGATGCGCGGACACGAAGATCTCGAGTTCGTCGTCGATACCACCGCCTGTTGAGCGGTAACGCAGCACCGCCGGGCCACCGGCGCTCCATGTTCCGCGTACTGTCCGCGTCACATAGGCGTCGGCGCGAGCTGAGCCCAGTGAGCCGCTGATCGAACCGGGTCGGACGATCAGTCGCCGGCCCACCCAGGCCGGGTCCCTCGCCCGGACGGTTGTTGCGACAACCATCGACTCCCGCTTCGGGCCAACCACTTCGCCGAACTCCGGATAGCTGTCGCGGTGGATCCTCTCGATGAAGATCTCGAGGGTGCCGCCACAGGTAAGGCCTGCCTCAAAGGCGTTGTTGGCCAACCCGAAACACTGCAGAACCGGTACTCCGTCCGTGAGCACCTGAAGTGCCAGTTCATACACGGCCGATTCGACACATCCGCCCGACACGCTGCCGATGACCGAACCGTCCTCGGCGACAAACATCATCGACCCGGGCGGCCGCGGCGCCGAATCCCACGTTCGGACCACGGTCGCCGCCGCGACCGCTTCGCCGCGCAGCCACCGCTGGCGTATCTCCTCGCTCACACCCACTGCGCAATCCGCGTGGAGATCTTGTCGACATGGATGGTGCCGCGGTGAATCACCGCCCGCACCCGCTCGGACAAACCGTGCACGCCGATGTCGGTGCCGTCCAACAGCACGAGGTCCGCTCGCTTGCCGGGCGCCAACTCACCGATCTGGTCACCGACACCGAGCAATTCGGCCGCCGACGTTGTTGCCGCGCGCAGCGCATCGGCCGGCGAGAGGCCCTGGCCATGCATCAGCTCAAGCTCGGCGAGGTTGTGCCCGTGGGGCGCAATCCCGGCATCGGTTCCCATCGCGATGCGGACGCCCGCGGCGTGCGCGAGCCTCAGCGATTCGCCGTGTGCCTCGACCACGTCGGCCACCTTTGTCCGAGTGGTCGCGGTGATGCCGGCGCCAGTCTGCGCCAGGCGTAAGAGGGCGTGCGGTGCGGATAGTGTTGGCACCAGCCAGGTTCCGTTGTCCACCATCATCGCGACCGCTTCCTCGTCGAGATGCACCCCGTGCTCGATGGAACGAACACCGCACCGCACGGCATTCTTGACACCATCGGTGCCCTGCGCGTGCGCCATGACGTGGACCCGCGCGGCTCGAGCCTCAACCATCATCACCGCAAGTTCTTCGGCGGCGAGATGCGCGCGGCGAGGGTCACTGCACGGGCTGACGACCCCACCCGTGGTGGCGACCTTGATGACGTCGGCGCCGGCGCGGATCAGTTCTCGGACCTTGCGGCGCATCTCGTCGACGCCGTCGACGATTGTCGACGGGCAGCCGGGGTGGGGCGGCCACAGGGCGTGCACGCACTCGCCCGATGGCATCCATTCGTCGGCGTGGCCGCCGGTCTGGCTGAGCATACCGATCGCGATTTGCATGTCGGGGCCGTCGATCAGCCCGGTGTCCACCGCCTGTTTGACGCCGAGGTCCGCGCCGGCCGCATCTCGGACAGTGGTCACTCCGGCGTGCAGGGTCAAGCGCAGGTTGCGGACTGCCTGAAAGAACCTGAGCGAGAACGGACTTTGGATCAGCCGTAGTACGTCGACATCGTCGAGCGTGACATGGACGTGGCAGTCGATAAAACCCGGTACCACCAGGTGTCCGGTGGCATCCAGCGCGGAGTCGCCGTCCAGGCCCGGCCCCACCTCGACGATGCGTTCACCGTCGATGACCACATCGGCGGGAGACGCCGTTCCGGAGACCGGATCAAAAACGCTCCCACCGTGGACGAGCAGCCGCGGGCTCACGGTCCCTCCGCCGATTGCCGGTAGAGCGTGTTGATCCAGATGGTTGTCAACGCGTCGGTCGCCGCGGCCGGGTCGGCGAACGGTCGCTGCCCGAACGATGCCAGCAGGTAGCGCTCGTTCATCCACGTCAGGGCGCGCGCCACCTCGCCAGGCTGCGCAATCTGGCTGCGGCCCTCCGCGATGTCCGCTTGGATCCGGCGCGCGGTCGCCGTCACGAGACCTTCAGCCAGAGCGGAATACAGCTCGCTGATCTCCGGGTCGTATCTCGCGGTATCCGAGATCGCCTGGATGAGCCGGCCGTGTTCGACGAATATCTCGGTCAGGTCGGCCAGGCTGTGCCGAAGATCGGCGGCCGGGTCATCGTGATCGGCCATCCACTCGTCGGCGACATGACCCAACTCCAGACCGACGTCGTCCAGCATCGCCATCAGCAGATGCTGACGATCCTCGAAATGCCGGTAGAAGGCGGTCCGGGCGACCTCGGCAGCGGAGGTGATGTCGTCGAGCGAGATCTCAGCCCAGGGCTGGTTCTCCAGCAGGCGATGGGCGGCGTCGAGTAGCCGTCGCCGGGCATTGCGCCGGTGTTCGCGCCGGCGCGCCTGCAGATCGCTTTGTCGCGTCGTCACATCGCCAAGTCTGGCACGTCCAGACGGCATGTACAACTATAACGTTGACACCGTGTCACAGATGAAGTTACGGTGTCCGGACCGATGATGTTTCCGGCGGATCGAGCAGCGAGGGATCGGACCGTGCGAGTCAGTTTGTCGTTTACCGGGTTCGGCTCAATCCTTGCCGACCTGCCGGCCGTCCGGGCCGCCGACGAAAACGGTTTTGACGGTCTGTGGTACGCCGAACACATCGGCGCGCACGATGCGGTGGTGCCCGCGACCGTGTACTTGCGGGAGACCGAGCGGCTCGAAGTCGTCCTGATGGGGATCAGCGCCGCCGGACGTCACCCCGGCGTGGCCGCGATGGAGCTGGCGTCGCTGGCCGAAATCGCACCGGGCCGGGTCCGGGCGGCGATCGGGACCGGGGTGCCGGACATGATCGCCACGCTCGGCAAGTCGATCGACAAGCCGATCGCGTCGACGATCGCGCTGCATCGTGCGCTCAAGAGCGCGCTGGCCGGCGACGAGCTGACCGCCGAATTCCCCGGATTCCGATTCGAGCAATACAGGTTGAACCCGTTGTCCGCGCCGCCCGCGCTGGACATCATGGCCGTGCGCCCGCGGATGGTGGAAACCGCCGCCCGCTATGCCGACGGTGTCTGCCTGAGCGCCGGCTCATCGCGCAAGTACCTGGCCGAGACCGTGAAACGGGTGGAGGCGACACTCACCGACACCGGCCGCCCGCGTGACAACTTCCGAATTTCCGCTGTGGTCACCGCATTCATTACCGACGACGTGCAGACGGCCCGCATTCAGGTGGCGGAGCTGCTGTCCGCGTTCGACCCGGCGACCACCGAATACCTTGCCGCCGGGGCGATCCCGGACGGCGCGCTGGTAGAGGCAATCGCCAGGGGCGGCCCCGTCGAGGCCGCCAAGGTCCTCACCCCCGAGGTTGTCGATGCGGTGGCGATGGTGTGCCCGCCCGAAGCCGTCGGCGAATCGTTGGCGGCCTACGCCGAGACCGGCATCGACGAGATCGCGATCGTGCCGTTCGCACCCCCCGACCAGTTGCCCGACCTCCTCGCGCTGATAGCCGAGTCCCGCCCCCGGCTCGCCGCCCAACTCGGACCAAAGAACGGAACCCGCCCATGACCGACACCGACACCCTGCTCGAGGGCGACGCACAGGAGATCATGCGCCTGCACCGCGAATTCGTCGACGCCAACGGTCCGCTCGACTCGAGTTATCTGCGGCGACGCGTGACCGCGATACCCGACGAACTGGTCTGGTACAACCTCAACGGCGCGGTCTACGTCGGGCAGGATCACATTGCGCAGCTGTGGGACATGCTGTCGTCGGCCATGGGGGGCGAGGCAATAAGCGCCGAGCTCCGGGACGAGCGCATCGAGGTGGTCGGTGATGTCGCCTGGGTGACCTACCTCAACCACTACCAGGCCGACTTCGGCGACCTGGGCAACTACAACGCCGGCATGCGCAGCACCGAGATCTGGCGGCGCCGCGAAGGCGACTGGGAGCTGGTGCACGCGCACTTCTCCGCCCATGCACCCGATGCGACCGGTGACCGGTAGCGACCATGGAGCGATTCTCGGTGTCGGGCCCGGTCGGTCTGATCGGGGGTGTACGACGAACATCTGACGGACCGGGAACTCCCGTCGTCTTCGTCCACAACATCAACGGCGCCGCCGCGCAGTGGTCGCCGGTGATGGAGGCACTCGCTGACCGCGCCACGGTGGCGGTCGACTTACGGGGACAAGGGTTTTCCGACCCCGGCGGAACCTACGGCGCCGCGGATTACGCCGCGGACGTCGCGGCGGTCATGGACGGTCTCGGCATTGCGCGCGCCCATCTGGTGGGCGCCTCTTTCGGTGGCAGCACGTGCGTCACACTCGCGGCTACCCAGCCGGCGCGAGTTGCGTCGGTGACGGTGATCGGTGGAGCGCTGCGTGTCGCCGATGTGGACAGCGCCGCTGTCGTCGGTGAGTTACGCCAGCTCGGCCCGACGCTGTTCTTCGAGAAGTTCGCCGCGCTGAGCTTTGCGCCCGGTACCGACGACGCGCTGCTTGCCGACTCGGTCCGCTGGGCGGTCCGCAACGACAGCCCCACGGTCGAGCACATCATCGACGGCGCATTCTCAGCCGACATTTCCGCGGCCGCAAGCCAAGTAGACGCACCGGCTCTGGTACTGACCGGCGAACACGATCAAACATGCCCCCCGGTGCTCGGCGCCGAGTTCGCGGCGGCACTGGGTACCGGGTGCCGCGTGCTGGCCGGGCGCGGGCACTTGGCCCACATCGAGGATCCGATGCTCGTCGCCGGGCTGATCGACGAACACCTGCGGCACGTCGACAGCGTGCCGATCCGCTGAGGCTTCGCAATGCATCCGGCTCCATTCGATTACCTGGCAGCTACTTCAGTCGACGACGCCTGCGCCGCCCTACGTGAAGATCCCTGCGGTACCCGGGTTCTCGCCGGCGGACAGAGCCTGATGCCACGGATGGTCCGCAGGCTGGAGCGGCCCCGACGGCTGGTCGACATCACCCGGATCGCCGAACTACGCGATCTGCACACCACTGTCGATGGATTGCGCATCGGCGCCGCCGTCACCCAACGCACCACCGAGTTCTCTGCCGCAATCGCCGGTTTCCATGTTCTCGCGCAAGCGCTTCCCCGCGTGGGCAAAGTGACCACACGCAACCGGGGCACGGTATGCGGCAGCATCGCCCACGCCAACCCGGCGGCCGAACTCGGTGTCTGTCTGCTCGCCCTCGGGGGTGCGGTCACCGCCGTCTCATCGAATGGGTTCCGTCAGATCGCAGCGGCCGATTTCTTCCGGGCACCGCATCGAACCGACCTGCGACCCGGTGAACTGGTGCACAGCGTCATGTTTCATCGGCCGAGGACCGAATCCGTCGGGTATTTCGACGAAGTCACGCTGCGCGGTGCCGGCGACACGCCACTGATCAGTGCCGCCGTCACCGGCAGCGTCGTCGATGGCGAGGCCACCGACGTGCGCATCGTGGTCGGCGGCGCCGGACAGATACCGGTGCTCGCCGATCCGGCGAGTACCGGCGGGCTGTCCGGGCGACTCGACGACGACGCGGTCGAGCGTGCCGCCCATAACTTTTCAGCGGGCCTCTCCTTCACCGGCGACCCGCACGGCTCCGCGGACCATCGCCGTCGGCTCGCGGTACATATTGTCGCGCGGCTGTTGCGTCGGCTACGGAAGGACCTGCCGTGACCATCGAGCTACGGGTGAACGGTAGACCGACCCGTGCGGATGTGCCCGCGCGGATGTCACTGGCCGACTTCCTGCGCGAGCGGCTCGGCCTGACCGGTACTCATATCGGCTGTGGTCAAGGATTGTGCGGCAGTTGCAATGTGTTACTCGACTCTCGTTCGGTGCGCGCGTGTTTGACGCTGGCGGTGCAGGCCGACGGGTCGGATGTCGTGACGATCGAGGGCCTGAGCCACTCGGCGGAGCCCTCTGCGGTCCAGGACTGCCTGATACGACACCGTGCGCTGCAGTGTGGCTTCTGCACCCCCGGATTCGTGGTGTTGATCGAAGAGCTGCTGGCCGAGGTCGACGCGGGCGCCCGACCCACGTCGGCCGAACTGCGGGATCGGTTGGCCGCGTCGTTATGTCGCTGTACGGGTTACGCGCCGATCGTGGCGGCCACGGAGGAACTCGTCGCCGCCAAGATTGTCGAGCAGAGCCGATGAGCGCGCCACGGCAGGTCGGTGCGGGCCCGCCGGGGCCGCACCTGCGGCGGTTGGCGGCCGGCGGCGGGCGCTATCTGGCTGACGAATACGCCGCCGGCGAGCTGCATTTGGTGGTGGTCCGCTCCCGGGAACCGCACGCCCGCATCTCGGTGGATCCGCGGCGGGCCCGTGCCGCGCCCGGCGTTCACGCGGTGCTGGTCGGCTCTGATGTTCGCGATGTTACCGAGCCGATGGGGATGATGTGGAATGCGCAGATCCAGGCCTCCGCACCCACCTGGTGCCTAGCGACGGACAAGGTCCGTTACGTCGGTGAGCCGATCGCCGCCGTTGTCGCCGACGACGCGTATCAGGCGGAGGACGCCGCCGAACTCGTCGAGGTCCACTACGAGCGGCTGCCCGCGGTGGTCGACGCGCGTCCGGACAGCCAGCCACTGCTCTACGACGACTGGCCGGATAATGTGTTCGGCCGCAACCGTTTCGAGGCGGGCGATGCCGCCATCGCGCTCGACGATGCGGCGGTGGTCGTCAGCGGGCGCTACACCAACAGCCGCGTCGCTGGATTGTCGTTGGAGGCCCGCGGGGTACGCGCCATCTGGGATATCACCGGCGAGTCGGTCACGGTCTGGACCTCCACGCAATCGCCGCACCAGGTCCGCAGCTCACTCAGCGCGACGCTGCGGGTCCCGGAGAGCTGCGTCCGCGTGCAATGTCCTGATGTCGGCGGCGCGTTCGGCAACAAGGCGTGCGCCTACATCGAGGAGACTCTGGTGGCCTTCGCGGCCCGCGCCGTACGCCGGCCGGTCCGCTGGATCGAGAACCGGTCGGAGGCGTTCGTCGCCACGGTGCACGGTCGCGGCACGGTCGTCGACCTCGAATTGGGATTCACCGCCGACGGAGCGATCTCCGGGCTGCGGGCCAATGTCCTGCTCGACTGCGGCGCGACGCCGTACATGGTGGGCTGTGGGACCGGGATGGTCACCGCGGCTACGGTGCTCGGTCCGTACCGAATTCCCGACGCGCTGTCCGAGTTGGTGGCCGTGGTGACGAACAAGACACCGATTGGCGCCTACCGCGGATTCGGCATGCCCGAAGCGACGTTCGCCATCGAGCGCGCGATGGACGAGGGCGCGCGGCGGCTCGGCATCGATCCGATCGAGATCCGCCGGCGCAACCTGCTGCGCCCCGACGAGCTGCCGTACTGGACGGCGGCAATGATGTGTTTGGACAGCGGACGCTACAGCGAGTTGCTGGATCTTGTTGCCGCGCAGATCGACTGGCCCCGGACGCGGCGGGAGGCTGGCGAAGCCCGCAACGACGGGCGCCTGGTTGGCGTCGGTGTCGCATGCTACCTGGAGGCCACCAATTTCGGCCCGTCGTTGACGGCGGCGATGATGGGGATCAACAGCCCGGGCCACGACCGCGCCGTCGTCCGGATGGATGAGTCGGGCTTGGTCACGGTATTGACCGGCCAGATTCCGATGGGTCAGGGACTCGAGACGGTCCTGGCGCAGGTCGCCGCCGACGAGCTCGGGGTGCCCCTGGCGTCGGTGTCGGTGATCTGCGGGGATACGTTGGCTTGCCCGTATACCGGGTACGGCAGCGGCGGCAGCCGGGGCGCCGGCGTCGCCGGTTCGGCGGTGATGATGGCGTCGCGGCGGCTGCGCGAGCGGATGCACGGCATTGCCGCCCACCTGCTGGAGGCCGCCGATCCCAGCGCGGTGCGCGACGTCGAGGGTGGCTTCGCCGACGAATCAGGCTGCACGGTAACGGTTTCCGCGGTCACCGAATCGGCCTATCAGGCTCGGGATCTTCCACCTGAGACCGAGCCCGGGCTGGAGTCGTCGTATACCTACGATCCGCAAGCGTTCGCGTTCGCCTATGGCGCGGTGGCCGCCGTGGTGGAGATTGACCGCGACACCGGGGCGGTGTCGGTGCAGCGCCTGGTGTTCGGGCACGACTGCGGTGTGCAACTCAACCCGGCCAACGTCGCCGGGCAGATCATCGGCGGCGCCGCCCAGGGACTCGGCGCGGCGCTGTATGAACAGCTGCCGTACACCGCCGACGGGCAGCCGGTGGTCGAGTCGCTGTGGGACTACTTTCCGCCGCTGCCGGGCAACATGCCCGCCGTCGAGCTGGTCCACCTGGAGACACCATCGCCGTTCTCGCTCAACGGCGCCAAGGGCTGCGGAGAGAGCGGCGCGATCCCGCTGCCCGCGGTGCTGGCCAACGCCATCCGCGACGCGCTGGATTCGGAGAGCAGCGAGGTCGTCGACACCATTCCGATCACCGCGGAACGCTTGCTGGCCGTGCTCGATCGAGAGAACACCACCACTCAACCGAGGGAGACAGTATGAAGTACGCATCGCAGGAATGGCTGGATCGGCAGCGCGAGCTGCAGCAGGCGTTCGGTCGGCGGCCCGGCGCGTCGGCGCGGGTGCAGTATCGCCTCACTCACGCTCCCGACGGTGATGACATCCGCTATTTCGCCGACGTGCAGGATGGCCGCATCGTCGACCAGCGAATCGGCGACGACCCGGCTGCCGATGGCACCATGTCGGCGTCGTACGCCGATTCTGTCGCGATGCTGCGCGGCGAGCTGGCGCCGAATGCCGCGTTCATGGAGGGCCGGGTCAAGCTGTCCGGCAATGTCGCGAAGCTGGCGGCGCTGATGCCGATTACGCAGACCACCGAATACCGCAACCATTACGCGCAGCTGGTCGAGGAAACCGAATTCTGACCGATGACGTTCTCGTTACTGGCCCGCGAGCCGGCCACCGGTGCGTTGGGTGTTGCATCCCAGTCCCACTATCTCGGCGTCGGGGCGGTAGTGACGTGGGCCGAAGCGGGCGTCGGCGTGGTGGCGACCCAGGCGATTCCGGACCGTGCCTACGGCCCGCGGGGCTTGGCGTTGATGAGGCAAGGCAACTCCGCCGCCGAGGCATTATCGCTACTGCTCGACGCGGACCCCCATCGGGAGCTGCGGCAAGTCGCCTACCTGGACTCGTCGGGGTGCCTGGGCATCCACAGCGGGAACCGGTGTGTCGCGGCCGCCGACGTCGCGGCCAACGATCACGCCGCCGCGCTGGGCAACATGCTGGAGAGCGACGCGGTGCTCGGCGCGATGCTGCGCGGCTTCGAGCAAGCCGAGGGCGATCTGGCCCATCGCCTGATCGCCGGCCTGCGTAGCGGCGACCGGGCGGGCGGCGACATCCGTGGCAGCCAGTCGGCCGCGTTGCTCGTCGTCGACGGTCGGCGCACCGACGCACCGTGGGAGGGTCTGCTGCATGACCTGCGAGTCGACGACCACGCCGATCCGATCGGCGAACTGGCTCGGCTCGTGGAGCTCCACGACGCATTCGACAAGGTGTCGCGGGTGGTGTTCGACCCGTCGGGCGCCATTCTCGGTGCTCAGCGATCCGACGCCGAATACACCGCGGCCGCAACGGCACTCGCAGCCGCCGACGGTGTGCTGGGCCCTAATCCCGAGGCCACATTCTGGTCTGCGGTGCTGCACGCCCGCTGGGGCCGATGCGACGAGGCTCAACGCCTGCTGGCCGACGCCACCCGGCGCAACCCGCGCCTAACACGATTTGTGGCGCGGCTGGCCGATGCCGGGATTCTGACCGCGGAGGACGCCGCGCTGCTGTCATGAGCGCCGCCCGCGTTCGACAATGCGGGTGGCCTTGCCGGCCGAGCGCTCGATCGAGCCGGATTCCACGACGCTCACGATGACGCTGACGCCGATCCGACTCTTGATCTGCTGCGCCAGTGCATCAGCGGCGAGCTGACGGTGCTCGACGGCAACGCCGGGGCGGTGCTCCACCCGAACCGTTAGCTGTTCGAGCCGGCCCGGACGGTCGAGCACACACTGAAACTGCGGCGCCAAGGCGCGCTGAGCCAAGATCAGTTCCTCGATCTGGCTGGGGAATACGTTCACGCCGCGCAGGATCATCATGTCGTCGCTGCGCCCGGTGATCTTGCGCATCCGGCGCATGGAGCGAGCGGTGCCGGGCAGCAGTGCGGTCAGGTCGCGGGTGCGATACCGGATGACCGGAAACGCCTCCTTGGTCAACGACGTGAACACGAGTTCGCCGTCACTGCCATCGGGCAACACCTCTCGGGTGTCCGGGTCGACGATCTCCGGGTAGAAGTGGTCTTCCCAAATGTGTAGACCGTCTCTGGTTTCCACGCATTCCTGCGCGACGCCGGGACCCATCACCTCAGAGAGGCCATAGATGTCGACGGCGTCTATCCCGGCGCGGTGTTCGAGTTCAGCGCGCATCTCCTCGGTCCATGGTTCGGCACCGAAAACACCGATGCGCAGCGACGTGCTGCGTGGGTCGATGCCCGCCGCGTCCATGGCGTCGACGATGGTCAACATGTAGGACGGGGTGACCATGATGGCGTCGGGCGCAAAGTCGGTGATCAGCTGGACTTGTCGTTCCGTCATGCCACCCGACATCGGAATGACGGTGCAGCCGAGTCGTTCGGCCCCGTAGTGAGCGCCGATCCCGCCGGTGAAAAGCCCGTAACCGTAGGCGATGTGGACCTTGTCGGTGGAGCGGACGCCACCGGCGCGCAGCGAGCGGGCGACCAGGCTGGCCCAGGTGTCAATGTCGGCAGCGGTGTAGCCGACGACGGTCGGACGCCCGGTGGTGCCGGAGGATGCGTGCAGCCGCGCCACCTGCGACTGGGGCACGGCGAACATGCCGAACGGGTAGTTCGCCCGCAGATCGGCCTTGGTGGTGAACGGGAACAGCGCGAGGTCGCCGAGCTCTTTGAGGTCGCCCGGGTGTACCCCGTGGGCGTCGAATGCCGCCCGGTAGTGCGGAACGTTGCTGTAGGCGTGCCGCAGGGACCATTGCAGCCGGTGCAGCTGCAGCGCGCAGATCTCGTCGCGGGAGGCGGTCTCGATCGGCTCGAGCTCATCCGGCGGGCGGGGGACGCGCGCGCCGGGACGGTCGACGGTTTCGGTCATAGCTGACTCCTCGGTCGCGGGTCAGGCGTCGAAGTCGACGATGACGGTGTCGCTCGACGGAAACGATTGGCAGGTCAGCACGAAACCAGCGTTCACTTCGGCGGTTTCGAGCGCGTAGTTCCGGCGCATGTCGACGACGCCGTGGGTCACCTTGGCGCGGCAGGTGCCACACACTCCACCCTTGCACGCGAAGGGCAAGTCGTCGCGGGACCGTTGCGCGGCGTCGAGCACCGTGCTGTGCCGCGGCAGGCTGCGCGTGCTGGAACGCCCGTCCAGGATGATGGTGACCTCGCTGGTGGGCCCGTCCGAGGTGGCATCGACGTGATGGACCGGTTGCGGGGCAACATCTTCGACGAAGAACAGTTCTCGATGGACCCGGTCCTCGGCGACGCCGAGGTCGCGCAGCACCTGTTGGGCCTCGATGACCATGCCGAGCGGCCCGCACAGCCAGAAATGGTCGACGGCACCGATCGGGACAAGCGTTTGCAGCAGCGCCTGGATGCGGGCGGCGTCGAGACGGCCGCTGAACAGGTCCACGCCGCGGGGCTCGCGGGAGAGAACGTGGACCAATTCGAATCGCGCCCGAAACCTGTCCTTGAGGTCGGCGAGTTCCTCGGCGAACATCACCGAGTTGACGTGCCGATTCCCGTAAAACAGCGTCACGTGCGAATCAGGTTGCCGCAGAACGCTCTCGGCGATCGAGAGGATCGGGGTGATGCCGGATCCCGCGGCGATCAGCACGTGTCGTTCACCGCTCTGCGGTGCCGCGGCAAAGCTGCCCGACGGTGTCTGCGCCTCGACCGTGTCGCCGGGACGGATGTCGCGGACAAGCCACGGGGAGAAGTTACCGCCCGCGACTTCCCGCACACCGATCCTTAGCGGCCCGCCGGCCGGTGCGCAGATCGAATAGCTGCGCCGTTCTTCGTTGCCGTCCACCGTCTTTCGCACTGTCACCGACTGTCCGGGGCGGAACGCGAAGTCGGCTCGCAGCTCGTCGGGTATCGCGAACGTGATGGCGACGGCGTCGGTGCAGAGGTGCTGCACCGCGGCCACCGACAGCGGGTGAAATGGTCTGGTGCGGGTGGGCATTCTAGATCTCCTTGACCCGCTCGAACGGCTCGGCGCAGGACCGGCAGCGGTGCAGCGATTTACACGGTGTGGCACCGAATTCCGAGGTCATTTCGGTGTCGACCGACCCGCACCGCGGGCAGCCGACCACCTGGCGACGCGGAGTCAGGGTGAGCAGCACCGGGCCGGCGCCCGAGCTGGACACGACCCCGGGCGGCGCGATGCCGTAGTCGGCGAGTTTGCGCCGGCCGTCGGCGCTGATCCAGTTCGAGCTCCACGCCGGGCTCAGCGTCGTGCGGACCTGCGCGTCGGCGAACCCCGCCGCGACCAGCGCCCGTCGCAGATCAGCTCGGATAGCGGCCATCGCGGGGCAACCGGAATACGTGGGCGTGATGGTGACGACCACCCGGCCCTGCTCGTCGCAGGACACGTCGCGCAGCACCCCGAGGTCGGCAAGTGTCAGCATCGGCATCTCCGGGTCGGTGACCGCGGCGACGGCGCGCCGCGCCCGGTCCAGCGGGATCACCACTGCCCCAATGGGTGTGCGCGGGCGACCGACTGCATCTCGGCGAGCAAGACTCGCATCGCTTCGGTGTGACCGCCGTCGCGCCCGGTCCGGCCACCCGCAGTCGCCGTCGCCGGAATCGGTAGTTCGGCGGCGTGAAGCACCTGCGTCATCACCGCGTCGAACTCGGCGCGCAGGTTGGCCGGGTCGACACCGGCGCCGACCGTCGCCAGCCGGATCTCGATCGGATGGCCGGTGAACAGCTCGCCGACGTACGGCCAGACCACGGCGACCGCCGCATCGACGCGGCGACGGGATTCGTCGGTACCGCGGGCCAGCGTGATCAGCCAGCGGGCGGCGTAGTCGCGATGGTAGGTAACCTCTTTGACGCCCTTGGCCGCCACCGCCGCCAGGACCGGATCGCGGGAGCTGCCCAACCGGTGCAGCAGCGCCAGCCGGTAGGTGGCGAAGACGAGCAACCGGGTGATGGAGACGGCGAAGTCGCCGTTGGCCGGTTCGACCAGCCGCACGTTGCGGAACTGCGGTTCGTCGCGGAAGAACGCGAGCCTATCCTCGGCGGAAACGGGCGACCCCGCGGGCAGGACGGGCACCACGCCGGGGTCGGCGGCCGCGGCGCGGGCCAGCAGCAGTCGCGCCTGGCCGAGCAGGTCCAGGCCGATATTGGCCAGTGCCACTTCCTCTTCGAGTTCGGGTGCGCGGGTGACCCATTGGGTCAGGCGCTGCGCGGCGATCAGCGCGTCGTCGCCGAGCATCAGGCAGTAGCCGGCCAGATCCGTGCCGTCGATACCGTCGGCCAGGCGGGTGTCCACCCCGGCCAGCGGGTCGTCAAAGCTGGTCCCGAACGCCCACTGGTCGGCGGCGTCGAGGTCGACGAGGCCGGCGTAGGCCGAATCGTGGTCAATCATGGCTGCTCCTCACCTCACATGTGCGCGACGGTGTCGGGGATGTCGTAGAAGGTGGGATGGCGGTAGACCTTGTCGCCGCTGGGCGCGAAGTACGGGTCTTTCTCGCTGGGGCTCGACGCGGTGATCGCCGCGGAACGCACCACCCAGATGCTGACGCCCTCGTTGCGTCGGGTATAGACGTCGCGGGCGTGGCGTAGAGCCATCTCGTCGTCGGCGGCGTGCAGCGATCCCACATGGACGTGGTTGAGGCCACGCTTGCCGCGGACGAACACCTCATACAGCGGCCAGGCGGCATCAACCTGCTTGCTGCTCATCGTGTTTCCTCTTGTCGGCGAAGGCGGTAGCGGCCTCCCGTACCCAGCGGCCCTCGTCGTGGGCGGATCTGCGGGTGGCGATCCGTTCTTCGTTACAGGGGCCGTCCCCGTTGACGACGGCCATGAACTCCGACCAGTCGGGCGCGCTGAAGTCGTAGGATCCGCGCTGCTCGTTCCACACCAAACCGGAATCGGGAAACCGGACCCCGAGGACCGCGCCCTGCGGGACCGTCATGTCCACGAACCGCTGCCGCAGCTCATCGTTGGTGTGGCGTTTGATGCCCCAGGCCATCGACTTGGCGGTGTTGGGTGACTGGTCGTCGGGTGGCCCGAACATCATCAACGCCGGCCACCACCACCGATCCACCGCGTCTTGCACCATGACGCGTTGCGCATCCGTCCCGCGCATCATCGTCATCAGCAGTTCGTAGCCCTGCCGCTGGTGAAACGACTCCTCCTTGCAGATCCGGATCATCGCGCGGGCATAGGGTCCATACGAGCTGCGGCACAGCGGCACCTGATTGCAGATCGCCGCGCCGTCGACCAGCCAGCCGATCACACCCACGTCGGCGTAGCTGCGCGTCGGATAGTTGAAGATCGACGAGTATTTCTGCTGGCCGGCAATGAGTTTCGCGGTCAGGTCGGCGCGGTCGGCGCCGAGGGTTTCCGCGGCCGAATACAGGTACAGGCCATGGCCGGCTTCGTCTTGCACCTTGGCCAACAGGATCGCCTTGCGACGCAGCGACGGAGCCCGGGTCAGCCAATTGCCCTCGGGCTGCATGCCGATGATCTCCGAATGCGCGTGCTGGGCGATCTGGCGGATCAGCGTGTTGCGGTAGCCGTCGGGCATCTGATCACGCGGCTCTACCCGCTGCCCGGCGGCGATCACCTTGTCGAAGGTGTCAGTCATCGGATGGCCCTCACTGCCCGACAAAAGCCGGACGCCGTTTGTCCAGGAACGCCTCGACGGCGGTGGTGTGATCGGTGCTGGCGCCGAGCAGCGCCTGGGCGCGGGCTTCGCGGGTCAGCACGTCGCCCAGGGCCGCGCCCGCGTTGTCGGTAATCAACTGTTTGACTGCTTTGAACGCGGCCGTTGGCCCGGTCGCGAGTTGTCGTGCCAGCGCGGTGGTTTCGGAGGTGACGTCGGGGTCGGGCACCACTCGATGGATCAGACCCCAGGCCAGCGCGGTGTCGGCGTCGATGGTGTCGCCGAGCATGAACAGCCCGGTAGCCCTGCTTCTGCCGATCAGAGTGGCCAGGGTCGCGCTCAGCCCCGAGTCGCTCGCCAGCCCGATCCCGCAGAAGGCCGTGCCGAACTTGGCGCGCTGCCCGGCGATGCGGATGTCGGCGCCCAGTGCGATGCCGAGGCCGGCGCCGACGCAGGCTCCGCCGATGCCGGCGACGACCGGAACTTCGATGGCGTCCAGCGCCAGCATGATCGGGTTGTAATGCTGCGTGACGGTGTCCATCGCGTGGCCGGGGTCGGCTCGCAGCGCCTCGACATGCTCGCCGAGGTCTTGGCCGACACAGAAGTTCTTCCCGGACGCGGTCAGGGCCACCGCTCGGATGGTCGCATCGTAGCGAACGGCCGACAGCGCTTGCAGCAGAAGCTCTTTCATGGCGCAATCCAGGGCGTTGGACGCCGTGGGACGGTCCAGGTCGATACTGGCGAGGCCGTCATCGACCGTGTAGGTGACGGTGGTCATCGGGACTGTCCTCCTTCGGTAGGAGGCCAGGAGTAGAAGCCCTGGCCGGACTTGCGACCCAGCTCGCCGCGGGCGACTTTGTCCCGCAACAGGTGCGGCGGCCGGAACCGCTCGCCCAGGGTCTCGTGCAGGTGTTGGGCGATCGCCAGCCGCACATCCAGGCCCACCAGGTCAGTCGAGCGCAGCGGCCCCATCGCGTGGCGATAGCCAAGTTCCATGGCGCGGTCGATGGCCGCCGCATCGGCGACCCCCTCGTCGAGCATGCGGATGGCTTCCAGCCCGAGCGCCACGCCCAGGCGGCTGGTCGCGAATCCCGGCGAATCATTCACCAGGACATCGCTTTTGCCGAGCACTTTGACCCATCGCAGTGCCGATTCGATGGTCGCGTCATCGGTGTCGGGTCCGCGCACCACCTCGATGAGGCTGGATGCCGGGACCGGGTTGAAGAAGTGCATACCCACAAAACGGCGCGGTTGCGCCAGGGCGGCACCGAGATCGGCGATGGACAGCGAACTGGTGTTGCTGGCCAGCACCGCATCACCGCCGACGACTTTCTCGGCGGCGCTCAGCACGGCGATCTTGTCCTCGACGCGTTCGGGCACCGCCTCGATTACCAGGCCGGCGTCGGACGGCAGGTGGGTCAGTGCGGTGACGGTGTGCAGCCGCGCCAGGATGGTGTCGAGTTGATGGTCGTGCGACTGCTTCTGTGCGGCCTTGGTCAGGCCACGAGCCACCCGGTCCCGCGCGGCCGTGGCGGTGTGGGCGTTCGCTTCGGCGATGGTCACCGTCGCGCCCGCGGCGGCGAAGACCTGGGCGATGCCGGCGCCCATCCGCCCGCCGCCGATCACCGCGACCGTGCTGGGCAGGCCGGTCATGCGCCGCTCCTTTCCAGGAATCGGGTCATCCGGTCGGTCTTGTCGTGACTCTCGAACAGCACCGCCTGCGCGAGGTCATCGAGCAGCGGGTGCGGTGCGGCCGCGTCGAGCACGGCTTTCGACAACCGCAGCGCCAGCCCGGAGCAGCGCCCGATGCGGTCGGCCAGCGCGTGGGCGGCGGAGAGCGCCGAGCCCGCCCCGACGACCTCGCACACCAGTCCGTGGCGCGCGGCGGCCTCGGCGTCGAGCAGCCGACCGCCCAGGATGACCTGTTTGGCGATCGACCTGCCGACCAGGTCGGCGAGCCGGTAGCCGGCGCCGGCCGCGGCCAGGATGCCCAATCCGGGTTCCGGATTGCCGAACCGGGCACCCGCGCCGGCGATACGTAGGTCGCAGGCGTAGGCCAGTTCGGCGCCGCCGCCCAACGCATTGCCTTCCACGGCGGCGATGGTCGGCATCGCCAGGGCGGCGATCCGATCGAATACCGCGCGGTTGATCCCGGCCAGCGCGTCGTCGCGGCGCCGCGCCCGCAGTTCGGCGATGTCGGCGCCGGCGGCGAAGTCGCTTCCCGCGCCGGTGATGATGAGCAGCCGCGGATCCCGTTCCAGGTCGGCGCAGACCCGGTGCAACTCGGCGACCATCGCGGCGTTGATGGCGTTGCGCTGCTGCGGTCGGTGCAGTTCGACGACGACACGATCATTGGCCGCGTGCACCCGGAGCGTGTCGAAGACCGTCACAGGCGCAACAATAACCGACCTTTCGGTCGGTTATCAAGGTGGGGTTGGCCGATCGGCGCGGTCGGCGGCTTCCGCAGTGCGATGATGTGCGGTATGGCTGCGCTGCACTCTCGACCCGCCGGCCAGGTCGGGCGCCCGGGCTACGACCTGGACTCGCTGTTGGCCGTCGCTGTGACGGTGTTCAACCAGCGGGGCTACGACGGCACCAGCATGGAGCATCTAGCGAGCCGACTCGGGATCACCAAGTCGTCGATCTATCACCATGTGCCCGGCAAGGCCGAGCTGCTGCGGCTATCGGTCAACCGGGCACTCGATGCGCTGTTCGCGGCCACCAGGACATCCGACACCACCACCGGACCGGCTATCGATCGGCTGGAGAATCTGGTCCGGCGAAGCATTCATGTGCTGGTAGACCAGCTTCCGTACGTGACACTGCTGCTGCGAATCCGGGGTAACACCACCGTCGAGCGCCGCGCGCTGGCGCGTCGTCGCGAGTTCGATCAGATCGTTGAGCAACTGGTGGCCGACGCCTGCGCCGAGGGCAGCGTACGACCGGACGTCGACCCCGCCCTGACCAGCCGGCTGATTTTCGGCACGGTCAACTCGCTCGTCGAGTGGTACAAGCCGACGCGCGGCCTGGGCGCCGATGAACTGGCCGACGCGGTCGTCACGGTGCTGTTCGACGGCTTGCGCGTGGTTCCCTCCAGCCAACGCTGACCCGGTCCGGTTCTCGCGCGGTCACCCGACGGCGCTTGACGCCGACTCGCTCGGCTGCCAGTCTGATAACCGAACGAACGGACGGTTGGGAAAGGATCGGGTCGGATGGCTGCGTTGTTGCAGAGTTACGTCAACGGGCAGTGGTGCACCGCACCGGATGACGGCGTCGCACTCGCCGACGCCGCCACTGGCGAGGCGGTGGCGCGGTTCTCGACACAGGGCCTCGATTTCGCCGCCGTCGTCGACCATGGCCGACGCGTCGGGGGGCCGGCCCTGCGCGAGCTCACCTTCCATCAGCGGGCCGCGCGGCTCAAGCAGCTCGGCAAGCGGTTGATGGCCGACAAGGAGCAGTTCTATCCGCTGTCGTTCGCCACCGGCGCGACCGCGCGGGACTCGGCCATCGACGTCGACGGCGGCATCGGCACGCTGCTGGGCTACGCGAGCAACGGCACCCGCGAGCTACCCAATGACACGGTCTATCTGGACGGCCCGACCGAAAGCATCGGCCGCGCAGGGACATTCGTCGGCCAGCACATCTACACCTCACGCCCCGGCGTCGCGGTGCAGATCAACGCGTTCAACTTCCCGGTGTGGGGCATGTTGGAGAAGCTGGCGCCGGCGTTTCTGGCCGGTGTCCCGACCGTCGTCAAGCCCGCCCACCAGACGGCGTACCTGACCGAACTGGTGGTGCGACACATCATCGACTCGGGCCTGCTGCCCGAAGGCTCGCTGCAGCTGGTGTGCGCCAGCCCGCACGGATTGCTCGACCAACTCGGCGAGCAGGATCTCGTTGCGTTCACCGGGTCCGCCGCCACGGCCGCGGCACTGCGCGCCCACCCGAACGTCGTCAGTGCGGGTGTGCGGTTCAACGCCGAAGCCGACTCGCTGAACTGCTCGATCCTGGGGCCCGACGCCACCCCCGACACGCCCGAATTCGCCCTCTACATCAAGCAACTCGTCGCCGAGATGACCGCCAAGGCCGGGCAGAAATGCACCGCCATCCGCCGCGCTCTGGTTCCGCGCGACCTGGTCGACGACGTGGTGGATGCCGCTCGCGCCCGCCTGGCCTCGGTGGTGGTCGGCAAGCCGGACGCCGACGGGGTGACGATGGGCGCACTGGCCAGCCTCGCCCAACGCGACGAAGTGCTGCGCTCGCTGAAGAGCCTGACCGACGCCGCCACCCTGGTCAGTGGTGACCCGGACAACTTCACGGTCCACGGCGCCGACGCCGATCGCGGTGCGTTCCTGCCGCCGTTGCTGTTGCGCGCCGACGACAACACCGCCGCCGCGCTGCACGACGTGGAGGCGTTCGGCCCGGTCAGCACCGTCATCGGTTACCGCGACGTGGAGGAGGCGATCACGCTGGCCGCCCTCGGTCACGGCAGCCTGGTCGGCTCGGTCGTCACCCACGACCCCGACATCGCCCGCCGCGTGGTCATCGGTATCGCCCCGTACCACGGCCGGATGCTGGTGCTGGACCGCGACGACGCCAAGGAATCCACCGGGCACGGCTCCCCGCTGCCCACCCTGGTGCACGGCGGGCCCGGACGCGCCGGCGGCGGTGAGGAACTCGGCGGCATCCGCGGCGTGCTGCACCACATGCAGCGCAGCGCCGTGCAGGCCTCCCCCGACATGCTGACCGCCATCACCGGCCGGTGGACGACCGGTGCGGCCCGCGACGTCGGCGACGTGCACCCGTTCCGGAAACACCTGGAGGAACTGCGGATCGGCGACACGATCATCGGCGGGCCGCGCACGGTGACGCTCGACGACATCAACCACTTCGCCGAGTTCACCGGCGACACGTTCTATGCGCACACCGATCCCGACGCCGCGGCGCAAAATCCGCTGTTCGGCGGCATCGTCGCGCATGGCTACCTGGTGGTGTCGCTGGCGGCGGGCCTGTTCGTCGAGCCCAAGCCCGGTCCGGTACTGGCCAACTTCGGTGTCGACGCGCTGCGATTCCTCACCCCGGTCAAGGCGGGCGACGCGCTGACCGTCACGCTGACCGCCAAACAGCTCACCCCGAGAATTTCCGCCGACTACGGCGAAGTCCGGTGGGACGCAGTCGTCACCAATCAGGACGACTCACCGGTGGCGACCTACGACGTGTTGACACTGGTCGCCAAGCAACCCATCACCTGCGAGGAGCACTGATGCATGTCGTTTCCGTCTGCTACCGCCAGCCCACCGACCCGACCGCATTCGACGACTACTACGCCGGTACCCACGCGCCGCTGGCGTTGAAAGTGCCTGGGCTGGTGAGCTTTACCACCGGAAAATGTCGGTCGCTGGACCGTTCCGAGCCACCGTATTACATGGTGGCCAAGCTGGGCTTCGAGACCGCCGCGTCGCTCAAAGCGGGCCTGACCTCACCGGAAATGCAAGCCGCCGGGGCCGATGTCGCCAACTTCGCGACCGGCGGCGTGACGATGTACGTCCAGGAGGAGAACGTCATCCTCGGCTGATCGCCGAACTGCCCGCCGCTACAAAGGAATCCAACATGACATTGCCGTCCGACCCGTCGTTTCTTGTCTTCGGCGCCGCCGGGCACATTGGTGGTCCGTGTGCCCAATGGCTCGCCGAGCGGCATCCGACGGCAAAAATTCGCGTCGTCTCGAGCCGGCCAGACATGGCCGCCGATCTCGCCAACGTGCACCCGGGTGCAGAAGTCATGATCGCTGACTATTTGGACGCCGACCACATGATCGCGGCCTTCGATGGGATCGATGCGGCATTCGTCGTCACTCCGGATTTCCTGGACGAGCAGACCGCCATGACCAATGTGGCCGGCGCGATCAAAGCATCGGGCGCGCTGGTCCGACTCATCCGGCTGATCGGCGACCCGCCGGGGCTCCGCGATGAGTCGGAAGTCACCACGTTGCCGGGCTTCGACGACGAGAAGATGAATGTCCAGCATCTGCGCGCCCGCAAGGTCTTAACGGGTGCAGGCGTGCCGGTCGTCTACGCCAACGTCCCGGGGTGGTTCTTCGAGGACTTCTCCGGATTTCTCCTCGACCCCATCCGCGACAAGCGGACGTTCGTCATGGCTGCCGATCGGCCAATGAACTTCATTGCCACCCGCGACATCGGCCGCTGCGTAGCCGAGCTCCTTCTGAATCCGTCGCTGACCGAGATTGGCGAGACCGTTCATCTGGAAAACGGCATCGACGACCTGGTCATGTTCAGCAAGATCCCGCAGATGATGAGCGACGCGTGGGGCGTGCCAATCGGCTACGACGGCACGGACGAAGCATTTCTGCGCGAACTCGGTGAGGGGCTGCGCACGTACTACCGCCGCGACGACGCCGCCGAGTACATCCTCACCTACTGTCACCACGAGGTTCCCTTCATCGAAGAGCTGCTGAAGAGCGGCAACAGCTTGCACGGCACCGAGCGGTGCTTCACACCGAAAATGCTCGGTTTTGAGGCGCTGCCGTTGAAGTCGTGGCTTCGGGAGATGAAGGACGTGTTCGTTCCGGCGGGCGGCTGAGGCTACAGCCACCGATCGCGGTCGCTATTAGGCCTACTAAGAACCCCGGCGATTCCCTATGCTGAGCGAGTGCCAAACAACTATCGAGTGGTTCAGTGGAACACCGGCAACGTCGGCAAGAGCTCGCTGAAGTCGATCGTCACCAACCCCACGCTGGAATTAGTCGGGTGCTACGCCTGGTCCAAAGACAAGGTCGGGCGCGACGCCGGTGAGCTCGTCGGCATCGCACCGGTGGGCGTCGCGGCCACCAATGACGTCGAAGCGCTCCTGGCCCTCAAGCCGGACTGCGTGGTCTACAACCCGATGTGGTTCGACGTCGACGAGCTGGTGCGCATCCTGTCCGCGGGCGTCAACGTGGTGACCACGGCGTCGTTCATCACCGGCGGAAACCTCGGCGACGGCCGCGACCGGATCGTGGAGGCGTGCCAGAAGGGCGGATCCACGATCTTCGGGTCCGGTGTCAGCCCGGGTTTCGCCGAGCTGTTGGCCATCGTGTCGGCGATGGTGTGCAACCGCATCGACAAGGTCACCGTCAACGAGGCCGCCGACACCACGTTCTACGACTCACCCGAAACCGAGAAGCCGGTGGGCTTCGGCCAGCCGATCGACCATCCGGACCTGCCGGCGATGGCCGCGAAGGGGACGGCCATCTTCGGCGAGGCCGTCCGACTGGTGGGCGACGCCCTCGGCGTGGAACTCGACGAGGTGCGCTGCGTGGCCGAGTTCGCCCAAACCACCGAGGATCTCGTCATGGCGTCCTGGACCATCCCCGCGGGACACGTTGCGGGCACCTACATCAGCTGGCAGGGAATCGTCAACGGCAAGACCCTGATTGATTTGAACGTGCGGTGGCGCAAGGGACAGACGCTCGACCCGGACTGGAAGATCGAGCAGGACGGCTGGGTCATCCAGGTCGACGGGCAACCCACGGTGACCACCAAGGTGGGCTTCCTGCCGCCGCCATACTTCGAAGCCACCACCCTCGAGGAATTCATGGACCTCGGTCACATCATGACCGCGATGCCGGCGATCAACGCGATTGGAGCCGTCGTCGCCGCCGCGCCCGGCATCGCCACCTACGCCGACCTTCCGCTGACACTGCCCCGGGGCAACGCGCATGTCGGGCTATAGAGCCGCCGTGCGCCGAGCGGATTTGGCGTAGCGGGCCCCCAGCGGCGGCACCGCGAGCGGACCCTGATCGCGGACCGCCTCGATGGCATTGCGCAGCGGACGAGCCAGGCCCGCAAAGGATCCCATGTCGAACAGCAGCGGCGTCAGCAGCCGGTTGTGCACGAAGCCGAAGGCGCTGCCGGTCTCGGGGTCGGCCCAGCCGAGCGTTCCCCCCAGCCCGACGTGACCGAAACCGCGGAGCAAACCGGGTACCGGCGACTCGTGATAGCCGAGGTGAAAAGGCATGGGCACCACCATGTTTGCGTCGGGCCACTTGCGCCGCGCCTGTCCGGCCAGCCCCCGGGCCAGCTCCTCGGACAGGAACTTCTTGCCGTCGATCCGGCCGTCGTTGGCCAGCGCCGCGAACATCTTGGCCAGGCCCCGCCCGGTCACCACGCCGTTCGCGGCGGGGACCTCGCCGTCCAGGAACGGGGTGTCCCCCTTGATCAG
>NZ_JAICZA010000297.1 GCF_025933915.1 Mycobacterium sp.
CTGACGTTGATCGAAGGTGTGAGCGGGGTGTTTCTGACCGGCGTGCATCCCGTCGACGACCAGAACGTGGCGCTGAGGCTGGTGTCGCTGACCGACCGGCTCTATGACGCCGGCATTCCCGTGGTGGCGTCGGGCGCCAAACTCGACACCATCTTCGGCGAGGAGATGCTGGCCGGTGGATACCGAAAAAAGTACCTACGGGCCACTTCCCGGCTCCTGGCGTTGACCGCGGCGGCTATCCGAGCTCGCGAACCATGACGTAATCGTGCTCGAGGTCGGCACCGAGTTGAAACGTCCTGGTACCGCTGATCCTGAAGCCGTTCTTGGTGTAAAAGCGTTGCGCGCGTTCGTTCCCCTGATTGACACCCAGCCACACGCGGCGCGCGCCCCGCTCTTCGGCGGTGGCCAGGGTGAGGTCCATCAGGGCGCTCGACACCCCGCCGCCGTGATACCCGGGCAGCACGTAGATCTTGGACAGCTCGGCGGCGTCGTCGGTGGCGTCGCGAACGAGCATGGCGTAACCGATGATTCGGCCGCCCAGCGTCGCGGTGAGGATCACGCGGTGCGGGTCGGCGAGGTACTCCGCGAAGCGTTCGGCGGACAGGTTGGTCTCGACGAACGACGCGATGTTCTCCGGAGTCGCGGTGGGCGGGCATGCCAACGGAAAGGTTTGTGCCGCAACGCTGGCCAGCTCTACGGCGTCGGCGGAATCAGCCCGGGCGACGTGGACTGTTCGAATCAAAGATTCCATTGGGCGAGGTGATAGCCCGTCTTCTTGTCCAGCAGGACGACGGTGGAGACGGGATCGCGGTAGGCATCCCAATACACGCCGCCGCGCACGATCGCCCCGTTCGGCGCGTTGACGAGCACGTTGTCCAGCGCGTCGGGCGCATCGGAGGCCCGCGGCTTGTAGGCGTCGGCGTTCGGGGTCACGCCGTTGAAGCTGAAGAGGGTCGCCATGACGTACGGATTGGGCACCCGGATCGCGCGAATGGTCACGTCGGCGCGCTCGACCGAGCTGCCCGGGAAGCCCTTGTAGGTGCCTTCGCGCGTGTAGCCGAATCCCGGCGGCGGGTCGCAGGGCGCCACGCCGCTCACGGTGACGTCCGCGATGAACGTGCCGGTGTCCACTCGCAGCGTGTCCCCGATGTGGCCGATCGGTGCGTCACCGGCCCATGCGCGGGGCGCCGGAATCGCGGCGGCGACGCTCGCGGCGGCAACCAGCACGGCGGACACCGATACCAGCCAGCGGCGCATCTTCGCCATGTCTGCCTCCTTGGCACCGTTGCGGGGGAACCTTCGCATGATCGCACACGCGGTGGTGTCGAAGGGAGGGGTCGGCGGCACCGGTCAGCCGGCTCCGTCGGCGCCGGGGGCGACGTTCGTGCCGGCGCCGAGCGATTCCAGTGCCGCGATCAGATCGGCCTCGACCCGGTCCTTGTCGACGCCGCATCGGTGCAGCGGTCCCTCGGCGGAGGAGCCGTCCTCGAGCTCGAGCAGCGCCAACAGCTGGTGCTCGGTGCCGACGTAGTTGTGGCCGAGCCGGAGCGCCTCGCGCACGGTCAATTCGAGCGCCTTGCGCGCCGGCCCGCTGAACGGGATGAGTTCGGGTGGTTGATCTTCCACGCGCAGCGTGGCGATCGACGCGGTCGCGGCGTCGCGCAGCGCCTCGGTGTCGACCTCTTGCAGGCGCAGCAACACCGTCGCAAGGGCGGCCGGGTCGGCAAGCACCCCGATCAGCAGGTGATCGGGGGTGATCTCGCCGTTGCCCGCTTGGTGCGCGGCGTTCTGGGCCGCCACCACCGCACCGCGTGCCCGCGGGGTGAAGCGTGCGAAACCTTGCTCGGGGTCCAGGGTGGCGGGCTCGGCGCGCGGGACGAATCGCTTCTGGGCGGCTTGTTTGGTGACCCCCATGCTTTTGCCGATGTCGGTCCAGGACGCTCCGGAGCGGCGGGCCTGGTCCACGAAGTGGCCGATCAGGTGGTCGGCGATCTCGTCCAGGTGTTCGGCGGCCAGGACGGCATCGGTCAGCTGATCCAGGACGTCGGGGTGTGTCGTCTTGATGGCGTCGATCAGCTCGTCGAGGCGGATCGGGTAGGCGATGCGGATGGGCCCGGACATGCCGTCAACGGTAGGTTGACGCACCGCGGGTGTCAACGGAAGGCTGACGGCCTTCGTCAGGAGATGCGCCCGGGCAATGTCTCTGGGAGAATCGGTGAGCCATGAAGCTCCTGCTCGCCCTGTCCGCCCTCGCCGTCACGATCGGCCTGGCCGCGCCGGCGCACGCCGACGGCACCGACGACTCGTTCATCGCGTCGCTGCACGCGGCCGGCATCACCTTTTCCGACTCCGATAAGGCCGTAGGCGCGGGCAAATGGGTGTGCGACACGGTCGGCCAGGGC
>NZ_JAICZA010000098.1 GCF_025933915.1 Mycobacterium sp.
GGAAATCTCGAAGGCGTCCAGGGCCCCGATGAGTTTGTGCGCCCCGCGCGAGACCCAGCCGCGTTCGCCGTCGGTGGCCACGGTCAGGGCGGCGGTCACGGCGACGGCGGTGCCGGGCTTGCGCGCGGGCATCCCGTCGATGCTGACCTTGCCGGCGCCGATCAACTCCGCGGCCTGCTGACGCGACCGGGCCAGCCCGCGCCGCACCAGCTCGGCGTCAACGCGGGCGCGTCGAGACATGCGCGCACTCAGCCCTTCTCCGCCGACTCCAGCGCAGCCAGCAGGACGTCGTGCGCCTCGGAGAGACGGCGCGCGATCTCTTCGAGCTCGTCGAGCGAGGGGGCCTTCTCGGGATCCTGCTGATCGCCGGGATGGGGCAGCCGGGCCAGCAGGGCGTCGATTTCGGCGCGAATCTGATCGGGGTCGATGGTCATCGCGTTCCTACGCTAGTCACCCGTCAGTCGGTGTGCACCAAAGACCAGCGTTGCAGCGCGGCGCGCGCCCGGTCGTCGGCGGCCTCGATGCGCACCCGGGGCTTGCCGGAACCGGAGTCGGCCGCGCCCCATACCGCGCTGGCGACAGCGCGAACGATCGCCAGGCCGTCCCCGTCGTCGGACCCCGTGTTCGGGCCGCTGCCGCTGACGGTGATCGCCTCGTCCGCGACGTCCACGTGCCAGCCACGCTGCGGCCCCACGGCGAGCCGCTCGCCGTCGGTGTGCAGCGAGCGCAGATCATGGCCGATGTAGGTGGGGCGCTGGGCGGGCTTGGCGTACACCGCGTCCCGCGCGGAATTGACCCCGGTGAGCACCATCAAGCTGGGTAGCTGGGCGGCGTTGGCGCCTTCGATGTCGGTGTCGAGCCGGTCGCCGATCACCAAGGGCGCGCGGTAGTCGCCCCGGGCCGCCGCATCGCGCAGCAGGGCGGGCGCCGGTTTGCCCGCGACCTGGGGTTCGGCGCCGGTGGCCGCCCGCAACGCGGCCACCAGGGATCCGTTGCCGGGCAACAGCCCGCGCTCGGTGGGCAAGGTGAGGTCGACGTTGGCCGCCACCCACCGCGCGCCGGCCCGGATGGCCAGCGCCGCCTCGGCGAGATCGGGCCAGCCGATGGTCAGGGACAGGCCCTGCACGACGGCGGCCGGGGCGTCGTCGTAACGGCGCACCGGGCGCAGCCCGACGGCCGCGATCTCGTCGGCCAGGGCCTCGGTGCCCACGATCAGCACCGGCGAGGCCGCGGGCAGCTGATCGGCCAGCAGCCGGGCCGCGCTTTGCGCGCTGGTGGCGACGTCGTCGGCGGTGGCGGTGAAACCGAGGTCGCTCAGATGCGCGGCGACCTCGTCGGCGCTGCGGGACGCGTTGTTGGTCACGAAATACGCGCGGCTGCGCAACTCGGCCAACGCCTGCACCGCGCCCTCGGTGGGCTGGCTGCCGCGAAACGCCGTACCGTCCAGGTCGATCAGCAGGCAGTCATATTCCTGCGCAAGGCTTTTCACGCGGTCGAATCCGTCACGTCAGCCGAGTTCGCTGACCCGGTCTTCGGCGTCGGTGACGCCGTCGACGTCGGCGGCCGCCGAACGCAGGAACCAGTGCAGCGCCTCGTCGCCGCGGCCGAGCGCGAGCAGCGTGTCCGCGTAGGCGTAGAACAGCCGCGCCGCCGTGGAGCCGGTGCGGCCGGGATCCAGTTGCGGCGTGGACAAGACGGTCAGCGCCTGCTCCAGCTGGCCGAGGTCCGCCCGCGCCCCGGCGGCGACGATGCGTAACTCGTCGGCGTCGTCGCCGGACAGCTCGGCGGCCTCCGGCCCGCGCGTGAGTTCGATTGCCCGTTCCGGGCGGCCAAGCCCGCGTTCGCAATCGGCGATCAACGCCAGCAACGAGGACTTGCTGCCCATCCGGCGGGCGGCGCGTAACTCCGCCAGCGCCTGCGACCAGTCGCCGCAGTGATACGCGGCGATCCCGACCGCCTCCCGAATGGTGGCGATGCGGCTGGACCGGGCCCGCGCCGCGCGGGCATGACTCAACGCCGCCTCGGGATCTTCGTCCAGCAACTCGCCCGCCGCGACCAGGTGGCGCGCCACCGCGTCGGCCGTGGCGCGGTCCAGGGTGCTCAGTTCGCGGCGAATGTCGGGTGCCAGCTGTTTGGCCTCCACGCCCGGCGGGACCGGCGGCCCGTCCTGCGGCGCACGATCGGCCTGGGCCTCCCGGCGCCGGGCGCTCTGCGGCTGAGCCGCCCGCGCACGTCGCGGACCGGACCATCCGCCGGATGCCGGCCGCGCCCCACGCTCGCCACGGTGCCTCTGCCTGTCGTCGACCACGCTGCCGAGAATACGGGCAACGATTCGGCTAGCTGTGCCGCCGGTTGCTCAGCAGCGGCGCGATCATCGCCGGGCAGTAGGTCGCGATCGCGACGATGGTGAACCTGCCCGCCGTCTCGTAGGACATTCCGTTGCCCTCGGCCATCTTGGACGTCACGGCGTCGAAGGACCCATCGGGCTCGAACAGCATCGGGCACACCGACTGTCCCAGCGCCGTCGCGCCCGTCGGTTGGATGTAGGAGATCCCGGCATTCGTCAGCGCCGACAGGAAGGCATTGCCGAGCATGTCGGCGCGGATCGGCGCCGACAGCGCCGCGGCCAGCGCCACCAAGCCCGTGCTCACCCCCAGGATCCGCAGGACGGTCAACCGCACACGCGTCGCGAAAATCACCGTGACAACAGTGGTCCCCGCGGATCACGCCAACGACACGGTGAGGTAAAGATCTGTGCACGTACGTGTTTTGCGAAAGCCGTTGGGACCTCGAAAGGGCTAACCGGGCTAGAGCTTTTCGACCCCGGCGACCGTGCGTTTGCCGCGGCGCAGCACCAGCCATCGGCCGTGCAGGAAGTCGGACGGTTGCGGCGCCCAGGCCTCGTCGTCGACGCGGACGTTGTTGACCGAGACGCCGCCTTCGCCGATGGTGCGCCGCGCGGCCTTCTTGCTCTCGGACAGACCGCTGGCGACCAACAGGTCGACGATCCCGTCGGGGCCACCGGGTTTGAGCTCGGCGACCGACGTCTCGCGCAGCGCCGCCGCCAGCGTGGCCTCGTCCAGGCGGCCCAGTTCGCCCTGCCCGAACAGCGCCCGGCTGGCGTGCTCAACCGCCTCGGTGGCCGCCTCGCCGTGCACCAGCACCGTGAGTTCGCGCGCCAGCCGCCGCTGGGCGGCGCGTTGTTGGGGGCGTTCGGCCGTAACCTGTTCCAGCTCGTTCAGCTCGTCGGCCGTCAAGAAGGTGAACCACCGCAGGTAGCGGATCACGTCGGCGTCGGCGGTGTTGAAAAAGTACTGGTACCAGGCGTACGGGGTGGTCAGGGCGGGATCCAGCCACAGGCTGCCGCCGCCGGTGGACTTGCCGAATTTGGTGCCGTCGGCGGCGGTCACCAGCGGCACCGTCAGCGCATGGACCGAGGCGCCCAGCTGTTGGCGGACCAGCCGGACCCCGGCGATGATGTTGCCCCACTGGTCGGAGCCGCCGATCTGCAGTCGGCAGCCGTAGCGGCGGTGCAGCTCGACGTAATCGTTGGCCTGCAACAACATGTAGCTGAATTCGGTGTAGGAGATGCCGTCGCCGTCCAGGCGACGCCGGACGGTGTCGCGGTCCAGCATGACGTTGACCGAGAAGTGCTTGCCGACGTCGCGCAGGAACTCGATCGCCGACATCGGGCGCGTCCAGTCCAGGTTGTTGACGACGACGGCACCGGTGGGTGATTCCCCAGAATCGTCGAAATCGACGAAGCGTCGCAGCTGGCCGCCGATCCGTTCGGTCCACTCGGCGACGGTGTCCGCCTCGTTGAGCGCGCGCTCGCCGACGTCGCGCGGATCGCCGATCATGCCGGTGGCGCCGCCCGCGAGCACGATCGGGCGATGGCCGGCGCGCTGAAACCGGCGCAACGCCAGCAGCGGCACCAGGTGCCCGGCGTGCAGGCTGGGCGCGGTGGGGTCGAAGCCGGCGTACACCGTCATCGGCCCGCGCCCGGCCTCGGCGGCCAGCGCATCGAGGTCGGTGGACTGCGCGATCAGGTCGCGCCAGCCCAGCTCGTCGAGGATCATGGTGTACGAGTCTTCCAGAGCGCCGACGCCGAGCGTCGACTTGTGGTGTGGTTTCGGGGCGTTCTCGCCCAACGACTCGACGTTCGCCGCGGTTAGTCGCTGGCGCCCGGCGCCGCCGCGCGGGGGCTGCGGCGGTACGCCGAGACCTCCGGACGGCCGGGAAGCCACAACCGCCACGGCCGGTCGGCGGCCTGGCTGACACCCACCCGCGGCCCCGACACGGCGGTCAGCGGTTCGTGCAACTCGAGGGTCACCGGACTGTCGGGGGCGAACAGGTCAATTCCGTTGTCGTCCATGGTGATTCCCATGGCGGCGCACAGGTTCCCCGGGCCGCGCGCCAACGCCGCGGTGTGCACCAGCGCGCCGCGGCGGGCCCGGGCCGCGTCGGCGCCGTCCTCGAGGGCGACGGCGCGCAACAGGACCGCGGCCGCGGTGCCGTCGGGCCCACACGAGACGTTGGCGCAGACGTGGATGCCGTGGCTGCGATAGGTGTAGAGCCGCCCGGGCGGCCCGAACATGACAAAGTTACGGGCCCGCAGGCCCTTGTACGAGTGCGCCGCGGCGTCCGGCCACGGACCGTCGGGAACACCGCCGTACGCCTCGACCTCGACGACGACGCCCGTCACGCCCCGCCCGGTGAGGGTGGCGCCCAACAACCGGCGCGCGGCCTCGACCGGGTCGACCGACAGCCGGGCCGCAGCCGTGCTCACGCGGGATCGCCGTCCAGCCTCGACCAATTCAGATCCTGAATCCTCTTTTCAGTAACCCAACGAACCTACCGGCGGCCCAAACATGGCAGTATCCCGGTGTCCGGGACCCAAAGGAGCCCACATGCACGCGATCGACCCTGCCGCCACGGCGTGGCTGCTGGCCAGCACCGCGCTGGTCTTGCTGATGACCCCCGGCCTGGCGATCTTCTACGGCGGCATGGTCCGCACCACCGGGGTGCTCAACATGATCATGATGAGCTTCATCTCCATCCCGATGGTGACCGTGGCGTGGCTGCTCGTCGGCTACACCCTGGCGTTCTCCGAAGACGGGGCCGACGGGCTGGTCGGCAACCTCAGGCATTTCGGGATGCTCGGCATCACCCCCGACACCGTTCACGGCACAGCGGTGCCCGAGTTGCTGTATGCCACGTTCCAGTTGACGTTCGCGATCGTCACGGCCGCGCTGGTGAGTGGCGCGATCGCCGACCGCGCCAAGTTCGCCGCCTGGATGGTGTTCGTGCCGGTGTGGACGATCACCGTGTATTCGGTTGTCGCGCATTGGGTATGGGGGCCAGGCGGCTGGCTGGCCAGGCTGGGCGTCCTCGACTATGCGGGCGGCCTGGTCGTCGAGATCGTCTCGGGTTCGTCCGCGCTGGCGCTGGCGCTGGTGCTCGGGCCGCGCATCGGTTTCAAGAAAGACGCCATGCGGCCGCACAATCTGCCGCTGCTGTTCGTCGGTGTCGGGCTGCTGTGGTTCGGCTGGTTCGGGTTCAACGCCGGCTCGGCCCTGGCCGCCAACGGGACCGCGGCGGCCATCTTCCTCAACACCCTGGTCGCGGGGTGCCTGGGCATGCTCGGTTGGCTTGGGGTCGAACAGATTCGCGACGGCAGGCCCACCACTTTCGGTGCCGCGTCGGGTGTGGTCGCCGGCTTGGTGGCCATCACCCCGTCGTGCGGGACCGTCAACACGCTCGGCGCGACGGTCGTCGGCCTCGCGGCGGGCGTCGTGTGCTCGTTCGCGGTGGGCGCGAAACTGCGTTTCAACTACGACGATTCGCTCGACGTCGTGGGCGTGCACTTCGTCGGTGGCGTCGTCGGTGTGTCCTTGATCGGGCTGCTCGCCACGGCCGTCATGACCGCGGGCCCGCGCGGCCTGCTGTACGGCGGCGGCGTCGGCCAACTGGGCAAGCAGACCCTGGCGATCGTGGTCGTCGCGTGCTACGCGTTCGCCATGTCGTTCCTGCTGGCCAAGGTGATCGACCGGATGATGGGCTTCCGGCTCAGCCCGGAAGACGAGACCACCGGAGCCGACCTGAGCCAGCACGCCGAAACCGCCTACGCCGAGGGCGTCCACGGCCATCTGCCGCAGCGGCGTCCGGGCATCGGAAGCTGACGACAGCCGGCCCAGCCCGAACAGCGGGACGCCGCGAGACTGTAACTACCGACGTATCGCGCGAGTGGACCCGTCGGTAGTTACAGTTTCGCGGAGATTCCGTTCCGGCCTTGACAGGTCCGCCGCGCGCGAGGAATATTCATCACATGATGAGTTCATCCCGTGATGAATTAATCTCCGGCTCCGCAGGGCCGGCCGTAAAAATCGAGCACCTGCGCGTGGTCCGCGGCAAACGCCCAGCTCTGCACGATTTCTCCGTGCAGATCGCCACGGGCAGCATCACCGGCCTGCTCGGCCCGTCCGGCTGCGGCAAGACCACCCTGATGCGGTGCATCGTCGGCACCCAGATCGTGACCTCGGGCCACGTCTTGGTGCTCGGCAAGCCGGCCGGCGGCCCCGAACTGCGCCGCCGCGTCGGCTACCTGCCGCAGGACCCGACCATCTACAACGACCTGCGCATCGTCGACAACGTCCGGTACTTCGCGACGCTGTACGGGTTCGACGGGCAGGCCGCCGACACCGCCATCGAACGCGTCGGGCTCACCGATCACCGGACCGCCTTGTGCGGCAACCTCTCCGGCGGTCAGCGCACCCGGGTGTCGCTGGCGTGTGCGCTGGTCTGCCAGCCCGATCTGCTGGTGCTCGACGAGCCCACGGTGGGCCTGGATCCCGTGCTGCGCGCGGACCTGTGGGATCAGTTCGCCGAACTGGCCAGGGCCGGGACCACGCTGCTGGTCTCCAGCCATGTGATGGACGAAGCCGACCACTGCGAGGACCTGCTACTGATGCGCGAAGGCCGGCTGGTCGCCCACACCACCGGAACCCAACTGCGAGAGGACACCGGATGCACGTCACTGGACGACGCGTTTCTGTCCATCATCAAGCGCAGCACCATGCGCGAAGCGGGCTGAGCCTGAGCGGGTACACCGCGACCACGGCGCGGATTCTGCGCCAGTTGGCCGGCGATCACCGCAGCGTCGCGATGATTCTGTTGGTGCCCGTCCTGGTGATCACCCTGATGTACTTCATGTTCGAAAACGCTCCGCACCGCCCCGGCGGCCCGACCCCGTTCAACAACGCGTGCCTGATTCTGCTGGGCCTGTTCCCGCTTTTCGTGATGTTCATCATCACGGCGATCACCATGCAACGCGAACGGGCCTCCGGAACGCTGGAGCGCATCTTGACCACACCGCTGCGCCGGCTCGACCTCCTGATCGCCTACGGCACCGCCTTCTCGACGGCCGCTGCGGCACAAGCCATTCTGGCCTGCGTCGTGTCGTTCTGGATGCTGGGCTTCGACACGGCGGGCAGCCCGCTGTGGGTTTTCGTGATCGCGATCGTCAACGCCGTGCTCGGAGTTGGCTTGGGTCTGCTGTGTAGTGCGTTCGCCCGCACCGAGTTTCAGGCCGTGCAGTTCATCCCGCTGGTGATGGTGCCGCAGCTGCTGCTGGCCGGCATCATCGTGCCGCGGGCGTTGATGCCACACTGGCTGCAATGGATCAGCAACGTGCTGCCGGCCAGCTACGCGCTGGAGGCGCTGCAACAGGTGGGTGCACACCCGGGACTGACGTTTATCGCGGTGCGCGACATCGTCGTGGTGCTGGGCTTCGCCCTGGCGGCGCTGTGCCTGGCGGCGGCGACACTGCGGCGCCGGACGCCCTAGTGGCGATCGCCAGCGCGGCGCAGCCGGGCGCAGCGGGTCGCCACGGAGGCCGCTAGTGACGGCTACCAACGCCGGGCGCCGGCGGGGGCGGCCGGCCGGAAATTCCGACACCCGCGACCGGATTCTGAACAGCGCCCGTGAACTGTTTGCGCGCAATGGCATTGACAGGACGTCGATTCGGGCGGTGGCCGCGGCCGCCGGGGTCGACTCCGCCCTGGTGCACCACTACTTCGGAACCAAGCAGCAACTGTTCGCCGCCGCGATTCGCATTCCGATCGACCCGATGACGGTGCTGGTGCCCATGCGGGATGTGCCCGTCGAAGACCTCGGATTCGCGCTGCCGTCGGTACTGCTGCCGATCTGGGACTCCGAGCTGGGGGCGGGTTTGATCGCCACGTTGCGATCGCTGCTGGCAGGCGCCGACGTCAGCCTGGCGCGGTCCTTCCTACAGGAGATCGTCACCGCGGAAGTCGCTCCGCGCGTGGACAATCCGCCCGGGACGGGCACGATTCGCGCCCAGTTCTTCGCGTCGCAATTGATGGGCGTCGTCATGGCGCGCTACATCGTGCAGGTCGAGCCGTTCGCGTCGCTGCCGCCCGAGCAGATCGCGCAAACTATCGCGCCGAACCTGCAGCGCTACCTCACCGGGGATCTGCCGGACGGCCTTGTGCCATGAGCCGGGCGTGCTCGTCGTCGTCGACGTCGCGGGCCTCGTCGATGAGCAGCACCGGGATGCCGTCCTCGATCCGGTAGGCGCGGCGCAGTCGGGGGTTGTAAAGCAATTCCTGTCCCACCAACACCAACGGGCCCCGGTCGTCCGGGCACACCAGGATGTTCAGCAGTGCCTCGTCGATCATGACCGCGCGCCGCTCAGCTCGGAACGCACCCCGGCGGTCAGCCGGCGATAGTGTTCGGTCTCCGCATCGAAATACCAGACGTGGCGTCCCGCCTTCGGGATCCCGGCGGCCCGCAGGGCGCTCACGGTCGGGCGGTAGGTCGCGCTCAACGTCATCTCCGAGACCACGCACACGATGTCGGGTCCCAGGCCGATGGGGATCTTGGCGAAGGCTTCGGTCAGGTCGGCCGCGGTGATGGAGGCGCCCGGCAACAGCGTCACCGCCGACACCGCCACCTCGTGGCCGCCCACGGGCACGTTGTAGGTCACCGCGAGGTCGACACCGTTGATGCAGCCCAGCGCGTCGGTCACCGGCTCGGCGTAGACCAGACCGCGCTCGGTCCGCACCACCGAGCCGCGCCGGCCCGCCATCCAGTAGTCGCCGTCGTCGTCCCGGTAGAAGAGGTACTCGGTCGAGATCCAGGTGTCCCCGGCGGCGAAGACCCCGCGCTTGACCGAGGCGCTCGGATCGATCGGCCCGTTGGAGGCGGCGAGCAGGACCCCGACCTGTTTGGGTTCGGCGATCTGCACGAAGCCACGCTCGTTTTCCAGGATCAGGTCGTGCTCGGTGTCGTAGGCGCCCAGCTCGATACGCCCGGCCCCCGGCAAGGGGCGGCCCTTGCTGCCGACCTTGGCGCCGGACACGTTGGCCAGCACCGCCTGCCCGTCGGTGGTGGCGAAGAACTCGACGACGTGGGCGGGCGCGAACGCCTCGACGACGCGGCTCCACAGCCCGGTGGGCATACCGGAACCGATGAACAGGCGCACCGGGTGGTTGCCGTGCAGGACGAACGGGGGGCCGGCGGGGTTGTCCAGGATCTCGCGGAGCATGGCCCAGGTGTACGACACCACGGTGACGCCGTACTGGCGCACCTCCTGGATGAACCGGTCCCGGTTCAGGCCGCGCGACAGCGCGATGCGGGCGCCGCCGACCACCGCGCCGCCCAGGCTGACCAACAGCGCCGACTCGTGGTGCAGCGGTGTCAGGCAGTAGACGGTGTCGCGACGGTCGAGCGCGGCCGTCGAGGCGGTACCGAACGCCGACACCGCCCAGCGGTAGTTGGTGATCTGCCTGGCCACCAGCTCCCCACCGGCCGCGCTGAACGCGATGAACGCGAGATCCCGGGCCAGCCCCGGATTGGGCCGATACCAGCCGGGCAGCTCGACGGCATCCGGGTCGATTTGTTCCATGTCGATGACGTGGAGCTGCTCAAGGGCGTCCTCGGGCAGGTGCAGATCACGCGACTCGCCGCCGCCGAGCACCAGCACCTGCCGAAGTAGTTGACCGTCCGACGCCAGCACCGCATCGAGGTTGGTGGGGTCGGTCAGGATCTCGCTCACTCCCCCGAGCCGTACCGACGCGGCCAGGTCGGCGTCGGGCCGCATCACCACCGCGATCGCACCGAGCCGGGACAGCGCGGCGATGGCCACCAGCGCGCTGGGCCGGGTCTCCATCAGCACGCCGACCCTGTCGCCCTGTCGCACGCCGACCTCGATCAGGCCGCGGACGACGTTGTTGATGCGCCGGTTCACCGCCTCGTAGGTGTGCACCCGCCCGTCGAACAACAGGAATTCCCCCTGCGGGGCGTCGTGGGCCTGTTCCTCGATGATGCGGCCCAGCGAGATCCTGGTGTGGTCGTTGATCTGTCCCAGCCGGACCAGTCGCGGCAGGGTGCGGGCCGTCTCGACGGCCAGGGTGCGCACCGATTTGTTGGCAGCGACGACGGTGTTGGCCGCGCCGCGCACGATGCCCAGCGCCGCCTCGGAGGCTTCCCCGATCCCGTGCGCGAGCCGGGAGCTCAACGCCACGCCGCTGTCGGTGTGCTCGTCGGGCTGATCGGCCATCAGCTCGATGCTGGTGGGCTTGTCGCCGCCGGCGGACAGCCATCGCACCCATTCGGCGACGGTCGGCCAGCTGTGCTGGGCGGCCTTGGACCCGACGACCAGGCCGAAGTGGCCCGTCCGGATGGTGCACTCGTAAACCTCGGCGTACGGCGCCGCCCGCCGGATGCCGCGCACCGAGGCCGGCTGCCCGATGTCGTCGACCTCGCCGACGAAGGCCAGCACCGGACAGGTGATGTCGGTGAGCGTGACCATCTGCCCGTTGACGGCGAAACCACCGGTCATCATCCGGTTGTGGGCGATGAACTGCTTGAGGAGCTCGGAGATCGCCGGGCCGGACCACGCGATCCAGCCTTCGCGTTCCAGGAAGCGGCGTTGCTGCTCGCGCGACAGCAGCGCCTCGCGATCGTGCAATTGGCGCACGAAGTCGACCCGCGCTTTGGCCGTCTTGAGCGGATCCATCATCTGGAACCCGGTGCGCGCCATCCAGCTGGGGATGGCCAGCCGGCTGAACACGTGATCGGCCATGAAGTTGGCCGCCGCCGCGCCGAAATTTGCCGGGATGCCCATGGGCAACGCGGCCAGGGTGTCCACCGGCGAGCCGAACGCGACGATGCTGGCAAGATTCTTGGAGCGCCGGTACGCGGCGACCTGATAGCACCACATGCCGCCCTGGGAATAGCCGACCAGGTGCACATCGCTGCCGGTCACATCCTTGACGGTGTCGATGGCCTGGCCCAGCGCGACGATGTGATCGGCCAGGGTCCGGCGCATGCCGCCTTCGATCTTGTCGGGTTCGCCGAAGTCGATGACCCAGGGATCAAGGCCGTGGGCGTGCAGGATCCCCACCGCGCCTTCGTCGCGGGTGACGTCCCACATGTCGGCCGACATCATCATCGGATGCACCATCAGCACGGGCGGCCCGGCGGGCGACTGGCCGGGCCTGCTGTCCGGCGGGAAATAACGCCGGAGCTTGTACATCGACACGCTCTCGACGATCTGCGACGGCGACGGCACCGTGCCGGTTTCCAAACCCCCCAGACGCAAGACTTCCAGCCCGTTCTGCGCTGTGGCGATCAGCCGCTCGACCGGTCGTGTGACCATCGAAAAATTGAGATCCACCGCTGCTCCCTGAGTCTTGACAGCTCCGACATCATGGCACATCAGCGGCCTTGGCGGTTTTGGTCAGGCTGTTTGCCGACGGGGTGATGCCGACAGCCGACGCGAGGCCCGCCGCACCTCTGGAAGTGACGCGGGCGCCGTTTTCACCAGCGCAGTAGCGCGGCGACGCCGTCGGCGTCCTTGAGCCCTGCGTCGGCCGCGCCGTCGACGGGACTGATCCTCGCCCCGGTCATCAGCGCCCGCTCGACCAGCCGCTCGGTCAGCCGGGGCTCCGGGGTCACCGGATATCCGTTCGGGCCGACCTCGTCGCCGCCGTAGAGCGCTCCGTCGGCGCCCACGGTCCCCTGGTAGCGGACCTGCGGGTCATACACCAAATGCGCGGCGCGGCCCGCGTTCAACACCGCGGTCACCTCGGACAACCCGAGGGCGGCGCGTCCGGATCCGGCGACGTCGCGCACACGTTCCAGAAGCCGCCGCTCGTGCTCGGCCTGCTGGTCGCGAACCCATTGGGTCACGGCCATGGCCAGTTCAACGTCATTGTGCCCATTGAAAACCCGAGAAATCCGAGCGTCGGCGAACACCTTGGCACGCAGCGCCCGGGGGAACCTCGCGACGGCCGGCTCGGTCCAGCGCTCCCCGCCACTGACGAGGATGCGCTCCCAGCCGCGATATCCGGCCAAGTCGGCGGCCGCTTCGGCGACCCGGTCCAGGAATTGCAGCATCCGGTCCCGATCACGCGCTCGGCGCTGTTCGCGCATCGGGGTATGGAACTGCCCGTCGGGACCGCCCCCGATTTGACCCGCACGCTCATGTGCCGCCTGAACATAGGGCTGCTCGATTCGCGTCAGCAGCTGCAGCGATCCGGCTCGCCATTCGAGCAGCCGGGCGTCCTGCGCGGAAATCAGGACCACGCCTGCCGCCCGACCCTCGTCGAGCAACTCCAGCAGCGGGTGGATGAACGGGGCGTCGCCCAATACCACCCGATTGGTCACCGGCATCGCGCTCTCCAGCCGCAGCATCCAGCCGCTGTCCAACCCGGCGAAGACGATTCGGCCGCGGCCCGAGGCCGCCGGGCTTGTCAGGCTCTCGACTTGCTCGCGGAGCCGCTCCAGTGCGGCAACCACCTCGCGGCTCCCCGGTGCACCCATATCCCCGACAATCCGGGATTGCAGTTCCCGGAATCGGTTCTTCAAATCGATTGCGGTCGCTTGCAAATTCGGGTCTTGCCGGGGATCGGCGTGCACGTACACCGACAACACACCCAGCCTGTCAGTTCGCCGGGAGAGAGCCCAGAGACTGTCCTGGTCAAGCCACTCGATCGCGACCACAAGCCATCACCTCTTCTTCGTCCGCCCGTGGGCCGTCAATGCTGTTTGCCAACCGTCTGCTCGTATCAGCACCTCGTGAGCTCCCTGGCGGTAGTGACCACCCGGTGCGGTAGAGACCAAGCCGGGTCGTGAGATGTCAACCGCTGCATGGCCTCATCCACCGAGGCCGCGGTGGGTAGCCGGTAGGTGCTGGACGTGCCACTCAGGAGCCGATCGACGGCCTCGCTGGTGACCAGCGCCCATCGCATCCCCGTTCTGTGTGAGTACTCGGCGATTCTGACCAACGCATGAAAGCCGTCGTCGTTGATGAAGTTCACACCTCGAAGGTCGAGGATCAACGGCCGGTCGGGGTTCGCCAGATCGGTGATGTGGTCGTTCAGCCGGGCAGCATTGCCCGCCTCGATCGGCCCGTATACCTGCACTACGAGCATGCCGGGCTGGAAATGTGTGCGCAGCGACAGGCCGGGATGCCCCGACGTCACACGCCGCGTGCCCGCAGGCGGGTGTACGCGGAACCTGTTATGGCGGGCCTTATTGGCGACAAGCATGAAAAATCGACCTCGAAATCACGTGTGTTCACTGATAATTGAGATTTGGCTGACTTGTGGTGGATGCGTTACGTCACTCGACGATCGCACCGACCAGCAGTGCCGCGAGCGCAGCAAGCCGAGCTCGCTGTTGCGGACGGGCATATTCCTGCCGCGTCAACCACCGTGGGGTACTCGCCATCGCACTTGTGTCCTTTCACAGGAGCGGGGTGTCGTCAGGGCTGCTTCCTGACTCCATGGTGATGCGGGGACCGCGCGGCGGGTTTGCCCAAACCGGACAACGCCACGGCGGACCGTTGTCGCCATCCGACAACACCCTGCTGCGGCCTCTCGTCCACCCCGACCGCCGCGGCCCGCGCTGGTAATCGGACACCATTCTCCCAGGTTAACCGGCGGTGGAACGGGGTACCTACCGAAAGCGGAAGGTCAGGACGCATGCCCGCATGCCGTCTGGACCACCTCGGTTGAACACGCAGCCGGGCGCTTCACCAGCTTTCCGGGGCGGCCACCTTGGTCCGTTGCGCGGCGAGCGGTGGATGCCGGGGCGTGTCGCGTCGTGGAGGTGAGCCGGTGAGCATGACGACGTAGCGGACCCAAGAACGTGCTTTCGCGGGCCGCGCAGACGATCACGCGGTTCACCAGGGAATCAAGCCGCGCCAGCGATCGACGGTGCGGTGACCGAACGGGTCAGGAAGGGAATCCAATGTTGTTGTCAGGCAACGGTGACCGAGGCGAGGGCGAGGTCTCGCAGCTTGCCGAGCGGGCGCTGTACGACGTCGCGCACGGTCGTTTCGAACGCTCGCTGTCCGGGTTGACCGCCATTGCGGCGCTTGTCACGACGGCCGAAATCTATTTCGAGCACTACAAGGCCAGCTTCGGCAACAAGTGGATGTGGAGCCCGATCGTGGTGACCCCACCGGTGGTCGTCGCCGGAATCGGCGGTGTGTTCTCGCGGCGCTGGGCCAAACTCTGGCTGCCGATCACCGCCGGCATCTACACGGCGAACGGGCTGATGGGCGAATACCTGCACGCGCGCGGCGTCGCGCGCAAGCCGGGCGGATGGAAACACGCGTCCTACAACGTGCCCATGGGCCCGCCGATCGCCGCGCCGGGATTGATGTGCATGGTCGGAGGGATGGGGTTGCTGGCGTCGATCCTGCGCCGCGAGCGGTTCCGGGGATAAGCGAGATGGCTGACACCTCGCGCCCGGACCACCTGCCCAACCTGCGCCCGGATGGCAAGCCTCCGCACCCGTCGTGGCTTCCCCAGCAGCGCCACGGCACCACTCCGCAGATGATCGGGCGTTACCCGGATTTCGACGTGCTGGAAAACGCCGGCAACTGGGACGAGGCCACCAGGAAAGTGGTGCTGGCCCGGCTGGAACCTCCCGGCCCACTGCGGTTTTTCACCGCCGAAGAAGAACCGTGCCTGCGCGCGTTCTGCGACACGGTGCTGGCGCAGGACGTCGAGCCGCGCGTGCCGGCGGCCGAATTCGTCGACTCCAAGCTCGCCGACGGACGCCTCGACGGTTACCAGTACGCGGATATGCCCGACGACCGCGACGCGTGGCGGTTGGTGCTGCGCGGGCTCAATGAGACCGCGGCGGCCAAATACGGCGCACCCTCCTTCGCCGCCGCAGAGCCCGAAACCCGCGAGGCGATCATCGACCGGTTCTCCCGGGGCGACCTGGAGGGCGGCGCCTGGGAGAACCTCAACGTCAAGCGCGCCTGGTCGGTGTGCATGCGAATGACGCTGTCCGGCTTCTACTCCCACCCGTGGGCGTGGAACGAGATCGGATTCGGCGGCCCCGCCTACCCGCGCGGGTTCATGCGCCTCGGCGGCGCCACCGGGCCCGCCGCCGCGCGCGAACCGTACGAGACCCCCGGCGCCACCGACGAAGACCCCGTGCAGGTCGTGCAGAACGGCGAGGTGTGATGGGCGACTTCTGGCGAGGCCTTTTGAAGGGGGCCGTCGGACCGAAAGACAACGATTCCCGGTTCCTGCTCGACGTGCATTCGCGCGACCTGCCCGGCGAGAAGACCATGCGCCGCTACCGCGACGACGACGAGGTCGACCTTGTTGTCGTCGGCGCCGGCGCCGGCGGCTCGGTACTGGCGCAGCGGCTGGCGCGGGCCGGCTGGCGGGTCGTGATCCTCGAGGCCGGCCCGTTCTGGCACCCCGACGAGGACTGGGTGTCCGACGAGGCCGGCTCCCACGCGCTGTACTGGACACAGAAGCGCATCATCGGCGGTGACGACCCAATTGAGCTGGGCAAGAACAACTCCGGACGCGGCGTCGGCGGCTCCATGGTCCACTACGCCGGCTACACCCCGCGGTTTCACCCCAGCGACTTTGCCACCTACACGCTGGACGGGGTGGGCGCCGACTGGCCGCTGCGCTACGAGGATATTCGCCGCCACTACGAACAGATCGAGCTCGAGCTGCCGGTGGCCGGGCAGAACTGGCCCTGGGGCGACCCGCATCGCTACCCCTTTGCCCCGCATCCCATTTCGGGTGCGGCCGCCAAGATTTGGGAGGGTGCGCACAAGCTCGGCATCGAGATGCGGGTCGGGCCCGTCGGCATCGTCAACGGCACCTTCGGCAACCGCCCACACTGCATCTACCGCGGCTACTGCCTGCAGGGCTGCAAGGTCAACGCCAAGGCCAGCCCGTACGTCACCCACCTTCCCGACGCGCTGGCGCACGACGTGGAGATCCGCGCCAACTGCATGGCCTCCCGCGTCGAACTCGACGAGACCGGCGCGGCCAAGGGGGTCGTTTACTACGACGAGGTGGGCGGCAAGGAACGGATGCAGCGCGCCAAAGTGGTTGCCGTGGCCGGATATTCGATCGAGACGCCGCGCCTGCTGTTGAACTCGGTCAGCGACCGCTTCCCGAACGGGTTGGGCAACAACGAGGATCAGGTCGGGCGTTACGTGATGGTGCAGGGCGCCACCCAGTCCGCGGGCCGGTGGTCGGAGGAGATGCGGATGTACAAGGCGCCTCCCCCGGAGGTGACCTCCGAACAGTTCTACGAGACCGACCTCTCGCGCGGGTTTGCCCGCGGCTTCTCCATCCAGACCGTGTCACCGTTGCCGATCGGCTGGGCCGAACACGTGCTCGCCGAGGGGCACTGGGGCCGCGCCATGCGCGAGTACATGCGCGACTACAACCACTGGGCGACCGTCGGCGTGCTCAACGAGCTGCTGCCGCTGCCGGACAACAGGGTGACCGTGGCGGACGAGAAGGACCCATACGGCATCCCGGTGGCCCGGTTCGACTACACGCTCTGCGACAACGACAAGGCCAACATGGCCTACTCCACCAAGGTGATCGGCGACATCCTGCACGCCGCCGACGCCCAGGACGTGCTCACCATCGAGCGTTTCGCCCACCTGATCGGCGGCGCCCGCATGGGCACCGGGCCGCAGAATTCGGTGGTCGACTCCGACCACCGGGTGTGGGGCGTGCCGAACCTGTTTCTCGCCGACGGCTCGGTGTGTCCCACCCAGGGCTCCGCCAATCCCGCGTTGACGATCATGGCGTTGGCCTCGCGGCTTGCCGAACGGATGGCCGCCGGAAAGATCGATACCGGCGTGGGACGGAGGTCGAAGGCACACGCCCATGACTGACCTGAAGATCGACGTCGAGACCACCTTCGCCCCCCGGGTGCTGCGTGAGTATGCGCTGCTCGCCGACGGTGAGCGGGGCGCATTGGTCGGGCCGCAGGGTGACGTGGCGTGGATGTGTGCGCCGCGCTGGGATTCCGACGCCGTCTTCTCCAATCTCATTGGCGGCGGCGGTGTTTACGCGGTCACGCCGACCGACGTGCGGCACGTATGGGGCGGCTACTACGAGCCGGGCACCCTGATCTGGCGGAACCGCTGGATCACTCGCGACGGCATCGTGGAATGCCGCGACGCACTGGCCTTTCCGGGCGACCCTGACCGGGCGGTGTTGCTGCGGCGCCTCACCGGCTGCCGCGGGACGGCGCGGGTGCGGGTGCTGCTGGCACCGAGCGCCGGGTTCGGCCACCACGCCCCAGGCAAGCCGACCGTGGATGACGGGGTGTGGAGCGGCCGCTCGGGACGGCTGCACTGGCGCTGGCAGGCCGGTTGCGACGCCCGCCCCGTTCGAGCGGCCCGGCAGCAGGGCGA
>NZ_JAICZA010000197.1 GCF_025933915.1 Mycobacterium sp.
ACCGGCGCGCTGAACGACGGGGCGGGCGCGGTGCGGCGCCACTCGATCAACTCTTGCGGAATCTCCCTGAGGAACCGCGATTCCGGATTGAGCATGGGCTGCCCCCAGGAGGACCGGACGATGGCCCTGCTCAGGTAGAGCCGCTGCCGGGCCCTGGTGATCCCCACGTAGGCCAGCCGCCGCTCCTCGGAGAGCTCCGTCGGATCGTCCAGTGACCGCATGTGGGGGAACATCCCGTCCTCCCACCCGGTGACGAACACCACCGGAAACTCTAGGCCTTTCGCGGTGTGCAGGGTCATCAGCGTGACCATGCCGGCGCCGTCCTCGGGGATCTCGTCGCTGTCGGAAACCAGCGAGACCCTTTCCAAGAACTCTGCCAGCACACCGGTATCCGGCACGTCCTCGTCTTCGGGGGTTTGCAGCGATTCATCCAGCGCGGCGACGTTCGCCCGGTCGGTGCTGAATTCGTGTGCCACACTGACGAGTTCGTTGAGGTTGTCCAACCGCGCCAGTTCCTGGGGATCGGTGGATGATTCCAACTCCCTGCGGTACCCCGTACGTTCCAGCACCGACTCGACCAGATCCCCGAGATCGTCATCGAGGCGGCCCCGCAGCTCGTCGAGCAGCTCGACGAAACCCGAGATCGCCTTCTCAGCGCGGGAATTCAGCATCGGCACTTTGCCCTCGGCTGCGGCCACGAGCGCATCGGCGAAGCCGGCCCCGGTGTTCTCGGCGTACACCGCCACGCAGGCCTCGGCGCGATCGCCGATGCCCCGACGCGGGGTGTTGAGGATGCGCCGGATGCTGACCGCGTCCCCCGGGTTGTCCAGCACCCGCAGATAGGCGACGATGTCGCGAATCTCCTTGCGCTCGTAAAAGCGCACTCCCCCAACCACTTTGTAGGGAATCCCGGCGCGGATGAATACTTCTTCCAACGACCGCGACGAGTTGTTGGTGCGGTAGAAGACGGCGACGTCGTTGTAGGTGATCTCGCCTTTCTCGGCAAGCGCGTCGATCTCTTCGGCGACGAATCTGGCCTCGTCGTGCTCGTTGTCGGCGACGTAGCCGACGATCAGCTCGCCGGCGCCGGCGGCGGTCCACAGGCGTTTGTCACGGCGCCCGGAGTTGCGGGCGATCACGGAGTTGGCCGCCGACAGAATGTTCTGCGTCGATCGGTAATTCTGTTCCAGCAGAATGGTCGTCGCGTCGGGATAGTCGCGCTCGAAGTCCTCGATGTTGCGGATGGTGGCGCCGCGGAACGCATAAATCGACTGATCGGCGTCGCCGACAACGCACAGCTCGGCCGGTGGCACCTCGTCGGATACCTCGTCAGAACCGGGCTGACCGCCGCGGCCGACCAATTCCCGCACCAGCACGTACTGCGCATGGTTGGTGTCCTGGTACTCGTCGACGAGCACATGCCGGAACCGCCGCCGGTAGTGCTGGGCAATCTGCGGGAAAGCCCGCAACACCGCGACGGTTTCGCCGATCAGGTCATCGAAGTCCAACGCGTTGGCCGCCCGCAGCCGCCGCTGGTACTCGCCGTAAACACTCGCCACCGTGCGGGACAACTCGTCGGAATCATCGGTCAGGTTGGAGACCGCCTCGGCGGGGTCGATCAGCTCGTTCTTCAGGTTGGAGATGGCGTTGGCCAACAGCCGCGGCGAGTAGCGCTTGATGTCGAGCCCCATGTCGCGCCCGATCATCTGCAGCAGCCGACGCGAATCGTCGGCGTCGTAGATCGAGAAGTTGGAATTGAGGCCTTCGATCAGGGAGGCCTGGTTGCGCAGGATGCGCACGCAGGTCGAGTGAAAGGTGGACACCCACATGGCACGGGCCCGGTTACCCACCAGCCGCACCACCCGTTCGCGCATCTCGGCCGCGGCCTTGTTGGTGAAGGTGATGGCCAGGATCTGGCCGACCCCGACGCCCCGGGCCGCAGTCAGGTAGGCGATACGCCGCGTCAGCACCGCGGTCTTGCCCGAGCCCGCCCCCGCGACGATGAGCAGCGGCGAACCCTCGTGCACCACCGCCTGGCGCTGTTGCGGGTTGAGGCCCTCGAGCAGCTCCTGGCTGGCCGCGGAGGCCTGAGCGGCTCGAGGGGACGGAAACGTGCTTGTCACAGCGTCGGTCAGGTATCCGGTCATGGCGTTCCTAACCTACCGCCAGATGGCGACACCCGGTGCAGGCTTCGCCTTGGCGCCATGCCCCGGAATAAATACCATTGAGCATGTATTAATTAGAGCTGCGACCCGTCTCACCGACCCCAAGGAGATTGCGATGGCCACCTACACGTCCGAGACCATTCTCGGCGATGTCATCACCGCCGACCCTTCGCGCACGCGGATACTGGACCGCTTCGGCATCGACTATTGCTGCCATGGCCAACGCCCGATCGGTGCGGCGTGCAACGAGGCGCAGATCGACGTCGACGAGGTTCTCACCGCGTTGAACGGCGAGGTCCCCGGGCCGAGGGCCGACTGGGCGGATATGGCCGACGCAGCATTGATCGAGCACATCGTCGACACGCACCACCGGTTCCTGTGGGACGAATTCCCGCGGATGTCGGCGCTGGTCGACAAGGTGGCCCGGGTGCATGGGGACAACCACCCCGAACTCGGGCAGGTCCGCGACACGTTCGGCGAACTGCGCGAAAAAGTTGAACCTCATCTGCGCACCGAGGAGAGCATGATCTTTCCCGAGCTGCGCACCCGCGGTGACGCCGCGGTCTCCGCTGAATTGCGCACCGCGCTGGAGCAGAACATGAAGCAGCACGATATCGCCGGTGAATTGCTGGCAGAGCTGCGCGAGCTCACCAGCGGTTACGCTGTCCCGTCGGATGCCTGTGGTTCGTATACGGCGATGTTGGCCGGTCTGGAAGAGATCGAATCCGACCTGCACCTGCATGTGCACAAGGAAAACAACGTCCTCTTCCCGCGGGCGCTCGCCACGGTGTGATCCCGCCGAAGCTGGGTCTGGCGGGGCCACGCGTTCACGCATCTTCGCGGCGGCCTTGTCGGTGAAGGTGATGGGCGGGATCTGGCCACCCCCGCCACGATCAGCAGCGGTGAACCCTCGGGCACTACCGCTTGGCGCTGTCGTGGATGAGGCCGTCGAGCAGACGGTCCGCTTCGGAGGTCGACATCGCCTCGGCCAGTGACACGAAGCGCCCCGGCACCAAACCGGGTGAGTGGCGCGGGTGGCCTCGACCGCGCCCAGCGGACCTCCGAAAAATCGGCGTGTCGAACTGCTCTTTCCCAACCGCCTTTGATCGGTTGAGGTAATTACACCCAAGTGCAAAAAGCGCAGCTTAAACATGCTTTTTTTGCGCACGGACCGTTTTTAGTGGCACACTCAAGTCGTGCTCAATGTGCAGTGTCGACGACGCTTCTCGACTCAGCAGTGGCGCCGCCGATTTCCCAACGGGTGCCGGCCCGCGGTGCCCGTGGTCTAACTGCTTCCGCAGCGCCCCGTGGCCCGCTTCGGCACCCGGCGCTCGTCTTCTGTGAGGCCCGAAACTGCATGAGTCCTAAACCCACACATCACGACGAAGACGCGGAGGCAGCTGCAATGAGCATCGAGACGGTGGAGACCCAAGAGCCCACCGACATCGACGAATTACGTCACGAGATCGATCGGTTGGATGCCGAGATTCTCGGCGCGGTCAAGCGGCGCACCGAGGTATCTCAGGCGATCGGTAAGGCCCGGATGGCCTCCGGCGGCACGCGGCTCGTCCACAGCCGCGAGATGAAGGTCATCGAGCGCTACAGCGAACTCGGCCCGGAGGGTAAGGACCTGGCCATCCTGCTGCTGCGGCTGGGCAGGGGCCGGCTCGGTCACTGACCCCGCTCTGGCGCCGGGCTCGCCAGACCTGGCTCCCTCACGTCGGAGCCCATAGGGTCGAAGGATGACCTCCGTGCATCCCCTCCCCGACATCACCGCCACCCCGGCGTGGGACGCCCTGCGCAGGCATCATGAACAAATCGGCCAGACCCGGCTGCGCCAGTTTTTCGATGAGGATCCCGATCGCGGCCGCGAGCTGACCGTCTCCGTCGGCGACCTCTACATCGACTACAGCAAGCACCGGATCACGCGAGAAACGCTGCGGCTCTTGGTCGATCTGGCCCGCACGGCCAACCTCGAAGAGCGCCGCGACCAGATGTTCGCCGGCGTGCACATCAACACCTCGGAGGATCGTGCGGTGCTGCACACCGCGCTGCGACTGCCCAGGGACGCCGAACTGGTCGTCGACGGCCAAAACGTCGTCGAGGACGTGCATGCCGTGCTGGACAGGATGGGCGACTTCACCGATCGGTTGCGCAGCGGCGAATGGACCGGAGCCACCGGAAAACGGATCAGCACCGTCGTCAACATCGGTATCGGCGGATCCGACCTCGGCCCGGTGATGGTCTACCAGGCCCTGCGCCACTATGCGGATGCGGGCATCTCGGCGCGCTTCGTCTCCAACGTCGATCCCGCCGATCTGATCGCCGCGCTCGCCGACTTAGACCCCGCCACAACGCTTTTCATCGTCGCGTCGAAGACGTTCTCGACGCTGGAAACCCTGACCAACGCCACGGCCGCGCGACGCTGGGTGACCGAAGCCCTCGGCGACGCCGCGGTGGCACAGCACTTCGTGGCCGTCTCCACCAACAAGCGCCTCGTCGACGACTTCGGGATCAACACCGACAACATGTTCGGCTTCTGGGATTGGGTCGGAGGCCGCTACTCGGTGGACTCGGCGATCGGGCTGTCGGTGATGGCCGTCATCGGCCGGGAAGCGTTCGCGGACTTCCTCTCCGGATTCCACATCGTCGACCGACATTTCAAGACCGCCCCGCTGGAGTCCAACGCACCTGTGCTACTTGGACTTATCGGCCTGTGGTACTCCAACTTCATGGGCGCGCAATCGCGCGCGGTGTTGCCGTATTCCAACGACCTGGCACGTTTTGCGGCCTATCTGCAACAGCTGACCATGGAATCCAACGGCAAGTCCACCCGCGCGGACGGCAGCCCGGTCACCACCGATACCGGTGAAATCTTTTGGGGCGAACCGGGAACCAACGGACAGCACGCTTTCTATCAGTTGCTGCATCAGGGAACTCGGTTGGTGCCAGCCGACTTCATCGGTTTCAGCCAACCCATCGACGACCTGCCCACCGCCGAGGGCACTGGCAGCATGCACGACCTGTTGATGAGCAACTTCTTCGCCCAGACCCAAGTGCTGGCCTTCGGTAAGACCGCCGAAGAGATCGCCGCCGAAGGCACACCCGCGGATATCGTGCCGCACAAGGTGATGCCCGGTAACCGGCCGTCGACCTCGATTCTGGCCAACCGGCTTACGCCGTCGGTCATGGGCCAGCTGATCGCGCTCTACGAGCACCAGGTCTTCACCGAGGGTGTGATCTGGGGAATCGACTCGTTCGACCAGTGGGGTGTAGAGCTGGGCAAAACCCAGGCCAAAGCCCTGCTTCCGGTGCTTACCGCGGACACCTCGCCGGCGCCGCAATCGGACAGTTCGACCGATGCCCTGGTCCGCCGCTACCGCAGCGAACGAGGGCGCACCAGCTAGCCATCTGCGCCGAGGGTGCGCAGATGTGCGCGCCCACCTGGCGTGTCGAGTGCAAACACGCACGCTCGCGGCAACGGGCTCTCGCTCAGGCGAACATCTTGGTCAGCTGAGGCGGCAGCACCCGCATCAGCTGCACCAGCGGCGCCCACGGCCACCACGGCACCGCCGCCCGGCCGGGCTCACGCTCCATGGCGGCGACGAGCGCGTTGACGCCAGTTTCGTTGTCCACCATCAACATCGTGCTGTTCGACTTGGCCGTCATCTCCGACTCGATGTAGCCGGGTTCGATGACCGAAACCTTGACGGGCCCTTTGGCGTATTCGGCGCGCAGCGATTCACCCAGTGAGCTGACTCCGGCCTTGCTCGCCGCGTATGCGGCCTTGACCCCTGGCACGCCCTTGTTGCCGAGTACCGACGAGATCAGCACCAGGTGGCCCGAGCCGTTCTTGTTGAACATCTCCAGCGCGGTCTCGATCTGCACCAGCGCGGCCACCAGGTTGGTCTCGATCGTCGCTTTGTTGGCCCACAGCTTGCCCGAGCCCAGTTTGGCGCCCTTGCCGATGCCGGCGTTGACGACGATGCGGTCGATGCCGCCCAGCTCGTCGCTGAGTTCGGCAAACACTTTGGGGACGGCCTCGTGGTCGTTGACGTCCAGCGCGGCGACCGCGATGGTGATCCCCGGATACTTCTGCGTCAGTTCGGCTTTGAGCTCATCGAGCCGGTCGGTGCGACGTGCGCACAGTGCGAGGTCGCGGCCCTTGGCGGCGAACGCGCGCGCCATGCCGGCGCCCAGCCCGGAGCTGGCACCCGTGATGAGGATCTTCTGGCGAGTCATCGGGGCAGCATATCGAGTGGCCGCCCAACGCCGAGTTGTTGGGCTCGGCAGCGGCGCTTTGACACCACAAGTCGACGTTCGCGTGCCGGACAAGCACAGGGGGTGACTACTTCAGCAAACGCGACATCCGCCGATCGGCCAGGATCTTGCCCCCGGTCTGACAGGTCGGACAATATTGAAAAGACTTGTCCGCGAACGACACTTCACGCACGGTGTCCCCGCACACCGGACAGGGCAGCCCGGTGCGGGCATGCACGCGCAATCCGGAGCGCTTCTCACCTTTGAGTGTGGCCGCCCCCTGGCCGACGGATCGGCTCACCGCGTCGGTGAGCACCGTGATCATGGCGTCGTGCAGCGTGGCGAGCTGCTTCTCGGACAGCTTGCCGGCCGTGGTGAACGGCGAGATTTTCGCGACGTGCAGGATCTCGTCGCTGTAGGCGTTGCCGATCCCGGCGATCACCTTCTGGTCGGTGAGCACGGTCTTGATCCGGCCGGTGTTGCCGGCAAGAACGCGGGTCAGGTCGTCGGGGCCGAGTTCCAGCGCGTCCGGGCCGAGGGCGGCAAGCTGCGGGATCTGCCGCGGGTCACTCACCAGCCACACCGCCAGCCGCTTCTGGGTGCCGGCCTCGGTCAGGTCGAAGCCGGGCGCCTCACCGGGCGTGCCCAGGTGCACCCGCAGCGCGATCGGGCCCTTGCCGGGCCGCAGCGGCGCCGCGGCCAGCTTGTCGGACCACCGCAACCAGCCCGCCCGCGACAAATGAGCGATCAGGAAAAGCTTG
>NZ_JAICZA010000106.1 GCF_025933915.1 Mycobacterium sp.
ACCTGAAGACGGGACACGCAAGTTCGGGTTCTACGACGCCGACCGCGAGCCCGCGGCCTGGGTGCGCGCGGGCGCACCGGAGGGCCGGATGTGCCTGGAGGCTCAGGTGATGGACTGGGCCGACGACGTGGCCTACTCGGTGCACGACGTGGAGGACGGTGTCGTTTCCCAACGCATCGACCTGCGGGTGCTCGCCGACGATGACGAGGCCGCGGCGCTGGCCAAACTGGGCGAGACCGAATTTTCCCGGGTGCGCGCCGACGATTTCATGGCGGCCGCGCGACGGCTGTCCGCGCTGCCGGTGGTCGCCGCCGTGGGCAAGTACGACGCCACGCTCGCCGCGTCGGTCGCACTCAAGCGGTTGACCAGCGAGCTGGTCGGAAGGTTCGCTTCGGCGGCCATCGCCACCACCCGCGCGGCGGCCGGGCCCGGACCGCTGGTGCGCTACCGGGCCGAGTTGCAGGTTCCCGATCTGGTGCGGGCCGAGGTCGCATTGCTGAAAATCCTGGCGTTGCAATTCATCATGTCCGATCCGCGGCACCAGGAAACCCAGGCCGGGCAGCGTGAGCGCATCCACCGGGTGGCGCACTGGCTGTATGCGGGAGCGCCCCGAACCCTCGATCCGGTCTTTGCTGCGGCCTTCAACACCGCGGCCGACGACGGCGCGCGGTGGCGGGCCATCGTCGATCAAATCGCTTCGTACACCGAGGGTCGGCTGGAACGGATCGATTCCCGCGAGGCCGGTCCGTAAGGGGTCGTCGGTCGCAAGTCGTCCGGTGCGGGAATCGACGCGGCCGCCGCGAAGTAGGCTGCCCGGCATGAAGAAATTCAGCGGCTCGCCCTTGATGGCCTTCCTCGTGACGGGGCTTCCCGTCGTCGCCATGACCGCCTGCAGCTCACCGCAGCATGCGAGCAGCCAGCCGGGCACCACCCCGCCGGTGAAGACCGCCGCGCCGGCGCCCACCGGCGAGACGACGACCCCGGCGCCCGCCGGCGGCTCGCTCAGCGCCGAGTTGAAGGCGCCCGATGGTCGGACGGCGGCCACCGCGACCTTCGACTTCACCGGCAACTATGTGACCGTCACCGTCAAGACGGTGGCGACCGGCATCCTGACCCCCGGCCTGCACGGCATGCACGTCCACGAGATCGGCAAGTGCGAGCCGGACTCGGTGGCACCCACCGGCGGTGCGCCCGGCAACTTCTTGTCCGCCGGCGGCCACTACCAGGCCCCCGGACACACCGGCAAGCCCGAGAGCGGCGATTTGGCGACACTCGAGGTGCGCCAGGACGGTGCGGCCTACCTGGTCACCACCACCGACTCGTTCACCCGGGACGACCTGCTGGCGGGTAACAAGACCGCGCTGATGCTGCACGGCGCCCAGGACACCGAGAACGCGATGGATCGCGTCGCGTGCGGTGTCATCGGAACCGGCTAGCCTTGCCCGTCGCCGCCTTAGACTGAGCCGATGTCAAGCCCGGCAGGTCCATGGAGCGAGGGCGATGGGCGTGCCCGGGGCCGCGGCCGGATCCCCGATCGCGACATCGCCGCCATCCGCGAACGGGTGCGCATCGATGAGGTGGTCGGCGATTACGTGCAATTGCGGCGCGCCGGCGCGGATTCGCTCAAGGGGCTGTGTCCGTTTCATGACGAGAAGTCGCCGTCGTTTCATGTCCGCCCCAACCATGGCCACTTTCACTGCTTCGGTTGCGGCGAGGGCGGCGACGTGTACGCGTTCATCCAGAAGATCGAGCACGTCAGTTTTGTCGAGGCGGTCGAGCTGCTCGCCGACCGGATCGGTCACACCATCAATTACTCCGGCCCGGCGACCAGTGTGCAGCGCGACCGCGGCAGCCGCAGCCGGCTCGTCGCGGCCAACGCGGCCGCGGCGGAGTTTTACGCGGCGGCGTTGGAATCCGAGGAGGCGGCACCGGCCCGAAAGTATCTGACCGAGCGGAACTTCGATGCCGAGGCGGCTCATCACTTCGGTTGCGGCTTCGCGCCGTCGGGTTGGGACTCGCTGACAAAGCACTTGGTGCGCAAGGGTTTCGAGTTCAAAGAGCTGGAAGCGGCCGGCCTGTCGCGGCAGGGACGCCGCGGGCCGATGGACCGCTTCCATCGCCGGCTGTTGTGGCCCATCCGTAGCTCGGCCGGCGAGGTGATCGGTTTCGGCGCCCGGCGATTGTTCGACGACGACCCGATGGAAGCCAAGTACATCAATACGCCCGAGACGCTGCTGTACAAGAAGTCGAACGTGATGTTCGGCATCGACTTGGCCAAACGCGACATCGCCAAGGGACACCAGGCCGTCGTCGTCGAGGGCTACACCGACGTGATGGCGATGCACCTGGCCGGGGTCACCACCGCCGTGGCGTCGTGCGGCACCGCTTTCGGTGACGAGCATTTGTCGATGCTGCGCCGACTGATGATGGACGACAGCTTCTTTCGTGGCGAACTGATCTACGTTTTCGACGGCGACGCGGCCGGGCGGGCGGCCGCCCTCAAGGCATTCGGCGGCGAGCAGAATCTGGCGGGGCAGTCCTTTGTGGCCGTCGCGCCCGACGGCATGGACCCCTGCGATTTGCGGCTGAAGTCCGGCGACGGCGTCCTGCGCGATCTGGTGGCCCGGCGAACACCGTTGTTCGAGTTCGCGATACGTTCGGCGCTCGCCGAGATAGACCTGGACAGCGCCGAGGGCAGGGTTGCCGCGCTACGCCGCTGCGTGCCCATGGTGGGCCAGATCAAGGACCCCACGCTGCGCGACGAGTACGCCCGCCAGCTCGCCGGGTGGGTCGGCTGGGACGACGTCGCGCAGGTCATCGACCGGGTGCGCAGCCAGTCCAAGAACGCCAAGGCCCCGGCCCGCGGCGGATCGGGACAGAGGGTCTCCCGCCGCGCGGAGCAGCCTCCCGTCGCGGCCCCGCCCGCCGCCACTCGTCCCGACCCTCGGGACCCGACCCTGTGGCCCCAACGGGAGGCACTCAAGTCGGCCTTGCAGTACCCGGCGCTGGCCGGGCCGGTATTCGACACGCTGACCGTCGAAAGCTTCACCCATCCCGGGTACGCGGCCATCCGCGCGGCCATCGAGACCGCCGGTGGCACGTCGAGCGGGATCACCGGAGGACAGTGGATCGAGGCGGTCCGCGATCAGGCGCCCTCGCCGCTGACGGCGGGCCTGATCAGCGAACTGGGCGTCGAGGCCATCCAGGTCGACGAGGAGAAAATGCCGCGCTACATCGCCGGCGTGCTGGCCAGGCTGCAAGAGGTGTGGATGGGTCGGCAGATCGCCGAGGTGAAGTCGAAGCTGCAGCGCATGTCGCCGATCGAACAGGGCGACGAGTACCACGCGTTGTTCGGCGACCTGGTGGCGATGGAGGCCTACCGGCGAAGCCTGTTGGAGCAGGCTAGCGGCGACGACTAGAGGCTTCGAGCGTGTCGTCGGCCGACCGCTCGACGTCGCGTTCCATGATGGCCGTTTGGTCGTCGATCTCCGCCAGCGTCACAAAGCCGGCGTCGGGGGAGATGCGATTCGCGACCTTGCGGCGTCCCCCCTCGATCATCGACTTGGCCACGGGGCTGCTGGTCAGCGCGCGATAAGTGCCGACGATCTGCTCGTATCGCCGACGACCGGCCTTCGAGCCCAGCACGTAACCCAGTCCCAGCACCACGACATACCGGATCAAAGCGTTCCTCCCGACTATCGATGGCTCCATCCTGCCTCACCGGGTGGGGTGCGCGCGCGGTCGCTCCCGAAGCCTGTACTCGGCAGGTGGGGTGGCCCGCGCCAGTTGGGCGTGGTCGTGCCGGTACGCTAGAGTCGTCCCGCGATCGGGTTAGTCCCCTGTAGCTCAATTGGCAGAGCATTCGGCTGTTAACCGAAGGGTTCCTGGTTCGAGTCCAGGCGGGGGAGCAATTTTTCCAGGTTTCCGTGGCCCGCGCTGCTGGCCGCCGCCCCCCGCTGATGTCGCCGCCCCAGGTATCGGACCCCTCGACGCTCACGGCGCCCGTCGCGCAGCCGGACGAGGGGCCCACCCTCGGGCTGTTCACCGCCGCCGACGAGGACCGCCGCGCGGAGGCACTCGCGCCGATGCCGCAGCGCGTCGGGCGAACCGATGGGGTGACGCCGCTCAGCCCACATCCCGATAACCCGCCGCCGCGTCCGCGAACCAGCCTGTCGCGCAGCGGCTTTCGTCGGGACCGGCGGCAGCCGTCGTCAGATGGAGAAGTCCTCGCCGTGCCAGACTCCGGCCTCGGGCGGGCGGATCACCCGGCCAGATTGCTGCCCGTCGCTGGACGCCTCCAACTTGTCGACCCTCGTCAACAACGACTGCAGGCTGACGCCCACGAGGTCGGGCATCATCGAATCGTCCGGACTGTTTCGCCCGTGGCGGCTGATGACCTGTCCGGGGACTCCAATGACAACGGCACTGGATGGAACCGGCTTGACCACAACAGCATTGGCGCCGATCCGGCTATCGTCACCGATTTTGATCGCGCCGAGGACTTTCGCGCCGGCACCGATGATCACCCGGTCCCCGACGGTGGGGTGACGCTTTCCGGTGTCCGAGCCGCTACCACCAAGGGTGACGCCGTGGTACAGCGTGACGTCGTCACCAACCTCCGCCGTCTCCCCGATCACCACGCCGGTCGCGTGGTCGATAAAGAGACCATCGCCCAGGACGGCACCCGGGTGGATGTCGACCCCCGTCACAATGCGAGTGAATTCGGCCAACGTCCGCGCCACTACCCGCGCGCCCCGTTGCCACAGCCAGTGGCTGACGCGGTGACCCCAGATGGCGTGCACGCCGGGATAGGCGAGTATCACCTCCAGCGTGGTGGGGGCCGCCGGATCCCGCTGCCTGGCAGCCTGGATATCACGACGTAGGGCTGCGAGCATGGCTAGTCCGCCAGGTCGGCGTAGAGCGCAGTGCTCAGATACCGCTCGCCGAAGTCGGGCAGCACCACGACGACGAGCTTGCCGGCGTTTTCGGGCCGGCGGGCCACCTGCAGGGCAGCTACCACGGCCGCTCCGGAGGAGATCCCGGCCAGCAGCCCTTCTTCGGTGGCAAGCCGCCGGGCCAGGGTGAGCGATTCCTCGTTGCCGACGGTGATGACTTCGTCGACCAGATCCTCGTCGAGCACCGGCGGGATGAACCCGGCGCCGAGGCCTTGAATCGGGTGTGGCCCCTTCTGTCCACCGGACAGGACCGGTGAGGCGGCCGGTTCGACCGCGATGATTTGCACCGACGGCTTGCGCTGCTTGATGACCTGAGCAACACCCGTGATGGTGCCGCCGGTGCCCACCCCGGCCACGAAGATGTCGACCCGCCCGTCGGTGTCGCGCCACACCTCTTCGGCGGTGGTTGCGCGGTGGATCGCCGGGTTGGCCGGGTTCTCGAATTGCTGCGGGACGAAATACCGCTGGTCGGACTTGGCCAACTCCTCGGCCTTCGCGATCGCCCCCGGCATGCCGTCGGCACCCGGCGTCAGGACGATCTCGGCGCCGTAGGCCCGCAGCAGCATCCGCCGTTCAACGCTCATTGTTTCGGGCATGGTCAGCACGCATCGGTAGCCGCGCGCCGCGCAGACCATCGCCAGCGCGATGCCCGTGTTGCCGCTCGTCGGCTCGAGGATGATCGTGTCCGGCTTGATCAATCCAGCCTTCTCTGCCGCATCGATCATCGCTACCCCGATACGGTCCTTCACGCTGTTCCCCGGGTTGAAGAATTCCAGCTTGGCGACGACATCGGCGACCGCACCCTCACTGACGCGACGCAGCCGCACCAGCGGCGTGTTTCCGATTACCTGGGTGACGTCTTCGGCAATGCTCATCTGTTTTCCTCAGCGATGTCAGAACAGGGCGTGTCGGCCTGCCAGCGGATGCCACTGTTGGTTGTGGACTCGGATGGGACCCGGCTCGGTGTAGACAAATCGATCATTGCTGGTTGATCTTCCTGAATGGCTTGTGGGCAGCGCCTGATTTGGTTCCGCGCGGCGAATTGGTGATGCTGTCCGCGTCTGGCGCCACACGTCGTTGAGCGTCCGAAGGCGTCAGGAAATCAACGACAACAACAGCCCATGGTGGGGCGGCGCGTAAGGACAGAGCGCGGCTGTGTGGCCTGTTGCATAGCCCCACTATAGGACATTCGTCCTGCAGGGCGATCTGCCTCATCTGCGCGGTGACCTCGATCCGAAGCGTTTGCCTATGTGAGCTGCTAACCGGGTGAAGCGTGTGGTTAATCCCGGCGGGCCGTAGCGCGGCCGCGGGGCATGGGCGGCTTGCCGCCGAAGGCACCACGGTGGCAGCACGCGGGAGGCCGCCGCGGCCCTTCGTTCCTCGCGTCGGGCGAAAACCCGACGTGCGTGCCGTTCAACTCTTGGAACGCGATAGCGTGCCCGCCCGCGATGGGTTTGCCCTTGATCAGGTTGGCAGGCCGTGCTTTTCGGCATCGGCACGGTAGCGGTCCACCCACTCGTCGGAGCGGTGGTCCGCCTGGCGCTCCAGCACCGGTCGGGGCGCCAGTCGCGGGTCCAGTCCTAGCGCCTCGAGGATGGATCCCACCACCTGAGTCAGGTTGCGCCACAACACCGGATACGGGATCTCCATCGGTTTGATGTTTTCCTCGGCGAACCAATTGCGCCAGCCCTCTTCTTGCGCGCGCAGCATGGTGACCACGTGGGCGATCGCTCCGGCGTGATAGGTGGCGCGTGCATCACGTGCCGGATCGGGCCTGCCACGCCAGACACGGGTCTGCACCGCCCGCCAGAAGGACACCGCCTGCGAAATCACATCGGGCCGGTAGACGTGAATCAACAGTGGCTCTTCGCCCACCACGTCGCGGATGGCCGCCAACAGGCCGTCGCCGCTACGCTCCGGCAGGTTCTTGGCACGGTTGAGCAGGAGCGGTGTTTGGTTCCACATCAGCTTGCCGCCCCACACCCCGTTCGGCGTTCTTCCGACCGTGCGGATGTAGGCGCGCCAGATCTCGGGCGACGCGAGATCTGGAGTCCCGACGTCCAGCGGATCGAGCAGGCGCAGTATCGACTCGTCCTCGACGCCGGCGAACCACTCCCGTGGCTGCGGCGACTGGCTGGTGGCCGGTAAGTACTGAAAGAACTCCTGCGGCTCGCCGGCCACCCCGGTGGCGCGCAGCGATTCGACCAGCAGTGTGCTGCCGCTGCGCTGCGACGCCAACACCAGGTATGACGACGGCCTATTTGCCACTCGCAGAGTCTACCCAGAATTTGAAATCCCGTTCGTCAAGCACGATTAGGGTCAGTATGAATGAAACTCTTGCGTGGAAACAGATTTGCCCGCATGACGGTGACGCAGGACGCCCGTGGGAACGCCATCGCCGCCGTATGTTCAAGGCATACAGGGATTTTCGAGCGCTTCCGGTGGCTACGGTCGTCGACCGAGGACTCCGACGGTTGATCAGACAGCATCCGAGGTGATCTGTCGCGTTTCCGCGCCGTCGGTGGCGACGTCGCAGACGCACACGTCGGCGCCGCGCCGCCATGGCCCGAACTGGGTGCCGCGCCTGCGCATCAGGTGCTGCGCGTACACCTTGTCGCGTTGATCGCGCGAGAACGCGAAGTCCAGGTTGACCGTCAGCCCCGCCCAGTCCAGCTGCTCATCGACCGGGCTCTCGGTCACGTCGCCGTGCCGTAGGCGACATTGCAGCGGGCAGCCGTTCTTGATGACCCGATCGGGTCCATCACACTCCCGAGCCACGATGACGACTCCTTCAGGTGCGCGACCTTTTGAGTGCATCGTGCGACTCGGATGTTTCATCGGCGGATGCGCGATGTTTCGGCCGCATTACGAGTTCGGCGTCAGCGGCAAATCGGCGCTAGTAGACGTCGCGGTGGTAGCGCTTGTCGGCGCTCAACGATTGGACGTAGGCGGTCGCCGCGTCCGGGTCGAGGCTGCCGAATTCGGCGGCGATGTCGCAGAGCGCGCGGTCGACGTCCTTGGCCATGGGGTCGGCGGTGCCGCAGACGTACAGTTGGGCGCCGTCCTGCAACCAGCTCCACAGTTGCGCCCCGCGGTCGCGCATCAGGTGCTGCACGTAGACCTTCTGCTGCTGATCGCGGGAGAACGCGAGGTCCAACTCGGTGAGAAAGCCGTCGTCTCGCATCTGCTCGAGTTCGTCGCGGTAGTAGTAGTCGGTGGCGGCGTGCTGCTCGCCGAAGAACAGCCAGTTGGGTCCGGTGTGACCGAGCGCGCGCCGCTCCTGCAGAAAGCCGCGGAAGGGCGCGATTCCGGTGCCCGGACCGATCATGATCATCGGAGTATCCGGGTCGCTCGGTGGCCGGAAATTGCTTGACGCCTGCAGATAGACGGCGACCCGATCGCCGGGGGAGCGGTCGGCAAGGTAGGTCGAACACACCCCGCGCCGTGGGACGCCCTGGAAGTTGTAGCGCACGGGTGAGACCGTCAGGTGCACTTCCCCTGGACACTCCTTGGGGCTCGACGAGATCGAGTACAGCCGTGGCTGAAGGCGTTTGAGCACCCGCAGCCACTCGTGGGCGGAGGCGATGACCGGCAGCTGCGCCAGCAGGTCGATGGACTGGCGGCCCCACGACCAATCCGACAGCGCGCGTTTGTTTTCCGGCTTCAACAGCTCCGCGAGTTTCGGGTCGCCCGTGCGCTCCTGCACGAACCGCACCAGGTCGCGGCTGATGTGGGCGATCTCGATGCGCTCGGTCAGCGCGGAGCGCAACGACATCAGCCCGTGCTCACCGACCTCGACGGGGGTCTGTGCGTCCAGTCCGGTGACGGACAGCCATTCGTCGACCAGCTGGTCGCTGTTGCGCGGCCACACTCCCAGCGCGTCACCGGCTTCGTAGGTCACGGTTTCTTCCGGCAGGCTGAACACCAAGTGCCGCACATCTTTTGCCGATTCCGGCCGACTCAGCATGGTGTTGTGGACCATGCCGGTGATCAGCGGATGTTTTTTACTGAAGGCGCCTGTCGGCGGCGGACTCGGGCGCGACGGCACCGTCACGGCGGCAGCGCGGGCCGGCGCCCTTCCATCGCCGCCGACGGACGTGGGTGTCCGGGTCAAGGCGTCGATGATGTCGCCCAGCCACTTCGCCGCGGAGTCGTCGTAGTCGGGTTCGCAGTCGACCCGGCCGGCGAGGCGGGTCGCTCCCAGCTCGGCGAGGCGCGCGTCGAGATTGCGTCCGTGGCCGCAGAAATCGTCGTAATTGGAGTCGCCCAGCGCGAGCACGGCGTAGCGGGTATGGGTGAATCGTGGCGCGCTCTCGGAAGTCAGCGCCCGCCACAGGCCGGCGCCGTTGTCGGGTGCTTCGCCGTCACCGGTGGTGCTGGTGATGAGCAACAGTTCCCGCGTGGTCGTCAGCTCGGCCAGCGGGAAGTCGTCCATGCCGTGCAGGGCAACCGGCAGCTTGGCGTCGCCCAATTGTGCCGCGATGTCGGTGGCCAGCTCCTCCGCGTTCCCGGTCTGCGACGCCCACAGCACTACGACGGGAGCGCGCTCGGGTGCGGGTTGGGGATCGGCCGGCACGACGGGCGGTTGCTGGACGGCCGGACCCGGTTGAGCCAACTCGGCCAGCGCCACCGGCCGGGGTCCGTCGATGCGCGAGAAGAGCCCCGCCAGTAGACCGTCCACCCACAGCCGGGTGCTGGAATCGAACGGCGCGCTCAGCGGCAGGGTGGGAACCCCAGCGGTGCGCCGACCCGCGTCCGACCGAAGCCCGGATAGCATCCCGGCAAGATAGGCGCGACCGAGCTCATTGAACTCCGGCTTGGGTAGCGTTGTCACACCGAGTAATTCGCCGAGGGAGTCGATTTGTGACACGCTGGTTTCTCGTACCTCCGTGGGCGCCGATTCCGCTGTATCGGCGGCCGTCGGCATTCTGGCTTCTGAATCGGGTTGAGAGACGGCGATCTTCGTCAAGGTGACGGCGCAGGCCTTGAACTCCGGTTGGTTCGATATCGGATCGACGGCGTCGTTGGTGACGGCGTTGATCGACAGGTACTCGCCGAAGGCGTCGTTCCAGTGGAACGGCGCGAAGCAGTTGCCGGGACGTACCCGGTCGCTGATGGACGCGGGCAGAACGGCGCGGCCGCGGCGAGAAGCGATTTCGATCGGATCGCCGTCGGCGATGTGAAGGCGGGCGGCGTCGTCGGGATGGATCTCGACGAACGGACCGGGGTTGAGCTTGTTGAGCTTGGCGACCTTGCCGGTCTTGGTCATCGTGTGCCATTGGTGCGGCAGGCGCCCGGTGTTCAGCAGGAACGGGTAGTCGTCGTCGGGCATTTCCTCGGGCGGCAGGTGCGGGCGGGCGAAGAAGACCGCACGCCCGTTGGGCGTCGGAAAAGCCAGCCGCGGCGCACGGCCGTCTTCGCGGATCAACTGTGCTTGGCTGACACCGTCATTGAGATAGCGGATCGGATTGCGATCACGGTCGCTCTCCGCCGCGCACGGCCACTGCACCGGGCTCTGACGCAGCCGCTCATAGCTGACCCCGCGCAGGTCATAGCCGGTCTTCGGGTTCGAGAACCGCTTGATTTCCTCGAAGACGTCCTCGGCGGAGTTGTAGCTGAACGCCTCCGAAAAGCCCATCTCGCAGGCGATCCGGGTGATGATCTGCCAGTCCGGCATCGCCTGGCCCGGTGCGGGGACCGCCGGCTGAAACAGCGTCATGTTGCGCTCGGAATTGACCATCACCCCCTCGGACTCCGCCCACAGCGCGGCCGGCAACAACACGTCGGCGTATTCGTTGGTCTCGGTCTCCAGGAACGCGTCCTGGGCCATCACCAGTTCGGCGCGTTCCAGTCCGGCCAGCACGGTCTTGCGATTGGCGACGGAGGCAACGGGATTGGTGCAGATGATCCAGCACGCCTTGATCTGTCCTTCGGCCATCCGGGAGAACATGTCGATGGTGCCGCCGCCGGCCTCGGTGCGCAGCGTTCCGCGGGGGATACCCCACAGGTCTTCGACGAAGCCGCGGTCCTCGGCCGAGGCCGCCGACCGCTGGCCCGGTAAACCCGGCCCCATGTAACCCATCTCGCGGCCACCCATCGCGTTGGGCTGCCCGGTGAGGGAGAAGGGCCCGCTGCCGGGCTTGCAGATGGCGCCGGTGGCCAGATGCAGGTTGCAGATGGCGTTGGTGTTCCAGGTGCCGTGGGTGCTCTGGTTGAGGCCCATCGTCCAGCAGCTCACGAAGTTGCCGGCCTCGCCGATCATCTGAGCCGCCGCGCGAATGTCTTCTTCAGGGACGCCGGTGATTTCGCTGACCTTGTCGGGAGCGTACTGCTGAAGGAAACTGGGCATCACCTCCCAACCCTCGGTGAACTCGGCGATGAATTCGGGGTCGGTATGGCCGTTCTGGACGATCAGGTGCAGCAGGCCGTTGAGCAGCGCGAGATCCGATCCCGGGGCGATCTGGAGGAAAAGGTCCGCCTTGTCGGCGGTCGCGGTGCGGCGCGGGTCGACGACGATCAGTTTTGCGCCGGCCTTGACGCGATCCATCATGCGCAGGAACAGGATCGGGTGGCAGTCGGCCATGTTGGCGCCGATGACGAAAAAGACGTCGGCATGTTCGAAGTCCTGATAGGAGCCGGGCGGCCCGTCCGCACCCAGCGAGAGCTTGTAGCCGGAACCCGCGCTGGCCATGCACAGTCGCGAGTTCGACTCGATCTGGTTGGTGCCGATGAAGCCCTTGGTCAGCTTGTTCGCCAGGTATTGCGCCTCGATGGACATCTGGCCGGACACGTACATCGCGAACGAGTCCGGCCCGTGTTCGTCGATGATCGCGCGTAACCGCGTCGCGCACTGGGTGATCGCCTGATCCATCTCGACGGGCACCAGCGGTTCGCCGCGATCGGTCCGCGCGTGCGCCGAGTCCATCCGTCCCGGTGCGCCGAGCAGGTCCGCGGTGGTCGCGCCCTTGGTGCACAGCCGACCGAAGTTGGCCGGATGTTCTTTGTTGCCAACCGACTTCGCGACGTGACAGCGGCCCGTTTCCGGATCGGTTGTGATCTGCAACACCATGCCGCAACCGACGCCGCAGTACGCGCACATGGTGTTCACGGCGTTGTCCTGCGCCATGGACTCCCTGGCCACGCTTGCGTCCCTTCGTCGAGTGCGTACGGGATAGCTCCGTATCGGGTGAGTTCATTGTGGAGCAGGCATGTTTCGGCGCCGCTGTCCGAAATTTCCCCCGGTTTACTTTCTTCTCTCACCGGCCGACACGCCGGTGTGAAATCGCCGGGGAAACTCATGGCCACGGACCGCGTTAGCGCAGGTCGCCATCGACCATCCGTTCCGCACGAGGTTACGTCGTGCTCCCCACCCGAGGCTGCTCAGAACGGGCTTTCCGACCAAACCAGCGGAACATTCACAGTCTTCGCTAAGCTCACCGCGTGCGTCGGCTCATTGTGATCTTGCTGGTCTTGCTGGCCTCCGGTTGCGGCTGGAAGCCGGCTGCACCGCCGCAGGCCAAACCCGACACCTGCAAAGCCTCCGATGGGCCGACGGCCGATACCGTGCGACAGGCGATCACCGCGGTTCCCATCGCGATCCCGGGCACCATCTGGGTTGAAATCGGGCGCGGTCATACCCGAAATTGCCGGCTGTCTTGGGTGCAGATCATCCCGACGATCGCCAGCGAGTCAACCCCGCAGCAACTGCTGTTCTTCGACCACAACAGGCCGCTCGGAACCGCCACCCCGAACGCCAAGCCGTATATCACCGTGCTACCGCCCTCGGATGACACCGTGACCGTTCAGTACCAGTGGCAGAAGGGAAATGACCAGCTGTGTTGTCCCACCGGGATCGGGACGGTGAAGTTCCGGATCGGCGCGGACGGCAAGCTGCAAACCCTTGGCAAGGTTCCGAACCAATAACCCGCCGCGCCAACGGCTTCGACGGCGCCGATCGGGTTCGCCCGCCGGCCCGTCAGCTCGTGACGGCGTCCGACAAGTTCTCCGGGTGCAGCATCTCGGCGTAGCGCAGCTGCTCGGGAACCCCGAAACCGTCGACCAGTGTGGTGGCATGCGGGCGCAGTGCGCGGCAGCGGTCGTTGATTCCGCGGGTGACCGCCTTGGCGCGCTCCGTGGACAGATACCGGTGCTCGATGTACCACGCCTTGTCGTCCTCGATCACCGACAGTGCGTACAGGTCGCACAGGATCCCCAGCAGTTCGCGGGCCTCCTCGTTCGTGCAGGAGTCGATCCCGGCGACGAATGCTTCGAGCACGACCCGGTCGATATGGGCGCTCGCCGCGTGCAACACGTGATCCTGCACCGAGTTGAACGCGTCGAATTCGGACATCTCTTTGGATTTCGCCTGCAGCCGGCGCGCCACCGAAGCCAGCAGATACTCTTCGCGGTCTTCGAACATCTTGATCTGTGTGCCGCGGTTGAACAGGCTGCCCTCTTCCTCGCTGTCTTGACGGGTGTCCACGATCGTTTGGATGATCGCTTCTGCCGCAGTGCGTTTGATGACGCGTTCACCGACGGTGTTGGCGGCGAAGCGCACCCATTCGACCGGGCTCATGCTGCGGATGTCGTCGGCGTACGCCGTCAACAGCTCCTTGGCCACCAGCTGGACCAGCACGTGGTTGTCGCCCTCGAACGTGGTGAAGACGTCGGTGTCACCCCGCAACCCGATCAACCTGTTCTCGGCCATATAGCCCGCGCCACCGCAAGCCTCGCGGGATTCCTGGATCGCGCGGCTCGCATGCCAGGTGTTGGCGGCCTTCAACCCGGCCGCACGCGCTTCCAGCTCGCGCTGCTCGTCGGCGTCGGGTGCGTCCGCGCTCTGAACGTCATGGCACTTGCTGACCAGCTCGTTCTGCGCGAACTGCAGTGCGTAGGACTTCGCGATCAACGGAAACAGCCGCCGCTGGTGCACCAGGTAGTCCATGATCAGCACCTCGGAACTATCGTCGGGCGCGCTGAATTGCCTGCGCTGCAAGGCATATCGGGTGGCGATATCCAGCGCCACCCGGCCGGCGGCGCCGGCGCTGCCACCCACGGTGATCCGCCCGCGGACCAGGGTGCCCAGCATGGTGAAGAACCGGCGGCTCGGGTTCTCGATCGGCGAACTGTACGTGCCGTCGGGGGCGACGTCGCCGTACTTGTTCAACAGGTTGACCCGCGGGACGCGGACATGGTCGAACACGATGCGGCCGTTGTCCACTCCGGGCAGTCCGCCCTTGTATTCGCAGTCGGACGTGGTGACGCCGGGCAGGTCGTCGCCGTCCTCGTCGCGGATCGGGACGAGCACGCAGTGCACGCCGTGATTGACCGGCTTGCCGTCCTCGGTGGTGATCAGTTGCGCGAAAACCGCGGCCATGGTTGCTGTTTCGGCCGCGCCGCCGATGTAGTCCTTGCGGGCCGACGGGGTGGGGGAGTCGACGACGAACTCCTGTGTCTCGGGGTCGTAGGTCGCGGTGGTCTCCAGCGACTGCACGTCGCTGCCGTGTCCGGTCTCGGTCATCGCGAAACAGCCACGCAACTCCAGGCTGATGATCTTGCGCACGTAGGTCTCATGGTGGCGCTCGGTGCCCAGGTTCTCCACGGCGCCACCGAACAGCCCCCACTGCACCCCGGCCTTGACCATCAGCGACAGGTCCGACATCGCCAGCATCTCGATCATCGTGATCGCCGCGCCGACGTCGCCGGTGCCGCCGTGTTCTTTCCGGAAACTGTCGGCGGCCGCACCGAACGCCGCCATGATCCTCATCTGCTCCGCCACCTTGGTGCGGGCGATCACGGTGTTCGGCGTGTAGTGCGGGCGGAACACGTCCTCGGTCAGCGTTGTCCGCATCCGGTTCCTGACATCACGCCAACGCCCGTCCAGTGCGCTGCGGAGATGTTCTGCGGTGCTTGTCATTTCTGGCGCCATAAGCCGACACTAATGTCCGGCTCGCGCCGCGGGGAACCACGAACGACGGTTCAGGTCGTCCCAGGGGCCGACGTGGTGTGATCGCCGGGGAGCGGCGCGCGCAGCCGGTAGAGCGTGAAGCCGGCCGCGACGGCACCGAACAGCCCGAGCATCACCATGTCGAACACCCACCAGCCGCTGTAGTGGGTCCACGTCAGGGTGTTGGCCGCCAGCGTGTCGATCCTGCGCAGATTCACCGTGGACGCCGAGGCCGCGAAGCCCCATTGGGCCGGGACGAACCAGCTGATCTGCTGCAAGCCCCACAGGCTGACCAGCTGCACCAGGCTCCCGTTGAAGAGCACGGATGCCAGGATCACCGGCACCACCAGCGGCAAGACTTCCCGGAGCGCCTTGCCCAGCGCCGAGAGGGTGAGGCCAATCACCGCGGACACGATCGCGGTGGCCGCCGCGGTGACGTAGAGCTCGATCGTGGCGTTGTGCAGCAAAGCGGCGTCTCCCGCCGGCCCGCCTTTGACCGCGACGACGATCGCGAACATGACGGCCGTCCAGAGGGCCGCGGCCAGGCCGTACACGGTGAGTTTGGCGGCCAGGTAGGCCGGAGCGGACAGCCCGACCTGCTGTTCCCGCCGGAAGATGCGGTGCTCGGCGGCCATGGCGCGAATGGTCAGCGCCGTGCCCAGGAGCACCGCGCCGACGTTGAGGGCGGCCAGGATCTCCATGGCTTCGTGGCTATTGGCGCTGCCCGGCCCGGGCCGCGTCAGGCCCGCATCGCCCGGGATCAGCAGCGTCAGCCCCGCCAACGCGAACGGCAGGATCGCCAGAAACGCGAAATAGATGCGATGGGCGAGGAGCAGGCGAACCTCGCGTCGTGCCACTAACCGGATCTGGCGGTTGCGGGGGAGGCCGGCCGGCGGCGTCCACGGTGTCGCGACTTCTGGCGGGGCGGTCGACGGTTGGGGCCGCGCCCGGAACGCGCGGTGGGTTCCCTCGGGATCGGCACTGACCTGGGCGAGGACTCCCGACCAGTCGGCGGTGCCCATCGCGGACTCGACCTGAAGGGGTGTGCCCAGGTACGCGACCTTGCCCGTGCCCGTGAGCACCAATACCTGATCGCACGCGTTGACGTCGGTGAGCGACCCGCGCGCCGAGATCGCCGCCACCACGACACAGCCGATGTTGGCCTGGCGTCGCAGGACCGCCATGACGTGGCGTTGTTGCGCCGCATCCAGCCCGGCGGTCGGTTCGTCAACCACGAGCAGGCTTGGCCGGGTGATCAGCTCGATCGCGATGGCGGCGCACCGGCGCACCTCGGGTGGGAGCTTGCGGATGCGGGTGGCACGGTGCGGCAACAGGTCGAGTTCGTCGAGAACCTGTCCGACCACACGGTCGCGCTGCTCGGACGAGGCCTCCGGCGGCAGCCGCAATGCGGCGGCGTACGTCAAGGCCTGTTCGACGGTGAGCCGCCGGTGCAGCTGGTCGTCGCGCGCGACTATCCCGATGCGGG
>NZ_JAICZA010000066.1 GCF_025933915.1 Mycobacterium sp.
CCAGCAGCGACAGGCCCTGGTGGCGATCCGGCGAGGTGCGCACCGCGATGACGAAGAGGTCGCCGACCTGTCCGTTGGAGATGAACGTCTTGGCGCCGTTGACGACGTAGTCGTCGCCGTCACGCACCGCCGTCGTACGGATCCCGGCCAGATCGCTGCCGGTGCCGGGCTCGGTCATCGCGATGCCGAGCACGGTCTCGCCGGTGACCACGCCCGGCAGCCAGCGCTGTTGCTGCTCGGAGTTCGTCAAATTGGTGAGATAGGGCAACACCACGTCGTTTTGCAGCGTGAAGGCGATGGCCTCGGCGGCCGCGCCCGCCCGCTGCAACTCGTCGATCACGATCGCGTTGTAGCGGAAGTCGCCCACGCCCGGGCCGCCGAGATGTTCGGGCACCGAAAAGCCCAGCAGCCCGAGCTTGCCCGCCTCGATGAACAGGGAGCGGTCCCACTGGCCGCGCCGTTCCCAGTCCTCGTGGTTGGGCACGACCGTCTGCTGCACGAAATCCCTTACCAGTTCGCGGAACTGGTGGTGCTCCGGCGTGTAGGACAGACCGCTCATCAGCGGAAGGCGTCGCTGCCGGTGAACGCCTGACCGAGGACCAGCTGATGCATCTCCGGTGTGCCCTCATAGGTCAGCACCGATTCCAGGTTGACCATGTGCCGGATCACCGGGTATTCCAGCGATATTCCGTTGCCGCCCAGGATCGTTCGGGCGGTCCGGCAGATCTCGATCGCCTCGCGGGTGTTGTTGAGCTTGCCGAAGCTGACCTGCTCGGGACGCAGCCCCACGCTGTCCTTGAGGCGGCCGAGGTGCAGCGACAGCAGCTGGCCCTTGTGCAGCTCGACCGCCATGTCGACGAGTTTGGCCTGGGTCAACTGGAATCCGGCGATCGGGCGGCCGAACTGGGTGCGCTGCGTGGCGTAATCGAGGGCGGATTGCCAGGCCGAGCGCGCCGCTCCCATGGAGCCCCAGATGATGCCGTAGCGGGCCTCGGACAGGCAGGACAGCGGACCGCGCAGCCCCTTGGCGTCGGGCAGCATCGCCTCGGCGGGCAGCCGCACGTCGTCGAGCACCAACTCGCTGGTGATCGAGGCCCGCAGCGACAGCTTGTGGTGAATGGTGTTGGTGGTGAAGCCCGGGGTGCGGGCGGGCACCAGAAAGCCCCGAATCCCTTGGGATTCGCCGTCGTCGGTGGCCGCCCACACGACCGCGACGTCGGCGACCGAACCGTTGGTGATCCACAACTTGCGTCCGTTGAGCACCCAATCCGAACCATCCCGTCGCGCACGGGTTTTCATCGCAGCGGGGTCGGATCCGGCGTCGGGCTCGGTCAGCCCGAAGCAGCCGAGCAGTTCGCCGGTGGCCATACCCGGCAGCCATTCCTGTTTTTGCTCCTCGGATCCGAACTTCCAGATCGCGAACATCGCCAGCGAGCCCTGCACCGAGACCATCGATCGGAGGCCGGAGTCGGCGGCCTCCAGCTCCACACACGCCAGCCCGTAGTGCACGGCGGAGGCACCGCCGCAGCCGTACCCGTCCAGGTGCATGCCCAGCAGGCCAAGCTCGCCGAAACCCTTGGCGAGTTCGCGGACCGGAAGGTCGCCGATCTCGAACCACTCCGCGACGTGGGGAAGGATGTGCTCGGCACAGAATTCCCGGACGGTGTCGCGCACCGCGAGTTCGTCATCGGACAGGAAGGCGTCCAGACCCAGGGGGTCGTAGCGGTCGAAGGCGGGTGGTGTCTTGGCACTCATAGAAGTCAGCCTGCCACTAGCCGGCCGCTAACCGGCCATCGTCAGCCCGCCGCTGACGCTGATCACCTGTCCGGTGATGAACGAGGCGGCGTCGGTCGCGAAGAACAGGACCGGCGCGGCGACCTCCTCGGGCCGGGCCAGCCGGCGAAACGGGATCGCCTTGACCAGTGCTTCTTTCAGCTTCTCGGGTTGGGCGTGAAACAGCGGTGTGTCGGTCGGTCCCGGGCACACGCAGTTCACCGTGATCTGGTGACGCGCCATCTCGCGGGCCAGCGACTTCGTCAGGGCGATCACCCCGCCCTTGGCGCCCGCGTAGATGCTCTCGCCCGCGCTGCCGACCCGGCCGGCATCGCTGGCCAGGTTGACCACGCGTCCGCCGCCGTGCGTTTCGATCATCCCCGGCAGGAACGCCGAGCAGACATGCACCGGCCCCAGGTAGTTGATGGCGACCACCTTCTGCGCGAATTCCGCTGTGGCATTGAGGAATTGGTCAGTACGATCCCATCCGGCGGCGTTGACGACGATGTTGGGCACCCCGAGATCGGCGTGGATGCGATCCCGCAGCGAGCCGACCTGCTCCGGGTCGGCCACATCGACCGGCAGCGCGGTGATCCGGTCGGGGTGTTCGCCGGCGGTGGCCGAGGCCGCCGCCTGGTCGAGATCGGCGGCGACGACGCGGTCACCCCGCGCCGCGAGCCCCAGCGCGATCGCCTTGCCGATGCCTGACCCGGCGCCCGTGACCACCGCGAGGCCCTCCAGTGAATGGGTATTCATTGCTGACGAATCTAGGTTCACCGTGGCCGCCGGGTCAAGGATCGACGGCGCTGCCCGGTAGTCTCGCCGCATGCTTAGGCTCCAGTGGCTGGGCTGGCTCGCCGTGGACGTCATCGGGGTGCTGGTGTTCTGCGCCCTCGGGCGCCGCAGCCACGACGAAGGGCTCGACGCCACCGGCATCGCGGCGACGGCATGGCCGTTTCTCACCGGCACCGCCATCGGGTGGCTGGTCGCACGCGGCTGGCGACGGCCCACCGCTGTGGCCCCCACCGGGGTCGTCGTCTGGCTGTCCACGGTGATTGTCGGCATGGTGCTGCGCAAGGCGACCTCCGCGGGGGTGGCCGCCAGTTTCGTCGTGGTGGCGGCGACGGTCACCGCGCTGTTGTTGCTGGGTTGGCGAGCGGCCGTGGGGCTGACCCTGCGGCGCCGCTCCGACGTCTGAGCGGACCATGGCACCGACGGCCGACGTGGAGGTGACCGCGACGTTCGGCGCCGCCGCGCGGGCCGTGGCCACCGACAAGGGGCTGCTGAACGATCCGTTCGCCGAGCCGTTGCTGTGCGCCGTCGGGATCGAGTACCTCACCCGGGCGATCAAGGACCACGTGTTCGCGGCCGATGGCGGCGACGACCCGGCGATGACGGCGCTGATGGATGCGCTGGCGGCGCACACCCGTTTTGTGGACGAGTTCCTCGCCGACGCGGGCAGGGCGGGCATTCGGCAGGTGGTGATCCTGGCGTCGGGTCTGGACACCCGGGCGTACCGGCTGTGGTGGCCGCGAGGGACGACGATCTTCGAGATCGATCGGCCGCAGGTGCTCGACTTCAAGTCGGGCGTGCTGCGCGGGCTCGACGCCACCTTGGCCACCAACCGGTGCGCGGTCGGCATCGACCTGCGCCAGGATTGGCCGGCGGCGTTGCGGCGGGTGGGTTTTGACGCCGCCCAGCCCACGGTGTGGGTTGCCGAGCAGTTGCTCGTCGGGTATCTGCCGCCCCAGGAACAGAACCGCTTGCTGCACGGGGTCACCGCGGCGAGTGCCCCGGGCAGCCGGCTGGTCGCCGATCACATGCCCACCTGGAATCCGCTGCAGCTGGGGGCCGAGCGCGCCTTCGTGGACGGCTGGCGGCAGCGCGGCCTCGACGTCGACCTGGCGAGCCTGACCTACCCGGGTGGATACCATTATGTCCCTGAGTATTTGGCGACCCACGGCTGGGAGACGCTGGGGCGCAACATCACCGACTTGCTCGGCGCCTTGGGGCTGGGACAGCGGCGGCGCACCGGGCCCGGCGACGCGGAGTTCATCCCGGAATACGTCACCGCGACACGCGTTTGAGTTTCCATGAGGCCGGAAACCACCCCACCACACGGCCGGCTGCGATTCGTGTCGGCGACCCACGACGACCCGCTGGCGCAACCCCTGCTGGCCGAATTGGCCGTCGAGTACGCACAGCGATACGGCGGCACGCCGAGTACGCACCTGACCTGGCTGCCCGTGCCCGAGGCCGAGTTGGCGCCACCGGACGGCGGATTGCTGATCGGCGTGGTGGGCGGGGTGCCCGTGACCGGCGGCGCGTTTCGCCGCTACGACCCCCAGACCGCCGAACTCAAGCGGATCTGGACCGACGGCGCCCACCGGCGCCGCGGGTACGCGCGCGCGTTGCTGGCCGCGCTGGAGGCGGAGGCGCTGGTGCGGGGGTATCGGCGGCTCTACTTGATCACCGGCAACCGGCAGCCCGAGGCGGAGGCGCTCTACGACGCGACGGGCTACGCCCGGGTGACCCCCGACCCGCTGCCGTCCTGGGGACCGTTCACCCCGATCGCCTTCGAGAAGTGGCTGCCGCAGCGGTAATGGCCCGAGCGGTGGCTTCCCGGATCGGACCGTGCCACACCTCGCCGTGCCCCGGCAGCAAGACGTCGGTGTCGAGCAGGGCCAACGCGTCGAGGCTGCGCAGCGAATTCTGCTGGCTGTGGCTGAACACCTCCGGCAGCAGCTGCGGCCCGCCGTGCCGTAACAGGGGGTGCCCGGTGATCAACGCGTCGCCGCTGACCAACGCGCCGTCGACCACATACGAGCAGTGCCCACTGGTGTGCCCGGGGGTGAAAACGGCCATCGGGTGACCGGGCAGCGCGGCGGCCACGTCGGCGGTCAGCGGCCGGGTCGACGGGATGCCGTCGCGGATCAGGCCGCCGCTGCGCAGCACGTGCAGCCCCCACACTGCCCAGCGGGGCCGCCAAATGCGCAGGGCGACATCGAAAACCGAGGCCTGCTCGAGATACTCGCGCTTGGCGTGACCGACCTCTTCGGCGTGGCAGTACACGTCGGTGCCGTATTCGTTGGCGAACCAGATCGCCGAGCCCAGGTGGTCGATGTGGGCGTGGGTCAGCAGGATGGCGCGTACGTCGCGGGCGCCGTAGCCCAGCTGCCGCAGCGACGTCAGCACGTCTTGTCGGTCCCCGGGATATCCGGCGTCGATCAGCATCACGCCGGTGCCGTCGACGACCAGCGTCCAGTTAACGGCCTCGCCCTGGGCGAGGTACACCGTGTCGGTCACTTGAACAAGGGTTGGCCCCGATCCCATGCCCGCGAGTGTAGGTCTGACTGCGCGGCGACCCGCTGCGCCCGGCTCCGCCGCGCTTGTGATCGCCGCGAGGAGTAGAAAGAACGGGTGGCTGAACTGAAACTCGGATACAAAGCGTCCGCTGAACAATTTGCACCGCGCGAGCTTGTCGAGCTTGCTGTCGCCGCCGAAGGTCACGGCATGGACAGTGCAACCGTGAGCGACCATTTCCAGCCGTGGCGACACGAGGGTGGACACGCGCCGTTCTCACTGGCCTGGATGACCGCCGTCGGCGAACGGACCGACCGCATCCTGCTGGGCACCTCGGTGCTCACCCCGACCTTTCGCTACAACCCGGCCGTCATCGCGCAGGCGTTCGCCACCATGGCCTGCCTCTACCCCAACCGCGTCTTCCTCGGAGTCGGCACCGGCGAGGCGCTGAACGAGATCGCGACGGGATACCAGGGCGAGTGGCCGGAGTTCAAGGAGCGGTTCGCACGGCTGCGCGAATCGGTGCGATTGATGCGCGAGTTGTGGCGCGGCGACCGCGTCGATTTCGACGGCGACTACTACCGGCTCAAGGGCGCGTCTATTTACGACGTGCCCGAGGGCGGGGTGCCCATCTACATCGCGGCCGGCGGCCCGGCGGTGGCCAAATACGCCGGGCGCGCCGGCGATGGCTTCATCTGCACCTCGGGCAAGGGAGAGGAGCTGTACAAAGACAAGCTGATCCCGGCGGTCGTGGAAGGGGCGGCGATCAACGACCGCAACGTCGACGACATCGACAAGATGATCGAGATCAAGATCTCCTATGACCCCAATCCCGAACTGGCGCTGGAGAACACCCGGTTCTGGGCGCCGTTGTCGCTGACCGCCGAACAGAAGCACAGCATCGACGATCCGATCGAAATGGAGAAGGCCGCCGACGCACTGCCGATCGAGCAGGTCGCCAAGCGCTGGATCGTGGCCTCCGATCCCGACGAAGCGGTGGAGAAGGTCGGCCAGTACGTGGGGTGGGGCCTCAACCACCTGGTGTTCCACGCGCCCGGTCACGACCAGCGCCGGTTCCTGGATCTTTTCGAGAAGGACCTGGCGCCGCGGCTGCGGCGGCTGGCCTGAGGGGCGGACGAGTGGTCTCCGCTCCAGTGCGGGCAATCTACATCGCCGCGCCCGAGCCGGAGACCGGAAAGTCGACGATCGCGCTGGGCCTGCTGCACCGGCTGACCGCGACGGTCGCCAAAGTCGGTGTGTTCCGGCCCATTACAAGGTCCGACCGCAGCGGGCCGCCGCAGGATCCGAGCGAGGACCGCGACTACATCCTGGAACTGCTGCTGTCTCGCACCACCGCGGGCCTGTCGTACGAGCAATGCGTCGGCGTCACCTACCAGCAGCTGCACGCGGACGGTGACGCGGCGATCGCCGCCATCGTCGACGCGTACCACGCCGTGGCCCAGGTGTGCGACGTGGTGGTGATCGTCGGCAGCGATTACTCCGAACTGGGACAGGCGACCCGGCCAGTGGAGCTTTCCACCAACGCGCGCATCGCGGTCAATCTCGGCGCGCCGCTGCTGCTGACGGTCAGCGGCAAGGGGCGGACCGCCGCTGAGGTGGCCGACGTCGTCGGGGTCTGCCTGGCCGAACTGGACGCCCAGCGCGCCCACACGGCGGCGGTGGTGGCCAACCGCTGTGAGCCGGACGGGGTGGCGGCCATCCGAGAAAAGTTGGACGAGGCGCTGAGCGCGACTTCCTTGCGCAGCTACGTGCTGCCCGACGAACCGCTGTTGTCGGCGCCGACGGTGGCAGAGCTGGAAGCGGCGGTGAGCGGGACGCCGGTCAGCGGCGAAGAATCACTGCGCGAACGCGAGGTGACCGGCGTCATGGTCGCCGGAATGACGGCCGATCACGTCCTGGAAAGGTTGCGCGACGGCATGGCGGTCATCACCCCCGGTGACCGATCGGACGTGGTGCTCGCCGTCGCCAGCGCCCATGCCGCGGAAGGCTTTCCGTCGCTATCGTGCATCGTCCTCAATGGCGGCTTCGAGCTGCATCCTTCCATCGCTGCCCTGGTCGCCGGGCTGCGGCTGCGGTTGCCGATCGTCGCCACCGCGCTGGGCACCTACGACGCGGCCAGCGCGGCCGCCTCGGCCGGGGGCAGAGTGACGGCGACCTCGCAGCGCAAGATCGACACCGCGCTGGCGCTGATGGACAGCCACGTCGACGTCACCGATCTGCTGGCGCAGCTTGCCATTCCGATTCCCACCGTGACCACGCCGCAGATGTTCATACATCAGCTGACGCTGCAGGCGCGTTCGGATCGCAAGCACATCGTGCTGCCGGAAGGCGACGACGACCGTATCCTGCAATCCGCCGGACGGGTTTTGCAGCGCCGTGTCGCCGACCTGACCATCCTGGGTGACGAAGCCCAAATCCGCCAGCGTTCAGGAGAACTCGGAGTGGATCTGGCCGACGTGCAGGTGATCGATCCGCGCATCAGCGGGTTGCGCGACGAGTTCGCCGACCAGTATGCCCAATTGCGCAAGGCGAAGGGCGTGACCGTCGAGCAGGCCCGCGAGGTCATGCGCGACGCGACGTATTTCGGCACCATGATGGTGTACGACGGCATGGTCGACGGCATGGTATCCGGGGCCACGCACACCACGGCGCACACCGTTCGGCCCGCATTCGAGGTCATCAAGACGGTCCCGGACGTCTCCACCGTGTCCAGCATCTTTTTGATGTGCCTGCCGGATCGTGTCCTGGCCTACGGCGACTGCGCGATCATCCCGAACCCGACACCGGAGCAGCTGGCCGACATCGCGATCTCGTCGGCGCGTACCGCCGCACAGTTCGGCATCGAACCGCGGGTGGCGATGCTGTCCTACTCGACCGGCGACTCCGGTACTGGCGCCGACGTCGACAAGGTAAGGACGGCAACACAATTGGTGCGAGAGCGCAACCCCGGCCTGCCGGTCGAGGGTCCCATCCAGTACGACGCCGCGATCGAGCCGTCGGTCGCGGCCACCAAGCTGCGCGACTCGCCGGTGGCCGGACGCGCCACGGTGCTGATCTTTCCCGACCTCAACACCGGCAACAACACCTACAAGGCGGTGCAGCGCAGTGCCGGCGCGCTCGCCATCGGCCCCGTGCTGCAGGGCTTGCGCAAGCCGGTGAACGACCTGTCGAGGGGCGCGTTGGTCGAAGACATCGTGAACACCGTTGCCATCACCGCGATTCAGGCGCAGGGTGGCCGTGATGGGAAGTGACAGCGCGCGCCTGGTGCTGGTGATCAACTCCGGCTCGTCATCTCTGAAGTTTCAGGTGGTCGATCCCGATTCGGGCACAGCCCGTTCGACGGGGCTCGTGGAGCGGATCGGAGAGGCGGCGTCGCCGGTTCCCGACTATGACGCCGCGCTGCGCCGTGCGTTCGACACGTTGGCCGACGACGGTATCGACCTGAAGACATGCGGCGTCGTCGCCGTGGGTCATCGAGTGGTGCACGGCGGCAACGCCTTCTATGAGCCCACGCTGCTGGACGACGCGGTGATCGCGAGGCTCGACGAACTGTCGGACCTGGCGCCGCTGCACAATCCGCCCGCGCTCAAGGGAATCGAGGTCGCGCGAAAGCTGCTGCCCGACCTTCCGCATATCGCGGTGTTCGACACCGGCTTCTTCCACGACCTGCCGCCCGCGGCGGCGACCTACGCGATGGACCGCGAACTGGCGCGGCAGCATCAGATCCGCCGGTACGGGTTCCATGGCACGTCGCACCGCTACGTCAGCGAGCAGGCCGCCGCATTCCTGGACAGGTCGCTTGGCGACCTGAAACAGATTGTGCTGCACCTGGGTAACGGTTGCTCCGCTTCGGCGATCGCCGGCACCCGGCCGATCGACACCTCGATGGGGTTGACTCCGCTGGAAGGGCTGGTGATGGGCACCCGTAGCGGTGACATCGATCCCGGTGTCGTCCGCTATCTGTGCCACACCGCCAAGATGAGCGTCGACGACGTCGAGGTCATGCTCAACCACCGGTCCGGGGTTTTGGGTCTGTCCGGCGAGCGTGACTTTCGCCGGCTACGGACGATGATCGAATCCGGCGATGAGTCAGCGCAATTGGCCTATAGCGTGTTCACGCATCGGCTGCGCAAGTACGTCGGTGCCTACCTGGCGGTGCTTGGGCACACCGATGTGATCAGCTTCACCGCCGGAATCGGCGAGAACGACGTGGCCGTGCGCCGTGACGCGGTCGCCGGCATGGAAGAGCTGGGCATCGTGCTGGACGAGCGCCGCAACCTCGGCGCGGACAAGGGGGCGCGCCGGATCTCCGCCGACGACTCACCGATCGCCGTGCTGGTGATCCCGACCAACGAAGAACTGGCCATCGCCCGTGACTGCGTGAACGTGCTGACGTCATAGCCGATAACCCGGGCCTTGTGCACAGATGCACTCGCGAACCGGGGTTGACGTGCGATGGTTCGCGGCATGAGGCAAACGCCGTTCATCGGCAGCGAGGAGCTGGCATCGGGAAGGCTGAGCCGCCACCAGTTGCGGGCCGCCTACCGGGCGGTGTTTCCGAACGTCTACGCGCCGGAGGACGCGGAGCTGTCGCTCGAATTGCGCATCCGCGCGGCCTGGCTGTGGTCGCGGCGGACGGCGATCATCGGGGGAGCGGCCGCGGCGGCGTTGCACGGCGCCGAATGGATCCCCGACAATGTCCCGGTCGAGCTGATACACACCAACACCCATCCCCCCGATGGGGTGCTGACGCGTCGGGAAACGCTGTGCCCCGGCGAAACCCAGGTCCACCATGGGCTCGTCGTGACCACGCCGGAGCGGACCGCCTTCGACATCGGCCGGCGGGGGGCGGTGCGTTCGGCCGTTGTCCGGCTGGACGCGCTGGCCCGGGCAACGGGATTCAAGGTCGGCGACGTGCTGCGTGTCGCGGCGGCACACCCTCGCTCGCCCGGGCTGCGGCGATTGGAGGCCGCGCTCGACCTGGTCGACGCGGGCGCACAGTCACCGAGGGAGAGTTACCTGCGGCTGCTGCTCATCGATGCGGGCCTGCCCCGGCCGCAGACCCAGATCCCAGTGCTGGGTGCCGACGGCATACCGGTCGCCCACCTGGACTTGGGTTGGGCGGAGTGGCTGGTGGCCGTCGAATACGACGGCGATCACCATCGCATCGACCGGCGGCAATTCACCAAAGACATTCAGCGCATGGAGATGCTCGAGGAGATGGGGTGGGTCGTCGTCCGGGTCGTGGCGGAGGACCGCCCAGCCGGTATCATCCGCCGGGTGCAAAAGGCGCTGGCGAAATCGGCTGTAAATCCACGGCTTTGAGTGTGAAACATTGGCTTTGAGTGTGAGCCCACGGCGGGGATCATCGGCGTGTCGTCGCCCAGTGTTCACACCGAAAGCCGAGGTTTCACACTCAAAGCCCGGGACTGACGAGGGCTAACGCACGGGGGCTAACTGACGGGGGGCTAACGCACGAGCGCTCACGCACGGGGGCTAGCGCATGCAATCTCAGAACGTGCTGGCGGGCCGTACCCTGTTGGCCATGTCCACCAGCTCGTAGCGGTGCCGCTGGGTGGGGGCGACGCGGGCCAGGTTGCGCAGCGCCGCCTCGACGCCCAGCCGCAGCCCGTGCTCGGTGAACGGGAAGCCGAGGATGTGGTTGGTGCTGGCCTTGTTGTCCTGCAGCCAGTCCATCGCGCATCCCAGCACCAGCGCGCGGATCTGCAGCACGCGCGGCTCGGTGGGCGGCAGCGCCTCCACCCGCCGCGCCGCGTCGCGGATGTCCTCTTCGCTGATCTCGCTCTTGGTCCGGCCGGACAACAACGTCACCGCGCTCGTCAGGCGCGCGGTGGTGAAGTGGCGGGAGGTGGCCGGCACCTCGTCCAGCGTGCGCACCGCGGCGGCCCGATCGCCTTGCGCGGACAGCGATCTGGCCAACCCGAACGCCGCCGAGATCACTCCGTCGTTGGTCTTCCACACCGTCTCGTAGTGCTTGTGCACGTCGACGTCGCCGGCCAGCTCGGCGGTGGCACCCAACGCCAGCTTGGGCGCCAGCTCACCCGGGAACGTATCCAGCACCTCAATGAAATGTGTTGTGGCCGACTCGTAATCGCCGGTGAGCAGGTCGGCCACGGCCTTGTACCAGACCAGCCGCCATTGCCAGCCGACTCGCTCGGCCAGGTCCTCGAGCTTGCGGGTGGCCTTGGCCACGTCGCCGAGATCCAGCAGCGCGCGGACCTCCATCAACGGCAACTCAACCGACTCGGACAGCTCGGCTCCGTCGGCGTCGAGCGTCCCGTGCCGGGCCGCGCGCAACGAGTCCAGGGTCTGCACCGGCTGCGACAACACCGTCGCCTGCAGTACCGAGGCGGCGACGTCGGCCGGATCGACCAGCGGCACTTGCAGTGCGGTCACGATTTCGCGGGCCGTCAGCCTCTCCGAATGGACCTGGCCGTCCAGGTACACGTCCGTGTGCGCGACCAGCAGGTCCACCCCGAACGTCGAGCGGCTGGGGCTGAAGATGGTCGACAGCCCGGGCCGCGGCACCCCGCTGTCGTGGGCGACCACCTCGCGCAGCACACCGATCAACTGCGCGGACATCTCCTCGGTGCTGGCGAACCGGCGTCGCGGGTCGGGATCGGCGGCGCGGCGCAACAACCGGTGGAAGGAGTCGTAGGTTTCCAGCACCGGGTCGTGCTCGGGCAGGCCGTCGACGTAGCGGCCGTTCCGGGTGCGCAGGTTGAGCGTGAGCGCCGCCAGTGTGCGCCCCACCGTGTAGATGTCGGTGGCGACCGTCGGGCCTGTCCGCACGATCTCCGGCGCCTGGAAACCCGGTGTGCCATAGAGGTATCCGAACGAATTGATCCGCGACACCGCACCCAGGTCGATCAGCTTGAGCTGCTCTTCGGTGAGCATGATGTTCTCCGGCTTCAGGTCGTTGTAGACCAGGCCGATGGAGTGCAGATAGCTCAGCGCGGGCAAGATTTCCAGCAGGTAGGCGATGGCCTCGGCGACGGGGAGTTTCTCACCCTTGCCATGGTGGAGCGGCTGCCCACCGACGTACTCCATGACGATGTAGCCGACCGGATTGCCGCGCTGGTCCTTGTGCTCGACGAAGTTGAAGATCTGCACGATCTGCGGGTGGACCACCTCGGCCAAAAACTGTCGTTCGGCCATCGCGATCGTCTGCGCCTCGGCGTCGCCGGAGTGAACCAGGCCTTTGAGCACCACGGGCCGGTCGTTGACGTTGTGGTCGACGGCCAGGTACACCCAGCCCAGTCCGCCGTGCGCGATGCAGCCCCTGACCTCGTATTGGTGGGCGACGATGTCCCCGGGATTGAGTTGCGGCAGAAACGAATACGGGCTGCCGCAGGCCGGGCACCAACCCTCCGAGGTGCCCTTCTCCTTCTTGCTGGATCGGCCCACCGGCTTCCCGCAGTTCCAGCAGAAGCGCTTGGACTCGGGGACCACGGGGTTGGTCATCAGCGCTTCGCGCGGATCGATGTCGCGTCCCCGCGGAATCTCGACCAGCCCGCCGCCGAGCTGTCTGACCGGCGGCAGCGCACGCGTCGCCACCGTCATGCGGTCGGGGGTGTCGGTGTCCAGGGCGCCCAGCGGAAAGTCGTCGTCGTCGAAGTCGGGGCGAAACAGCGCCTGCGTGGCCTGCAGCCGCCCGGTCGAGGCGCCGCTGGCGGCCTCCGCCGGCTGGGTGCCCGGGTTCACGTCTGCCACGTCTGCCACGTCTTCAGAGCCGGATTCCGGCTGCTCGGTTGGCTTATCCGGTTCGGCCATCAGTCCAGATACCTCGGGGTGGGCGGGGCTGGCGCGGGGCCCAGCACGGTCAACCACTTGCGGTACAACGTGTTCCACGTGCCGTCCCGGCGGATCCGTTCCAGGGTTCCGTTGACGAACCGCAGCAGGCCGGTGTTGTTCAGATTGACGCCGATGCCATAGGGCTGAGTGGCCATGTTGGGGCCGACGATGTGCAGGTAGGGGTCCTCTTCGACCAGCCCGGCGAGGATGGAGTCGTCGGTGCTGACCGCATCGATGAGTCGCTGTTGGATCGCCACCAGGCAGTCGGCCCAGTTGACCACCGACACCACCACCGGGGGCGGGTCGATCTGGCGGATGCGGTGCAGCGAGGTGGTGCCCTTGGCCACGCAGACGCGTTTGCCGGACAGGTCGCTCACCTTGACGATCGACGAGTCGCGGGGGGCCAGGATGCGCTGATTGGCGTCGAGGTAGACGGTGGAGAAGCTCACCAGCTTGCGCCGGTCGCAGGTGATGGTCATGGTCTTGACCACGACGTCGACCTCGCCGCGCTGCAGCGCGGTGACCCGCTCGTCCGACGACAGGATCCGGTACTCGACGTGGGACGGGGCGCCGAAGATGTCGCGGGCGATCTCGCCGGCGAGGTCGACGTCGAAGCCGGTGATCTCGCCCGTGATCGGGTCGCGGAAGCTGAACAGGTTGCTGCCGATGTCGAGCCCGACGATCAGCCTGCCCCGCGCGCGGATGTCGGCGACCGCGGCGTCCGCCTCCGCCTTGGTGGCAAACGGCCGCAGGCTGGCGGTCAGATCGCAGTTCTGATCGGGGCCGTCGGACGGCAGCGGCGGTAGGGGCGGCAGCTGCTCCATGCCGACCGGGGTGGGCGGCGGCAGCGTCGGAACGCTGGCCACGTGCAGCGATTCCGTGTGCCCGCAGCCCGCCAGCACCACCACCGTGGCGGCCAGGGCGCACGCCCGGCGGAGCATGGGCAGGCGGATCATTATCGATACTCTTTCAGCCGCGGCCACAGGCCCAGCGCCACCGCGATGGCGGCGCCGAGGCTGAGCACCACGCCGCCCACCTGCGCGCCGGACAGCCCGCTGCGCGCGTTGATGACGTCGTTGCGCAGGTGGATGCGGCCCTGGTCCATGGCCTTGACCAACTCGTCTTCCAGCTTGTCGAACGCCGGGGTGGAATCTTCCTCGCTGCTGCCCAGCGCGACTTGGGTGGCGGCGCGATAGTTACCCACCGAGATGTACGAGCTGATCCGGTCGTTGGCCTGCCGCCAGCGCAGCAGCAGCTGATCGGCGCCTTGGAGGTCCGTTTTGTCCACGGCGTCGCTGCGGGACATGTACTGGTCGAGCTGGCGGTGCATCGAGTCGATGCGCTGGTAGAACGACTGCTTGCGTTTCTCTTCGTCCCCGCGCCGGATCAGGGACAGCGTCTCGTCGGCGCGCGCCTGCTGGGCCGTGATCGCGACATTGGTGACGGTCTTGAGGGATTCCGCGGCGGTGTCCTTCGCGCTACGACTCGCCGTCGTAGAGATGGTTAGCGCAGTTCCGACCCATACCACCATGACGAGAATAGCGAGCGCGCCCACGACCAGGCCCGGGTTGATGCGGCGCCGGGTGCGCCGGGCCAGCCAGCGATGGGAGAACGCGCCGAAGACCACGGTGGTGCCGACGACCATGATGACCGGCGCCGGGATCTGCGTGGACGCGGTGGTTTCCGCGTCCACCCGCTCCGAGGTGGCCCGAAAAAGCCGTGCCGCGTCGGGCAGGATCGTCGATTGCATCAGCCCCGATGCCTCCGACAGGTACGACGACCCCACCGGGTTGCCTGCCCGGTTGTTGGTTCGTGCGATTTCGATCAGGCCGGTGTACACGGCCAGCCGGGCATTGATCCGGCCCAGCAACTGGATCAGCGGTTCATCGGTGAGTCCGCTGGAGGCCCTGGTCACGGCCACGGCCGCGTCGGTGATGGCCTGCTCGTAGCGTTGCCGGACGGGCGGCGGTTCGGCTTCGGCGATGAACGCGGTGGCCGCCGCGGCGTCGGCTACCGACAGGGTGGTGTAGAGCCGCCCTGCGGCGAACGACAGCGGCTCGGTGTGGTTGAGCACCGTGGTGAGCACCTGTTGCCGGTGGTTGATGGTGGTCGAGGTGGCGAAGGCGCTCACCCCGCCCAGGGCCGCCAACACGATGCCGATGGTCAGGATGCGGCCCGGCGTCGTCGAGATGAACCACCAGCGTGGATGGGCTGGTTCGGCCGGTGACCGCGATCCCTGCGGCTCGGTCGACGGGTGCGCCAGCTCAACCGTCACGTCTGATCAGCCCTCATCTCTTGGCCACTGGATTTCGCTGCACGGACCGCTATAAGCGAAGTCTAAGAGCATGTTCGGGTGGATGGGTGGAGGCAGACGCAATTGCCGACGCGCCGAAGGCCGCCAAGGACCGAGTCTGCCTATCCTTGATCCGTGCAGGGCGACGGTGACGGTTGGGTGATCTCCGAGCGCGGCGCCCATTATTGGGGCCGCTACGGCGCCGCCGGTTTGCTGTTGCGGGCGCCGAGGCCCGACGGCACACCCGCCGTGCTGCTGCAGCATCGCGCGGTGTGGAGCCACCAGGGCGGAACCTGGGGCCTGCCGGGCGGCGCCCGGGACAGCCACGAAACGCCGGAGCAGACGGCTGTCCGCGAAGCGAACGAGGAGGCCGGCCTGCTCGTCGAGCGGCTGGCCGTGCGCGCGACGCTGGTCACCGCCGAGGTCGCGGGGATCGGCGGCACCCAGTGGAGCTACACCACCGTGGTCGCCGACGCCGACGAGTTGCTGCACACCGTGCCCAACCGGGAAAGCGCCGAAATGCGCTGGGTCGCCGAGGACGAGGTGGCCGACCTGCCGCTGCATCCCGGCTTCGCCGCCAGCTGGCAACAGCTGCGCACCGCGCCGGCGCTGTTGCCGCTGGGCCACGGCGACCAACGCCGGCAATACCTGCCCCGCACGATCGAGGTCGAGGCCGGTGTCTTCGTGTGGTGCATGCCCGGTGACGCGGATCAGGTCCCGTCGCAGCTGAGCCGGCGGATCAGCTCGCTGCTGCAAGCGCCGAACTGAGCCGCCGCGCCGCGGCCCCCGGGTCGGGGGCCGCGGTGATCGCGCGCACCACCACGACGCGGCGCGCGCCGGCGTCGAGCACCTCGGGCAGCCGCTGCGCATCGATGCCGCCGATCGCGAACCACGGCTTGTCGGCCCCGAGCTCGGCGGCGGCGCGGACCAGTCCCAGCCCCGGCGCCTCGCGGTCCGGTTTGGTGGGCGTGGGCCAGCAGGGGCCGACGCAGAAGTAGTCCGCCGCGCCGCGCGCCGCCGCGGCGGCCTGCTCGGCGCTGTGGGTGGACGCGCCGAGCAGCACCTCCGGCCCGACAACCTCGCGCGCGACGTCCAGCGGCAGGTCGCCCTGCCCGAGGTGCAGCACGTCGGCGCCGGCCGCACGGGCGATGTCGGCGCGGTCGTTGACCGCGAACAGGGCGCCGTGCCGGCGCGCGGCGTCGGCCAGGATCTCGCAGGCGGCCAGCTCCTCGCGCGCCTCCAGCGGCCCGAACCGCTGCTCTCCGGCCGACCCCTTGTCGCGCAGCTGGATGATGTCCACCCCGCCGGCCAGGGCGGCGTCGGCGAACTCGGCCAGATCGCCGTGCTCGCGGCGCGCGTCGGTGCACAGATACAGCCGGGCTGTGGCCAGAACGGAGAGTCGTCTATCAAAGGGACGCTGCACACCGAGACGCTAGCGCGCTAGCGTGGAGCCCAGAGAACTACCAGACACGGGAGTCCCGGGAGCGGGGCTGAGAGTGGGCTAACCCATTGTGCAAGCCGGGCTTGCAGTGGACCTGCCCTTACCGTCACACCTGATCCGGGTCATGCCGGCGAAGGGAGGTTCGACAATGACCGGGATGCCTTCGGGACCACCGCTGGGGTCCCTGGCCGTCATCGGCGGCGGCGTCATCGGGCTGGCGGTGGCGCGCCGCGCCGCGCAGGCCGGGTGGTCGGTGCGGGTGCACCGCAGCGGTGAGAAGGGCGCATCCTGGGTCGCCGGCGGCATGCTTGCTCCGCACAGCGAGGGCTGGCCCGGCGAAGAGCGGTTGTTGCGGCTGGGGCTGGAATCGCTGCGGCTGTGGCGTGAGGGCGGTTTCACCGAGGGCCTGCCGGCGGAGGTGGTCACCGCCCGCGAGTCGCTGGTGGTGGCCGTCGACCGCGCCGACGTCGCCGACCTGCGCACCGTCGCGGACTGGTTGTCCGCGCAGGGACACCCGGTGGTCTGGGAATCGGCCGCCCGCGACGTCGAACCCCTTTTGGCGCAGGGCATCCGGCACGGCTTTCGGGCGCCCACCGAATTGGCCGTGGACAATCGGGCGGTGCTCGACGCGCTGGACGCCGAATGCGAGCGCCTCGGGGTGCGGTGGGCGCCGCCGGCGCACGACCTGTCGGCCGTCGAAGCCGATGCGGTGGTGATCGCCAACGGAATTGACGCACCGGCGTTGTGGCCCGGCCTGTCGGTGCGCCCGGTCAAGGGCGAGGTGCTGCGGCTGCGGTGGAGAAAAGGCTGTATGCCGTTGCCACGGAGGGTCATTCGCGCCCGAGTACATGGGCGGCAGGTATACCTGGTTCCGCGTGCGGACGGGGTGGTGGTCGGCGCCACCCAATACGAGCACGGGCGCGACACCGCCCCGGTCGTCTCGGGGGTGCGTGACCTTCTCGACGACGCGTGCGCGGTGCTGCCGGCGCTGGGCGAATACGAGCTGGCCGAGTGTGTCGCCGGGCTGCGCCCGATGACACCCGATAATCTGCCGTTGGTGCATCGTTTGGACGCCCGCACGCTGGTCGCCGCTGGCCACGGCCGGTCGGGGTTTCTGCTGGCGCCCTGGACGGCAGAACAAATCGTTTCCGAACTGGCACCGGTGGGAGTACACCAATGATCGTCCTGGTCAACGAGAAGAGGGTCGACGTCGACGCGCACACCACGGTGTCCGCGCTGCTCGATTCCCTGGGTTTTGGCGGTCGCGGCGTCGCCGTGGCGATGGACGACGCGGTACTGCCGCGATCGCGATGGGCGACAGAGCTTTCTGAGCTTTCCGGTGCTCCCGTGCGACTCGAAGTTGTGACGGCGGTGCAAGGTGGCTGACCTCAAACTGACGATCGCGGACCGCAGCTTCGCCTCGCGGCTCATCATGGGGACCGGGGGAGCCGGCAACCTGGCGGTGCTGGAGGAGGCGCTGGTCGCGTCGGGCACGGAACTGACCACCGTCGCGATCCGCCGGGTCGACGCCGAGGGCGGCACCGGATTGCTCGATCTGCTCAACCGGTTGGGCATCACGCCGCTGCCCAACACCGCGGGATGTCGCGGCGCGGCCGAGGCGGTGCTCACCGCGCAGTTGGCTCGCGAAGCGTTGAATACTGACTGGATCAAGCTCGAGGTGATCGCCGACGAACGCACACTGCTGCCCGATGCCGTCGAATTGGTGCGGGCCGCGGAACAATTGGTCGATGACGGGTTCGTCGTGCTGCCCTACACCAACGATGACCCGGTGCTGGCGCGCCGACTCGAGGACGCCGGATGCGCGGCGGTCATGCCACTGGGCTCGCCCATCGGGACGGGGCTTGGCATCACCAATCCGCACAACATCGAGATGATCGTCGCGGGGGCAGGCGTTCCGGTGGTGCTCGACGCCGGAATCGGTACCGCCAGCGACGCTGCGCTGGCGATGGAATTGGGTTGCGACGCCGTGCTGTTGGCTTCCGCGGTGACCCGCGCCGCCGATCCCGCCGCGATGGCCGCCGCGATGTCGGCCGCCGTCACCGCCGGCTATCTGGCCCGGCGGGCCGGGCGGATCCCGAAGCGGTTCTGGGCCCAGGCATCCAGCCCCGACAGATGAAACGTTATGTCGCGCTGGGCAGTTCGATGGCCGCCGGTCCCGGCATCCGACCGCGCGCCGCGGGGGCCCCGCGGTGGTCGGGCCGGTCCGCGCGCAATTATGCGCACCTGATCGCCGGGCGCTACCACTACGACTTGGTCGACGTCACCTTCTCCGGCGCGACCACCGCGCACGTGCTCGCCGATCGTCAACGCGGCGCACCACCGCAAATCCACGCGCTGGACGGCTCGGAGAGCCTGGTCACCGTCACCATCGGCGGCAACGACGTCGGCTATGTTCCGCTGTTGATGGCCGCTTCGCTGCCGCACCCGCTGCGGCGCCTGCCGCTGCTGGGCGACCGCATCCGCGAACTGTTGGATGGCGACGCGCGAAATCAGGCCCTTGACGCGGTGTTCGAATCGCTGTGTGCGGTGGGCCGTGCGGTGCGTCAGCGATCCGGCGGGGCACGAATTTTCTTCGTCGACTACCTGACGATGCTGCCGCCCGCCGGCGTGCCGGCCGCACCGCTGTCGCCGGCGGACGCCGACCTGGGCCGGCATGTGGCCGCGACGCTGGAAAGGATGACGGCCGACGCCGCGGCGGCAACCGGCTGTGAAATCATCCGCGCCGCCGCGGCCAGCCGCGAACACCACGCCTGGTCCGCCGAGCCGTGGACGACGCTGCCGGCGCGCTACGGTGTTCCGCTACCGGGTCGCCCCGCACCGTTGCACCCCAACCCCGCCGGGATGTGCGCGGTCGCGGAATTGATTGGGGCTCAACTGTAAACGTCAGCCGTTCGTGCGCCACCACTGGTAGAGCGCGTTGACGTCGGTGTTCGACGAGGTCAGGTGGCCCAGCACGTTTTTCGCGTCGGTGGTCCAGGTCAGCGTCGCGTAGTTCTTGTAGGTGCCGCAGGCGATCTGCCCGCCGGTCTGGTCGTTCTGGCGCCAGGTCCCCGGCGACTTCCCGGCGTCCCCGCACGCGGCCAGGGCCACGTCCTTGATAGTGGAACTGAATGCCGCGCCCAGGTTCGTGCTGTTGGAGAAGAGCGCGTAGACGCCGGAACCGGGTCCGCTGGAGTCGGGGTTCTGCCCGCAGAGAAGCTCGGCCAGTTCACCGGTTTCGGTCAGCTCTTGCGGCTTGCAGTTGTTCAAGCCGTAGCCCTTCGACAGCGAAGCGGCGAGGGTGTTCATGTCCGTCGCGCTGCCGGTGTTGGGTTCCGCGATCGCGGTGGGGCTGCCCGCTAAAGCCAAACCGGCTGTGAAAGCTGTGGCCGATACGGCGCGCAACGCGGTGATCAGATGTGACATTTTTGACTCCTTGCGGTTGATGGAAATGAAGAGGGGCGAACGTATTTCGGTTACCGGTTGAGGGATGGGTTGCGGCCCGGGCGGGAACGTCAACCGTTGGCGCGCCACCACCGGTGGAGCGCCGCAACATCGGTGCTGGACGCGCGCAGGTAACTCAGCGTGTTTTTGGCGTCGGTCGTCCAGATGATCTCCGCGGCGTTTTGGTAAGTGCCGCACGCCGCCTGTCCGGCGCTGGCGGGCGAACCGTCCTTGTGCCAGCTGGACGGCGACTGGTTGGCGTCCCCGCACGGCGTCAGGACATCCTCCTTGATGGTGGCCCGGAATGCGGTGGCCAAGTTGTCGGCGTTGGTGAACAGGACGTACTTCGCCTGTGCCGGTCCTTTCGGGTCGGGGCTTTGCCCGCACGTGAGTACGGCCAATTGCCTGCCACGGTCGATGTTCTGGGCGGTGCAGTTGTTCAGGCCGTAGCCCTTCGACAGCGAGGCCGCGAGCGTGTTGATGTCCGACGAGCTACCGGTATTGGAAGGGTCCGCGGTAGCCGTGACGCTACCCGCTAACGCGAAACCACCCGTGAGTGCCGTTGCCATCGCCGCTCTCAGCGCGTTGCTGAAATCAGACATGAATGGCTCCTTAACGGCCGCTGCTAACACGGATATTAGGGCTATGTCGTGGTAATGCAATACGTTCCGTCGGCAATTGTCTGTCAGGGCATCATTTTCCGCCTCACCTGCAAAGCGTCCGCGCGATCGCGGCCATACGCGTTTCACCGCCGTGGATCTCGAATGATGTTGAGACCGGGCCATAATCGAACCTTCGCGCCGCGACGCAGGCGCCCCCAATGCGTCGCGACAGCTGTTGCCGACACCAGATTTTTTCATTGCTAGTGCCGAGGCGAGGCCGAGCGGGTATGGTAAGCACCGCTTTACGCCAGCTAACTTCCTTTGACTGGAGAGTCCATGACACAACCGCCGCCCCCGCCGCCGCCTCCTCCCGGTTACCCGCCGCAGCAGCCGGCCGCCCAAGCGCCGAATAACTATCTGGTGTGGTCGATTCTGGTGACCCTGTTCTGCTGTCTTCCGTTCGGGATCGTGGCGATCGTCAAATCCAGCCAGGTCAACGGGTTATGGGCACAGGGTCGCTACGCCGAGGCGCAGGCATCGGCCGACAGCGCCAAGAAATGGGTGGTCTGGTCGGCGGCCATCGGCGTCGTCGTCGGAATCATCTACATCATCCTGATGTCGGTCGGCGCGCTGAACACGAACACCAACGCGGCGCTTGCCGCGATGTTCTAAGCCGGGTCTCGCTCATGGTGACCCGCCGGGGGGCGGCGCACGCGGGCTTGGGTGCACCACTCGTGGTGGCCGCATCCACGACGTTGATGTGCGCCGCCATCTGGGCGGGTGACCCGACATCCCCGAACGGCCCGCTGCCGGTATGTCCGACCAAGGCGTTGTTGGGGATCGACTGTCCCGGATGCGGCAGCCTGCGCATGCTGTATTCCCTCATGCACGGCAATCTGTTGGCGGCCGCCAGGTTCAACGCTCTGGGCCTGGCGGCGGTAGTGCTGTTGGTGTGGGCGTACCTTGCGTGGACCTATGGGCACGTGGTGGGGCGGCGGGTCCGCAGTTGGCAACACCGTCGCTGGGCCGCCGTCGTGACATTGTCGTTGGTGCTCGCGTGGTTCGTGGTGCGCAACATCCCCTTTGCGCCCTTCACCGCTCTGTATGTGTAATCCCGCCGTGTCCTGATCCCGGCTGCTTGGGCCGCGGTCTAACCTGGGGCACGATGGTGAAAAAATTCACGACGTTGCCGGCGGCGCTCGCCGTGATCGCCCTGACCGCATTCTCAACCGGTTGCTTCCACCGGTCCGCGTCGGAGCACACGACGGACGCGGCCGAGTTCGCGTCCGCGCTGCGCGGCAAGGTGACGATCGACGCGATGATGGCTCACCTGTCCAAGCTGCAAGACATTGCCAACGCCAACAACGGCACTCGGGCGGTGGGCACCCGCGGATATGAGGCCAGTGTCGACTATGTGGTGAATACCTTGCGCGACAGCGGATTTGAAGTACAAACGCCCGAGTTCTCGGCGCGAGTGTTTCACGCCGAAAAGCCGGAGGTGACCGTCGGCGGCAAGCCGGTGGAGGCGCGCGCGCTGGAATTCAGCCTGGGAACCCCGCCGGCAGGGGTAAGCGGCCCACTGGTGCCCGCACCGGCGAACAGCTTGGGGTGCGCGGCTGCCGACTACGGCGATCTCCCGGTGCGGGGTGCGGTGGTGCTCGTCGATCGCGGCACCTGCCCGTTCGCCCAGAAGGAAGACGTCGCGGCGCAGCGCGGAGCCGTGGCGATGATCATCGCCGACAACGTCGACGAAGAACATATGGGCGGCACGCTCGGGCCGACCACCGAGGTGAAGATCCCGGTGCTCAGCGTGACCAAGTCCGCCGGAGTGCAGTTGCGCGGGCAGCCGGGGCCCACCACGATCAAGCTCGATGCCGGTGCGCAAAGCTTCAAGGCCCGCAACGTGATCGCGCAGACCAAAACCGGTGAGCACACCAACGTGGTGATGGCGGGGGCCCACCTGGACAGCGTGCCGGAGGGGCCGGGGATCAACGACAACGGATCGGGGGTAGCTGCGGTACTGGAAACCGCTGTGCGGCTGGGTAGTTCGCCGCCGGTGCACAACGCGTTGCGATTCGCCTTCTGGGGTGCGGAGGAGCTCGGGCTCATCGGGTCGCGGAACTACGTGGAGTCGCTGGACTTGGCGGCGCTCAAAAACATTGCGCTGTACCTCAACTTCGACATGCTCGCATCGCCGAACCCCGGCTACTTCACCTACGACGGGGACCAATCGCTGCCGATGGACGCCCGCGGCCAACCGGTGGTCCCCGAAGGCTCGGCCGGCATCGAGCGCACGCTGGTCGCGTACCTCAAGTCAGCCGGCAAGACCGCGCAGGACACCTCGTTCGACGGCCGCTCCGACTACGACGGATTCACCCTGGCGGGGATCCCCGCCGGCGGGCTGTTCTCGGGCGCCGAGGGGAAAATGTCCGCGGATCAGGCGAAGTTGTGGGGCGGGGCGGCCGACCAACCGTTCGACCCCAACTATCACCAGAAAGGCGACACCCTCGATCACATCGACCGCACCGCGCTGGGAATCAACGGCGGCGGGGTGGCCTATGCCCTGGGTCTCTACGCCCAAGACCTCGGCGGACACAACGGAGTCCCCGTGATGGAGGACCGGACCCGGCACGTGCTCGCCAAGTCATGATTTCCCGCCTGCGCGCAACGCTGTTGCTGAGCGCGGTGCTCGTGGCCGGCTGTTCGTCCCCGCGGCCCGGGTTGCCGACCGCGACACCCGATCTCGGGCGCAGCCTGGCCAAAAAGGTGACCGCCGAGGGCATGCTCACCCACCTGCGCGCCTTGCAGAACATCGCCGACGCCAACGGTGGCAACCGCGCGGACGGCACGCCCGGCTTCAACGCCAGCGTGGACTATGTCGCCAAGGCGTTGCGCGACAAGGGTTTCGACGTACAGACGCCGCAGTTCGACCGGCTCTACACCGTGTCTATGGGTACGCCTTCGCTGACCGTCGCGGGCCGCACCTATCCCGCCGACCAGGCCTCGCTGCTGGTGCAGACACCGCCCGGCGGCCTGACGGGGCAACCGATCCGGCCGGCGCAGCCGTCGGGTTGCGCAGCCCACGACTACCCGGCCGTGGTGCCCAAGGGTGCGATCGCCGTCGTCGACGACACCCGCTGCTCGGTGGTCGACAAACAGAACAGCGCGCTGGCCAAGGGGGCGAGCGCGCTGATCGTGCTCAGCGCCCCCACCGGCAGGGGGGCCCCGCCCACGTTGTTCAGCCCCGGTTACTTCAAGCAGCTGACCGTGCCGGTCGCCGTCGTCAACCCCTACGGTGCGGCCGCGCTGGCCGGTGCGACCGCGCCGATACACCTGGTGCTGGATGCCGTGAACACCAAGATCACGTCCCGAAATGTGGTGGCGCAGACCAAGGCCGGGTCGCCCCACGAGGTCGTGGTGGTGGGTGCGCAGCTCGACGGCTCACGCGCCGGACCGGGCATCAACGACGATGGCTCCGGGGTGGCCGCGGTGCTCGAGACGGCGCTGCAGCTGGGTCCGCTGGCCCCGGTGAGCAACGCGGTGCGGTTCGTGTTCTGGGGCGCGTCCGACGGGCTGGGCGGGGTCATGGATTACGTCTTCGGTATGGACCGCGATCAGCTCAACGACATCGCGCTGTACCTGAACTTCACGATGCTGGGGTCGCCCAACGCGGGCTTCTTCACCGACGACGGCGATCAATCCGGTCCGCCCGGACCCGGCGTGCCCGCAGCGGATGTCCCCGAAGGCTCGGCCGGCATCGAGCGCACCCTGGCCGGTTATCTCAACCTGGCCGGCAAGCGCGCCGCGGATATGCCGCTGAATCCCCGGGCCGGCTACCACCCCTTCATGGTCGCGGGCGTGCCGATCGGGGGCCTGACCACCGGTTCCTCGCAGACCAAAACCACCGTGCAGGCCCGGTTGTGGGGAGGCCAGGCGGGCGTGCCCTACGACCCGAACTTTCAGAGCGCGCGGGACACCGTCGACAACATCAACCGGGAAGCCTTGGGGGTCATGGGTTCTGGTGTCGGGTTCGCGGTCGGTGGCTACGCCATGTCCATCGGTGGGGTCAACGGAGTGCCGCCACACGACAAGAGGCATCGCACCCGGCTGCCGTAGTGGCGGATTGTCGACGTCGGTCCC
>NZ_JAICZA010000014.1 GCF_025933915.1 Mycobacterium sp.
ACCACCGGCTCGCTCAATGCCCTGGATCTGTTGCTGGGCGGCTGGCCAGCGGCGGCGGACCGACGGACGGTGGCGTGCCTGCCCGGCGAATACGGCCCCAACCTGGCCATGCTGGCCGCCCACGGATTCGACCGCCGGCTGCTGCCGACCCTGGACGACGGCCGGGTCGCGCTTGACGACGCCGCGCTGGCCCTCGACACCGACCCGCCGGACCTGGTGCACCTGACCGCGGTGGCCAGCCATAGCGGTGTGGTGCAACCGGTTTCGATGATCGCCCAACTCTGCCGCGAGCTCGGGCTGCCGCTGGTCGTCGACGCGGCGCAGGCGCTGGGCCAGGTGGACTGCGCGGCCGGGGCCGATGCGACCTATTCCTCGTCGCGCAAGTGGATCGCCGGGCCGCGCGGCGTCGGGATGCTCGCGGTGCGCCGGGAGCTGATGGAAGGCCTGCGCCCGAGGCTGGCGGCGCCGGAGTGGGCCCGGGCATCGGGGTCGCCGACGGTGGCCCAGCAGCTCGAATTCGGCGAAGCCAATGTGGCCGCGCGCGTGGGGTTTTCGCTGGCGCTGGGGGAGCACCTGGCGTACGGGCCGGCGGCCGTCAGTGCACGTCTGGCCGAGCTCGGCGGCCTGAGCCGCACGGTGCTGGCCGACGTGGCCGGGTGGGCGGTGATCGAGGAAGTCGAAGAACCCAGCGCCATAACGACTTTGGCCCCGACCGACGGTGCCGACCCGCAAGCGGTGCGGGCCTGGCTGCTCGCCGAACGTCGGATCCTCACCACGTTCGTCGGCGTGCAGCGGGCGCCGCTGGAGCTGGCGGAGCCGCTGCTGCGGATCTCACCGCACCTGGACACCGCGGCCGACGACCTGGAGACCTTCGCCGAGGCGCTCATCGCCGCGACCGCGGCGACCGCGACCGGCTAGCTCGCCTTGTGCGCGGTCAGCAGGTAGGCCGGCATCTTCATCCGGCCCCTCTCGTCGCGATCGTGCTGCGGACCGTCGGGGATGGGCGGAATGTTGGCGTGGATATAGGCCGGCCGGATCTCGTCGATCTCCCAGTACTTGCTCACCGCGGCGCGCAGCTCGTCCTCGTCGACCTCGTTGGGCTTGGTTTCCCACTCCTCGGGGAAGGCGCCCTTGGCGAAGACCAACACGAAGTAACTGGCCCCCGGGGCCGCCGCGCGGTGGATCGAGCGCAGGTAGCCGTCGCGGCCCTCCACCGGCAGCGAATGAAACAGCGTGCTGTCGACAACGGTGGAGAACCGTCCGTCATAGCCGTCGAACGTCGTGATGTCGCCCTGCACGAAGCTGGCCGTGGTCAGCCCGCGATCGGCCGCCGCCGTGGTCGCCGCCGCGATCGCGGTGGGGGTGAGGTCGATGCCGACCACGGTGTAACCCTGGGCGGCCAGCGCCAGTGACAGCTCGGCGATTCCGCAGCCCGCATCCAGCACGTCGCTGCGGAACTTGCCGGCCGCGATCAGGGCGGCCAGCTCCGGCTGCGGCTCGCCGATATTCCAGGGCGGCGGACCCTCGAACTCGCCCTCCTCGCGATATACGCTGTCCCAGTCCACAATCTGATCAGGCGTCATGGTTCCCAACGTACCCGCCGTCAGGTCTCCCACGTGTGCACCGGCTCGTTGGCATGCATGTGCTCGCAGTAGCGGCGCAGCATCTCGGCCAGCGCCGCGGGCCGGCTCATCCCGCCGTCTTCCAGGGCCCGCACGGTGGAAACCTGCCAGCTGGCACCGTTGCGGCCCGAGCGGGCGCGGCCCTCGATGACCCCCAGGAACCGGTCGCGCACCTCGGCATCGACGCCCCAGCGCCGCAATCCCTCGTCGGCGATCGGCAGCAACGTGTCCAGCACCAGTTCGCGCGCCGCCACCTCCCTCATCCCGGAGCCCACGCCGGGCCAGCGCAGCCGGGCATCGATGCCGTGGCGCGCCGCCGTCAGAAAGTTGGCCTCCGCCACCGCGAAATCCATGCGGGCCCACAACGGATTGTCGGCCTCGGACAAGCTGCGCAGCATGCCGTAGAAGAACGACGAATTCGCCAGCATGTCAACGACTGTCGGGCCGGCCGGCAACACCCGGTTCTCCAGCCGCAGATGGGGGCGCCCGTCGACCACGTCGTACACCGGGCGGTTCCACCGGTAGACGGTGCCGCTGTGCAGACGCAGTTCGGACAGCTGCGGGGTGCGTCCGGCGGCCAGCTCGGCGACCGGGTCTTCCTCGGACACCTCGGGCAACAGGGATCCGAAGTAGCGGATGTTCTCTTGATACAGGTCGAGGACCGAGGTGATCCACTGTTCGCCGAACCACACTCGCGGCCGCACACCCTGGGATTTCAGCTCCTCCGGCCTGGTGTCGGTGGACTGCGTGAACAGCTCGATGCGGGTTTCCGCCCAGAGCTGATGGGAGAAGAAGTACGGCGAGTTGGCGCCCAGTGCCAGCTGCGGGCCGGCCACGATTTGCGCCGCGTTCCAGTTGGCGGCGAACGTCTCCGGGGCCAGCTGCAGATGCAATTGCATGCTGGTGCAAGCGGATTCGGGCGCTATCGTCTCGGCGTGCCAGTTCAGCGGTTCGGGGCCGTCGATGTCGATGGGAAGGTCTTCGCCGCGGGCGGTGAAGATCGAATCGTTGAGCGCCGCGTAGCGCGTCGACTCGCTCATCCAGTCGTGGTCCAGGTGTTCGGGCATCAGGGTGGGCAGGATGCCGATCATGACGATGTGCGCGCCGTCGGCGGCGCCGGCCTTGATCTCGGCGTCGTTCAGGCTCGCCCGCACCTCGGCCTCGAGATCCAGGCCGGTGTGTCCGGGCAGCGCGTGCGGCGGAACATTGAATTCAATGTTGTAGGCGCCTAATTCGGTCTGGTACGCCGGATCTCCGATGGCGTCCAGGACGTGGCGGTTGGCCATGGCCGGCTGGTAGTCGGCGTCGACCAGGTTGCACTCGATCTCCATGCCGGTGAGCGGCTGTTTCGAATCGAAGCGCGACTGGGCGAGCATCGTCTCGAACACGTTCAGACACAGCTGAACCTTGCGCCGGTATTCCCGGCGGTGTGCGCTGTCGTACGTGGTGCGCTTGACCTCTTCGCCCACAACGCAGATGCAACAGGGTTACCGCCCGTAACGCAAGCTCTCCAGCGTCACGGTTGCGGCCTCGCGTGCGGGCGGATAGACCATGATGGACTTTTGCCGCAAAAGTGTCCGAGCTCACGCGTGAAGGAGAGCAGTTGGCCGAGTCCGCCGAATTCATCGCCGCCATCGACCAGGGAACCACCAGCACCCGCTGCATGATCTTCGATCACGGGGGTGCCGAAGTGGCCCGCCACCAACTCGAGCACGAACAGATCCTGCCCCGGGCGGGCTGGGTCGAGCACGACCCGGTCGAGATCTGGGAGCGCACCTCCTCGGTGCTCACGTCGGTGCTGAACCGCGCCAACCTGACGTCCAAAAACATTGCCGCGCTGGGTATCACGAACCAGCGCGAGACGACGCTGGTCTGGAACCGAAAGACCGGGCGGCCCTACTACAACGCGATCGTCTGGCAGGACACCCGTACCGACCGGATCGCGGCGGCGGCCGAACACGACGGCCGCGGCCAGGTGATCCGTCGCAAAGCGGGGCTTCCCCCGGCGACGTACTTCTCCGGCGCGAAACTGCAATGGATTTTGGAGAATGTCGACGGGGTGCGCGACGCCGCCGAGCGCGGCGATGCGTTGTTCGGCACCGCCGACACCTGGGTGTTGTGGAATCTGACCGGCGGACCGCGGGGCGGCGTGCACGTCACCGATGTGACCAACGCCAGCCGGACCATGCTGATGAACCTGGAGACCCTCGACTGGGACGACGAGCTGATGTCGTTCTTCTCCATCCCCCGCGCGATGCTGCCCACGATCGGGCCGTCGTCGTCTCAGCAGCCCTACGGGGTGACGATCCAGACCGGCCCCGCGGGGGGAGAGATTGCGATCACCGGCGTGCTCGGTGATCAGCACGCGGCGATGGTGGGTCAGGTGTGTCTGGCCGAGGGGCAGGCCAAAAACACGTATGGCACCGGAAATTTCCTGCTGCTCAACACCGGTGAGACGATCGTGCGGTCCGAGAACGGGCTGTTGACCACCGTCTGCTACCAGTTCGGGGATGCCAAACCCGTTTACGCGCTTGAGGGTTCGATCGCGGTGACCGGTGCGGCCGTGCAGTGGCTGCGCGATCAGCTGGGCATCATCAGCGGGGCCGCGCAAAGCGAATCGCTGGCGCGCCAGGTCGACGACAACGGCGGAGTCTATTTCGTCCCGGCGTTTTCCGGGTTGTTTGCGCCCTACTGGCGATCCGATGCGCGCGGCGCCATCGTCGGCCTGTCCCGGTTCAACACCAACGCGCACCTGGCCCGGGCGACCCTGGAGGCGATCTGCTACCAAAGTCGCGACGTGGTGGACGCTATGGCGGCGGATTCCGGTGTGCGCCTTGAGGTTCTGAAGGTCGACGGCGGTATCACCGGTAACGACCTGTGCATGCAGATTCAGGCTGACGTGCTGGGTGTGGATGTCGTCCGGCCGGTGGTCGCCGAGACGACCGCGCTGGGCGCGGCGTACGCGGCGGGTCTGGCCGTGGGGTTCTGGGCCGATCCGGCAGACCTGCGTGCGAATTGGCAAGAGGGCAAGCGTTGGACACCGGCCTGGAACGACGAGCAGCGCGCCGCGGGTTATGCGGGCTGGCGCAAAGCCGTGCAGCGGACCCTGGATTGGGTCTCCGTAACCTGAAGTGACCTGACCCGGGGTCCGCTGACGGGAATCAGTCTTCGCCGAGAATCCCGTAGATCTCGCGACGCGCGTTGTTGAGAATGTCGACGATGCGCTGCTGCTGCTCGGCGGAGACGGTAAGAGCGGACTGCCCGACGGCGCCGAACAACTGGCCCACGGCCGCCCGCAGGTTCAGGTGACCCGGGTCGGCGCCTTCGGTGATCTCGTCCCACGGTGGGGTCTCGATCTTCCCGGCCACCCCGCGGCCCTCCTCGGTCAGCTCGAAAAGCTTCTTGCTGCCCGCGGTTTCGCTCGCGGTGATCAGGCCTTCGTCGTCGAGCAGCTGCAGGGTCGGGTACACCGAGCCGGGGCTCGGCTTCCACAGCCCGTTGCTGCGTTCGGCAATCTGCTGAATCATCTCGTAGCCGTGCATCGGCCGCTCGGCCAGCAACGTCAGGATGGCGGCTCGCACGTCACCGCGCTTGCCGCGGTTCGGGCCGCCGCGGCGCCAGCCGCCGCGTCGACCACCGGGACCGAAGCCGAAGCCGGGGCCGAAGCCCGGGCTGAACCCGGGGCCGAAGCCCGGGCTGAACCCGGGATCGAAGCCCAACGGGCCTTCGTGGCCGCCGCCGGCGTGGTCGCGGAGATGTTCGCGGAAATCCCGGCGGGCCTGGCGTCGTGCCTCGTGGAGGGCACGCCGGTCGACGGGGCCGGGACGCAGGCCGAATCCGAAGCCGGGCCGGCCGCCGAAGGGTCCCTCGGGGGGAGTGAATGGGTTGCTCATTTTCTGTCCTTGCGTTCGTGGGTGCGCATCGGTCGTGCGTCACGAAATATCACGATATATCGAACACTAACGCGATGCAACGAGATATGTTGACGAATATCGTTTAGGCTTCCTGACCTGCGGGAACTCTAGGCGCACTCGCCCGGCTCGGCCCGGGAGGCGGTTTGCCTAGGGCAGACGGCGGGTAGGAACTGAGGGATGGACGCTGACAACGACGTGACGGTCGATAGAGGCGCGGCCCCGTTCGGGAACCCCGATGGCGCCCCGCGCCGGAACACGTGGCCGTGGGTCAACTGGGGGTTGGCGCTGGCGACGGTGCCCGGCGCCGCGATCGTCATGCTCTTCGCGCTCGGTGCGGTGATGGGCACCGCCGGCTGCAGTGACCGCACCTGTCCCAACCTGGGCCACGGCGGGATCGATTTCGGCGTCGCGTTCTACGGCGCACCCGCGGTCGCGGTCGTCGTCATCGTCATCTCGCTTTTCACCGCCAAGCACCGCGGCGGCATCGCGGTCCCGCTTTTCGGATGGGCGCTGCTGATTGCCGACGTCGTCCTCATGGCCGCGAGCGTCGCCGGCTAGCAGCAGCCGTCAGTGCGGCGGTGCGAAACCGCCCGGTGATCCGCCGTATCCCGGCCCCGGGCGGAGCGGCCCCGATTCCGGCCACGGGACGGGGTGTTGCGGCACCGACCCCGGTGGCATGGTGGGCCAGCCCGGGGCGGGCACAGCCGGGCGCAGCCGAGCCAGCTCGCGGCGGTGCCGTTCGGCAAGGACGGCGGCCAATACCAGCTCCGGCGGGACGCCGGGCGGCGGTGGCGGCGCAATGCGGGACACCACGTCACCGGCGATCCGGTAAGCCATCTGCATGCGCAGCTGGCGGTCGAGCTGCGGTGCCCTGGAAAGGAATTGACGCGCGACCTCGGCCTGGCCGGCGGACAGGCCCGACAGCTGCAGCGACGATGCCCACCAGGCCAACGCCGGAGGCATCGTCGGCGGCAGCCCCAGCCGGGGTCCGCGTTCGTTGACCACCACCGTGCCCGCGAAGATGTCGCCGATTCGTTTGGCCTTGGGCGACAATATGCTGCAGATGACGGCCGGGCTCCCGAAGAGCATCCAGATCTCCACCAGCGAGGCCAGAGCGCGAAACAACGCCTGGCGGAAGCGTTCTGGGCCGCCGTCGTCGGACACGACGCGCAGGCCCAACGCGATCTTGCCGACCGAGCGTCCCCGCGTCGCCGTTTCGAGGATCAACGGGTAGCCGACAATTGCCAGCACCGTAAATATGAGCAGGATGGCGTTACTCAGCGCGCTGTCGAACTGAGTCTGGGTGGCGGCCCACAACAGCGATCCGAGAAATAAGAAGACAACCATGACGGCGATATCGATCAGCGCGCTCAACGTCCGCACCGGCAGCTGGGCGATCTGCACGTCCAGCACCACTGCGTCCCCGGTCACCACCTCCGACATAACTTCGAACGGTACAGGTGCCCGGTGGGCGATTAGGCTGCCCAGGGTGGACGTCGATGCATTCGTGCTGGCTCATCGCGGTACGTGGGACCGCCTCGACCGATTGATCGGGAGGCGCCGGTCGCTGAGCGGCGCGGAAATCGACGAACTTGTCGAGCTTTACCAGCGGGCGTCCACTCACCTATCGATACTGCGTTCGACGTCATCGGATTCGATGCTGGTCGGCCGGCTCTCGAGTCTGGTCGCGCGGGCGCGTTCCGCGGTGACCGGTGCTCACGCCCCGCTGAGCAGTACGTTCGTCCGGTTCTGGACGGTCTCTTTCCCGGTCGTCGCGTACCGCACCTGGCGGTGGTGGGTGGCCACGGCGGCGGCGTTCTTCGCGGTGGTCGTGGTCGTCGCGCTGTGGGTCGCCGGCAGTCCGGAGGTGCAGTCAGCGCTCGGAACGCCCAGTGACATCCAGCAATTGGTCAATCACGATGTCGAGTCCTACTACAGCGAGCATCCCGCCGCCGCGTTCGCGCTGCAGATCTGGGTGAACAATTCCTGGGTTTCCGCTCAATGCATCGCGCTCTCCGTGGTGCTGGGGCTGCCGATTCCCTTTGTGCTGTTTCAAAATGCCGCCAATCTGGGTGTGATCGCCGGCCTGATGTTCTCGGCCGGCAAGGGTGGCCTGCTACTGGGATTGCTTGTCCCCCACGGACTCTTGGAGCTCACATCCGTATTCCTCGCGGGGGCAACGGGAATGCGGTTGGGGTGGTCGGTGATCTCGCCCGGAGACCGCCCCCGGGGGCAGGTGCTGGCCGAACAGGGCCGCGCCGTCGTATCGGTAGCCGTGGGCCTGGTCGCCGTGCTCCTGACCTCAGGGTTGATCGAAGCGCTGGTGACGCCGTCGCCGTTGCCGACTTTCGTACGAGTCGGTATCGGCATCATCGCCGAGCTGGCGTTCTTGTCCTACGTCGCCTACTTCGGCCGCCGGGGCGTCAAAGCCGGGGAAAGCGGGGACATCGAAGACGCACCGGATGTGATACCCACCGGCTGAGTTCCGCGAGACTGCAACTGCCGACGCCCGTACTCGGGAAATGCGTAGGTAGTTGCGGTTTCGCGGTGCAGATTACATGCGCCCGGTCGCTTTCATCGCCAGATAGTGGTCGGCGAGAACGGGCGCCAGTTCGGCGGGCGGGGCGTCGACGACTTCCACCCCGCTGCGGCGCAGCCGCGTGGCGATGGCGCCGCGGTCGTTGCGGGATCGTTCGGCAGCCGCCGCGTCGTAGACCGCCGCGGCATCCGAGCGCCCGGCGGCCATCTGATCGACCCGCGGGTCGGAAACCGCGGCCAGCAGCAGGTGATGTTTGGCCGCCAGCTGCGGCAGCACCGGCAGCAGACCCTCGTCGAGGGCGGTCGGATTGAGATCCGTCAGCAGTACCACCAGTGATCGCCGGCGGGCACGCAGTGCGATGGCGGAGGCCATTGCCCGCCAATCGGATTCGACGAGCGTGGGCTGCAGGGGAGCCATCGCGTCGACCAGCTGCGCAAGCAGTTCGGTGCGCGAGGCGCCGAAGACGCCCGCCCGGATCACCCGGTCGTGGGCGAGGAAGTCGACATTGTCCCCCGCCCGGGAGGCGAGTGCGGCCAGCAGCAGCGCGGCGTCCATCGACCAATCCAGCCGCGGCCAGCCCGCGGGATCGGAGGCGGTCGGATCGACCCCGACCCGGCCCGCCGCGGTGCGACCCGTGTCGAGCACGATCACCACGCGCCGGTCGCGTTCCGGGCGCCAGGTGCGCACCACCACATCGGCGCGACGCGCGGTGGCGCGCCAATCGATCGAGCGCACGTCATCCCCGACGACATACTCTCGCAACGAATCGAATTCGGTCCCCTGCCCGCGCACCAGCGTGGGCAGCAGGCCGTCGATCTCGCGCAGCTTGGCGAGCCGTGACGGCAGATGCTTGCGCGACAGGAACGGCGGCAGCACCCGCAGCTGCCCCGGCACCGATTGCGAACCTTGCCGTCCCGCCAAACCCAGCGGGCCGATCGATCGGGCGGTGATCACCGTGGCCCGCTGGTCGCCGCGGCGCACCGGTTCCAGCCGAGTCTGGACGTGCTGATCTTGCCCGGCCGGGATGTTCACCGGGTGGATGCGCGGGTGCGCGCGGGCGCTGGGCGGCCAGGCGTCGCGGATCTGGCCGCGGAACCGCCGACGGCCGTCGTTGTGGATCAACAGCGCGGAATCCGCCTGCTCCCCGAGCCGGGCGGAGCGATCCGGGGAACGGACGTAGCGCAGTCCGGCAGTGCGGGCTGCCAATCCGGCATCGACGGCCACCGCGACGGCCAGCGCCACCAGCAGGGCCACGAAAGCCGTTGCCGGCCAAGGCGACACCGCGATGGGCAGGATGCAGATCAGCGCGACCAGCCCGGTGCGTCCGGTCAGGACCACTAGCGGGGCACCGGAACCGACGCCAGAATCCCGTCGAGCACGCCGTCGGGCGTGGCCCCTTCGAGTTCGGCTTCGGGTCGCAGCATCACCCGGTGCCGCAGCGTCGGGCGGGCCATGGCCTTCACGTCGTCGGGAGTGACGTAGTTGCGGCCCGACAGCCAGGACCAGGAGCGCGCCGTGGCCAACAGGGCGGTCGCGCCGCGGGGGGACACGCCCAGCTGCAGCGCGGGGGAGGAGCGGGTGGCCCCGACGATGTCGACGATGTAGCCGAGCACCTCGTCGGCGACCAGCACGTGTTGGACGGCGTCGCGGCCGGCGGCCAGGTCGGCCGGCCCGGCCACCGGCTTGATCGCCGACAGATCCCGGGGATCGAAGCCGTGCGCGTGCCGGTGCAGGATGGCGATCTCGGCGTCCCGCGGCGGCAGGGTCACATTCAGCTTGAGTAAAAAGCGGTCCAGTTGGGCCTCGGGCAACTGGTAGGTGCCCTCGTACTCCACCGGATTCTGGGTCGCGGCAACGATGAAGGGGTCGGGCAGCGGCTGGGGTTCACCCTCCACGCTGACCTGGCGCTCCTCCATCGCCTCGAGCAGCGCGGCCTGGGTTTTGGGCGGGGTCCGGTTGATCTCGTCGGCCAGCAGCAGGTTGGTGAACACCGGGCCGGGCCGGAACACGAACGCGGCGGTGCGCGCGTCGTACACCAGGGAACCCGTCACGTCGCCGGGCATCAGGTCGGGGGTGAACTGCACTCGCTTGAACTCCAGCCGTAGCGCCGCGGACAGCGCCCGGACCAGCAGCGTCTTCGCCACTCCCGGAACGCCTTCCAGCAGCACGTGGCCGCGGCACAGCAGCGCGATCACCAGGCCGCTGACCACGCCCTCCTGTCCGACGACGGCCTTGGCGAGTTCGGCGCGCAACGCCAGCAGCGCCTCACGTGCCGATTCAGTGGTGGGGGATTCGGCGGTAGAGGATTGTGTCACGGGTGTGCCACCTGCCTTTCGATTTCGTCGAGCGCACGGGCAAGTTGTAACAGGTCGTTGTCGGTCGTCGGAGGCGGACCGAACAGATGGTAGGAGACGAACCCGGCGTCGCACCGGATGCGCTGGGCCACCGTGGAAACCACCGCCGCCGGCGCAGCGCCGGCGCCCAGGCCGAGCCGCGGTAGCAGCCGCGCGACCGTGGCCGTGCGCAGCGCCGCGGCGGCGCGATCACGCGCCCGACGGGACCGATACAGCCGACCGCGACCCTCGACGGTCTCCGACGCGCGTACCACCACGGGCAACTCCTCGGCCACCAACGGCCCGGGCCTGCGACCCTTCCACGCGGCGACCAGCAGCACCACCAGCGCCAGCTGCCACACGATCCAGATCACGTTCTGCGGAATCAGCTCGAAAAGCGAAGCCCTCGCGGCGGATTCACCCTCGACGTAATGGGGTGCGTACCAGACGAGCCGGGGCCGATCGCCGGCCAGGTTCATCGCCAGCGCGGCGTTGCCCGCCTGCAGCAGGCTGCCGTTGGTCATGAAATCGGTGCTGCCGACCGCGGTGATGATCCGGCCGCCGTTCCGGAAGCGGATCAGCGCGCCGTCGTAGCAGCGGGACATCGCCCGGCCGTCCTTGGCCGCATAGGTGTTGCTCGGGCCGAACCGCACCGATCCGGACCGAACAGCCTCGCGCAGAGTGCAATTCGGGTCGCTGTCGAAGCCGCTGGCACCCGATACGCTCACGCCCGGCAGCAGCTCCTCGCGGGCCCTCGTCGTCGGATCCACCAGCAGCAGATCCGAGGGGATCTTCGCCAGCCGGTGCAGCAGCGTGTCGGTGAGGTACTGGCTTTTTGCCACCAGGACCAGCGCGTCCGGGCGTGCCGCATGCTCGACGTCGGCGATGTTGTTGGCGACGACGACGTCGACGCCGGCGTCGCGTAGCAACTCCACCAGCGCGTGGGCACCGCCCGGCCCGGTCGACGCCGGATCCATCCGCGCACCGGGCCGCGGTGCACTCAGGTAGGCATCGACGCCGGCGATGGCGGCGAGCACCAGCAGCGTGACGAGCACCCAACGCCAGGAGCGCCGACCCCGCGGCGCGGTTTCCGGGCGGTTATCGGCGACCGTCGCCATCAGCGCACCTGCGCCCACGAGTCGGCTACGGCGGGCCGGCCGGGCTCCGCCGGGACACCCTGCCAGCGGGATCGCAGGTGGTCGTCCAGGTCGGCGATCATCTGGTAGGCGGCCTGGGTTCCGGGCAGCTCACCGTAGGTGACATCGTTGAAAGCCGTTGCCGCTTCGGTTAATTCGCCAGCCAGGTGCGGCAACGCGGCGCCGGCGTCGCGGGCCAACTCGTTGGCCGTACGACCGGGTGCCGCCGCCAGCACGGCGGTCTCCTCGAGCTGGCGGGCGACGGCGCGCAGCCGGTGGCGTATCGCCGCCGCCCAATCACCTTCGGCCGCGCAGCTTTCCGCCGTGGCGCGATGCTGGGCGGCGGTCAGTTGTGCGGTTTCGAACAACAGATGGTCACCGCCGCGACGGGCGCGCATGGTGCGCCGCGCGAGGTGGAAGGCGGCTACCACGGCGATCGCCAGCAGAATGAAAAGCACTGTCGCGGTGAACCATCCGCCCGGTACCGAGGACGTCTCCTGCAGCAGCCGGTAGATCAGGTCGTTGAGCCAGTCGAGGAATTGGTCCCCCGCCGAACCCTTCGAATAGATCGGTTTGTTGAGTTCGTCCTGGGCGGCGCGGTGTGCGGCATCGCGGTCGATGTCGATGGAAGGCATGCTCAGCTAGTCCTCGCTCAGCCGTTACAGGGGCCGCGTCAGCCAGAGATGGTCGGTGGACGCGGCCGCGTAGGGTCCCTGGGCGGCTCCGGTCTGTAGTACCAGGTCGAACGCCTCGGCGCGCATCCGGCGGTCGGTATACAGCAGGACGATGACTCCGGCGTTGAACGGTGCGGTGATGATCTCGCCGATCGCCGCCCCGACGGACAGGACCGCGGTGCTGGCCAGGAAAGCCGTGCCGGACGACGTGATCTGGAGAACCTGGCCGACGATGCTGAACGGCACCGCGACGGCGTTGGCGACGATGGAGGCCACCAGGAAGGTGAGTGTCCGGATGCCCAGCACGCGCCAGAATCCGTTGCGGACCAGCTTGAACGATCGGGCGATCGCGTCGAGCACGGGCAGGCGCTCCAGCACGATCAGCACCGGGGCGAACAGCACCACCGTGTACAGATACACCAGCGCCGCGACGACGACCAGCACCAGCGGGATGCCCAGCACCACGGCCGCCGCGGCATGACCGATCGCCGCCAGCACCCCGATGATCACCGCGACCAGGCCGGCCAGCGCCGCCACCACGACGGCCTCCAGCAGGGCCAGGCCGAGCAAGGCCGGCAGCCGCCCGCGGATCTTGGCCCAGGTTTCACCGATGGTGATCGACGACCCGAAGACCGCCCGCCCGACGATGACGGTGAGCATTCCGGACAACAGCATGCCGCCCAGCCAGCCCACCAGGAGGCCGGCCCCCACCGACGCCGACCAGGCGCCCAGGACCCCCACGGTCAGCCCGTCGGATTGGTCGGTGGTGAACCTGTCGTGGGCGGCCAACGGCCCGAAGAAGGCGGCCTTGGTGATGATCTGCATCGCCACCACGACGATCGCGGTCAGACCCAATGTCGCTTTCGGATTGGCGCGGACGTAGCCGACCGCGCCGTTGAAGATGTCGCCCAGGGTCAGCGGTCGCAGCGGGATGATCCCGGGTTTGACCGTTCCGTATCCCGGCGGCGGGCCGAAGCCGGGTGGAGACCCGTAGCCGGGTGGGGGTCGGTATCCGGACGGGGCCCCGTAGCCCGGTGGGGGCGGGTAACCCGGCGGGACCCCGTAGCCGGGCGGCGGGGGGCCATACGCCGGGGTGCCGTAAGCCGGGGGCGGACCGTATTCACGTTGTGGGCCGTATGCCGATGGGGGCCCAACCGGATAACCAGGCGGCGGCGCGCTCACCGAACCCCGAGGCCTTTGCAGCCGGGCGCGTCGTTCGTCATGGGCTCCATCCTGTCGGCGGTCGTGGCATTTCACAATGTTGACCGCGTTGACCCCCCGCCCGCGCGTAGCGTCTCAGGCATGGCGGAACTCAAATCCCGGCTCCGGGCGGACCTGACCGCGGCGATGAAGGCCCAGGACAAGCTGCGAACGGCCACCCTGCGCATGCTGCTGGCCGCGGTCCAAACCGAGGAAGTCTCCGGTAAGCAGGCCAAAGACCTCACCGATGAGGAAGTCATCAAGGTGCTGGCCAAGGAATCGCGCAAACGCGGCGAATCCGCGGAGATCTACACCCAGAACGGGCGCGGAGAGCTCGCCGCCAACGAGCACGCCGAGGCGCGGATCATCGACGAGTACCTGCCCACTCCCCTCACCGAGGCGGAGGTGGCCGACGTTGCCGATACCGCGATCGCGCAGGTCGCGGAGGAAATCGGCGAGCGGCCGGGCATGAAGCAGATGGGCATGGTGATGAAGGCCGCGACTGCGATCGCCGCCGGTAAGGCCGACGGCGCCCGCTTGTCGGCCGCCGTCAAAGAGCGCCTTTAGGCCGCTGTCCGGTTGACGTTTCCTGACCGGTTCGGCGGTGTCGTTTGTCCCCGGTGCAGCCGGGTACCCAATTGCGCATGACCAATTTTGGCTACACTTTGATGACCGAACAGAGTGGACCCAAAGAGCTTGTCCAATACGCCATTTCGGCCGAACAGCGCGGTTTCGACTTTCACGTGTGCAGTGACCACTTTTCGCCGTGGCTCACCTCGCAGGGACACGCGCCCAACGCCTGGGCAGTTCTGGGTGCGGTGGCACAGGCCACCGAACGGGTAGACCTCTACACGTACGTGACGTGCCCGACGATGCGGTATCACCCGGCCGTCGTCGCCCAGCAGGCGGCCACCGTGCAGATCCTGTCCGACGGCCGGTTCACCCTGGGCCTGGGCAGCGGCGAAAACCTCAACGAGCACGTCGTCGGCAAGGGCTGGCCCACCATTTCCCGTCGGCAAGACATGCTGCGTGAGGCCATCAAGATCATCCGGGAACTGTTCGGCGGGCAGCTGGTGGACTTCACCGGCGACTATTTCCAGGTCGACTCCGCGCGGTTGTGGGACGTGCCCGACATCCCGATCGGCATCGGGGTGGCCGTCGGCGGCACCAAGGCGATCGAAAAATTCGCCAAGCTGGCCGACCATCTGATCGCAACCGAGCCCAAGGCAGAACTCGTCCACGGCTGGCACGGTGCTCGCCAAGCCGCCAACCTCGCCGGCGGCGGGCGGGTGATCGGCCAGATACCGGTGGCCTGGGATCCCGACCGTGACACCGCCGTCAAGCGCGCGCACGACCAGTTCCGCTGGTTTGCCGGAGGCTGGAAGGTGAACGCCGACCTACCGACCCCGGCCGGCTTCGCCGGGGCGACCCAATTCGTACGTCCCGGCGACGTGGCGGACACCATTCCCTGTGGACCTGACCTCGATGCGATTGTCGAGGGCGTCCGGCCCTACTGGGAAGCCGGGTTCACCGACATCGCGCTCCTGCAGATCGGCGGAGAAACCCAGGAAAGGTTCCTCAAAGAGGCCGCCGAGCCTTTGCTTGGGGCGCTGCGCGAGGCAGCGAGCTGATCTCAGGTGTGTCGCGCCGTCCGCGTTACGGCGAAGCCGGGGTTCCGGTAAGCAGGAGTGATGATGAGCGACCAATCAGGCGACACCACAGCCACATTGGTGAAGTCGCCCGACGGTGCCAATATCGGCCTGGGCCTGAGAAGAATCGTTGTTCGCAGGAAGGAAGACGGCGATGTCAAAAAAATTGCGAGGCACGAAAGTAGCGTTCCTAGCGGCCGACGGTGTGGAAAGGGTGGAGCTCGAACAGCCGCGCGCGGCGCTGCGGGACGCCGGCGCCCACGTCGAGGTGCTGTCCCTCGAAGACGGCGAGATTCAGGCGCGTAACCACGACCTCGAGCCGGCCGGGACCTTCGTCGTCGACCGGAAAGTATCCGAGGCGTCGGTGGACGAATTCGACGCCCTGGTGCTCCCGGGCGGCACCGTGAACCCGGACAAGCTGCGCATGGACAGCTCCGCCGTTTCCTTCGTCCGTGATTTCGTCAGGTCGGGGAAACCGGTGGCCGCCATTTGTCATGGACCCTGGACGCTCGCGGAAGCCGGTGTGGCAGTGGGCCGGACGCTGACGTCCTATCCCAGCATCCGCACCGATCTCCGCAACGCGGGCGCCCACGTGGTAGACAAGGAGGTCGTCGTCGACGGCAATCTGATCTCGAGCCGGTCGCCATCGGACCTCCCGGCGTTCTGTGCGGCGATCCTGAAGCAGTTCGCTCCTGTGACGGCCGGTTAGCCGCGACGACTTTTCGGCCGGTCGGTTTGAATGCGCTGGTTTGCGGGCATTATCCCGCCAAGCCGTGGTGAGCGGCGATCCGTGTCAGGGTTCTCGAAAGGCCAACAGTGACGACCACGTATCCCGAGCCCGCAGTCTTGCCCACGCACAACGTGTATCAGCCACAACAGGATTCCAGACTGCTGGTGGATGTGATGCACGACACCGGTCTGATCCCGGGACGGCGGGTTCTGGACCTCTGCACCGGCAGCGGCTTCGTCGCGATCGCGGCTGCGGAGATGGGCTGTGCCGATGCGACGGCCTTCGACATCTGCCCGCAGGCCGTACGCTGCGCCCGGAGAAACACCGCGGCCGCCGGCGTACAGGTCGACGTTCGCGAGGGGTCATGGATAGCCGCGGTGGAGTGCGCGCCGTTCGACGTTGTGGTGTCGAATCCGCCCTACGTGCCGACGCCACCCGGCGCTGAGGTGGAAGAGATCTGCCCGGCGGTCGGACCGTCGTGGGCATGGAATGCCGGCCGAGACGGCCGCCTGATCCTCGACCCGCTGTGCGAGTCGGCACCGAAGCTGTTGCGCGACGGTGGATCCCTGCTGTTGGTGCACTCGGCACTCGCCGGTGTTCAACAGTCGCTGGATTCCCTCAAGTGGGCGGGTATGGATGCGGAAGTGATTGCCTCGAAATGGATTCCGTTTGGCCCGGTGATGTCAGCACGAGCCAACTGGTTGGAAGATGTCGGCCTGATACCGCGCGGGCGCAGGGAAGAGGAGTTGATTGTGATTCGGGCGGAAAAGCGATGAGTCCCACCCGGGTTCAGGTGGTTCCCAACGGTCCGGTGCTGGTGTCGGGTCCGGTGCGGATCGAGATGCCCGGCGGCGAGATCATCGAGTCCGACCGTTTCATGGTGGCGATCTGTACCTGCCGGCGCAGCGGCAGGTATCCCTTGTGCGACACCAGCCATCGCAGGTGCCGGCGCCTCAACAAGACCGCTACTGCGGCGGCTGCCGCAACGACGTCTGATCCTGCTTCCAAGACGCCATAATCATTTCCGCCAAGCGGTTTTCGACCGCGGCATGTGCGCGGATCCCGAAAATGACATCCTGTTCGAGCTGCGGCTCTCGCGCGACGAGATCGCCGACCACGTCGCCGCGCACGACGTGCTCATGTACCGCGTCGGCCTCGACGTGCTCGCTGTAGAAACCGATGCAGGCCGCCGGCGCCTGCATGCGCTGCAGGGCCTGCACCATGCGTTGGGATCCCGGCGGTGAAGTGATCTCGGTCGACGCAAAGTGTCCGATCGCCGCGCCGCGCAACGAGCGGTGCAGTCCGAACAGCGACATGAGATTGACCACCGCCAGCGATTCGGCGGGTACCGCATCGACGTAACCCCAATACGTCGCATCCAGCCCGGCCGCCACCAGCAGATCGGCGAACAGTTGCTGGTGCAGTCGCGGGCCCTGCCCGGCGCCGTACTCGTCGAACTCGACGGCTACGAAGGCCGCTTTGGCGGTGCCCATCAGGCGCGGAATGGCCCACGCGTGCGGATCACCCTCCTTGAGGTGATACAGCGAGCGGTGCACGAAGTATTCGCGCATCTGCTGCCACGTTCCGGTGTCACGCAGGTAATACGAGGGGCCGGTGCCGTCGACGGGTTCGATCGAGATCGCATCCATTTCGGCGGCCGCGGTCTGATTGGGTTCGATGGGCCCGACATCGCGGCGCACGCCGGCCAAAAACACGCGTTCGAGTTCGGCGCGCAGCGCCAGCAGCGCGGGATTCCACTCCCACGCGGGGTCCACGTCGGCGAAACCGCGGTAGTGCAGCTCGTAGCACATGGACAGCGCCAGCTGCAGATCCAGCCCGTACGGATCGGAATCACACACGGGTGCGCCGATGCGCGCCAAGTGGTCGACCGACGGCGGCCCCGCCAGCGCGCAACGGACGGCTGTCGACAGCGGCCCGTGCGCCGCGGGCAGGAAGGGTTCAGTCATGGTCGATGTGCGGGTCACGCCGGTGACTACCCGTAACCGGAGCCGGGCAAACGGCGCCGCAACATATTCCGGCGTCCACTAATCGGATTCTGTCGGCAATCGGAAGGTGATGTCGACGGTGGTGCCGGTGGCGGCGGTCTCGAGTTCCGTCGAATGGCTGAGTGCTTTGATCAGCGGCAGGCCGCGGCCACCGTTGACCGGCTTGGGGGCCGGCGTCTTCCACGAACCGTAATCAGTGATCCGAGCGCGTACTTCGCCGTCACCGAGGCTGACTTCGACCACCATGGTCCCGGCGACGAATCCCCGGTACGCGTGCTCGACGCAATTGGTGCAGGCCTCGCTGACGACCAGCACGATGTCGGCGGCCGGCTCATCCGTTATGTGGGCGGCGCGCAGCCAGGCCGCCAGCCGGTGCCGGACACGGACCAATTGATCTGCGGTGGCATCACTTTCGATGCGTAGTGGTGTCTGGTGGTGGCGGTAGATCACCATAGCTACATCGTCGTCATACCCCGCTTCCGGCGCCAGCTCACGAAGCATCGCGTCAGCGACGGCGTCCAAAGGTAATGTCATCGTCTGGTCCAGAACGTCTGCCGCGCGGGCGATTCCGTCGTCGATCGACTCGTGTTTGCGTTCCACCAGCCCGTCGGTGAACAGCATGAGCGTGGATCCGGGCGGCAGCAGCCGGGTGGTCTGCGGGCGCGGTTCGTCTCGGCGGACCGCGAGCGGTACCGATGCGGCATCGGTCAGCAGGGTCGTCGTCCCGGGCTCGGGTCCGGTGAGTACGGCCGGCATGTGACCGGCATTGCTGTACTGCAGGACCCCGGTTTCGGTGTCCAGGATCGCGAGAAAGACGGTGGTGCAATAGGCATTCGGGATGAGCGATGCCGCCGAGTCGAGCTGATCGAGCAGCACCGCGGGCTCGGCGCCATTGATCAACAGTGCGCGCGCGGAACTGCGGAGTTGCCCCATGATCGCGGCCGCCGGCAGGCCGCGGCCCACGCAGTCGCCGACCACGATGCCGATGCGGTGCTCGCCGATCGGCAGCACGTCATACCAGTCACCGCCGATCTCCAAGGGCAGCACCGCGGGTTCGTAGCGCACCGTGAAGCCCGGCGGGGGCTGGATCGGTGGCAGCATGGCACGCTGCAACGTCAGCGACGTCTCGCGCGCGTTCTCGAACTGACGAACGTGCTGCATTGCCAGACTGAGATGGCTGATCAGCACGGTGACCAGCAGGCGGTCTTCCGCGCTGATCCAGCGGGGTGTGCGGAGCTCCAGCCACAGCGCCAGGTCCCCGGTACCGGAGAGCACCGCGACCAATCCTCGTGCCTTACCGGGATGATCAGGCGACTCAACGGTTTTCGCCGTCAACGGTAGTTGTTGACGTGCGTCGGAGAAGGTATGCCGCAACCACGGATCGAGCCCGCGCCACGACGCTGCCGAGGGTTCGCCCGCCGCGTGGACCGTCGGGTCGCCCTCGCCGCTGGGCCACGAGACTGCGACCACGCGTTGCACATCGATTGCCGCGCGGCACTCGTCGAGCGTGATCGACAGCAACTCGTCCACGCTCTTGGCCACCGCCACCGCCGTGGCCAGGCGCAGCACCGCGCTCTCCCGCGCCGCGAAAGCGCGTTCCGCGGTGATATCTCGAACCGTCCCGACGTAGGCGTCGCGGTCGCTGCCGGATTCCTTGACCGCGTTGATGCTCACCTTCACCCAGGCGAGATGCCCGTCACCGTGGCGGATCGGCGCTTCGTAGTCGGCCCTGCCATGGTTCGCCACTTGGCCTATTTGTTCGGCCGCGGTCTTCGTGTCGACCAGCCAGGGGTGCGGCCATCGGTACGGCAAACCCTCGCTCGGAAACCCGATGATCTCGATGAAGGCGCTGTTCGTTTCGACCACGGAGCCTTCGTGATCGGCGACGAAGAACCCTTCCTGCAGCGAATTCACCAGTGCGTTGCGGAATTTGTCGCGGTCGGCCAGCCCCTCGGCGCGGGCCCGCTGTTCGGCGTAGCGCCTGTTGCCGTCGATGAAGCCGCGCATGGCCACGTCAAGCGGAACCAGCAGCTGCAGCAGGAACTCCAGGGCGACCGGCGCATCGATGCGCACGTCTTGCGCGATTTCAAAGACCAGCCGTACGTGGTTCTCGACGATTTCGAGAAGGCTGATTTGTTCCTGTAGTGCCGTGCGACCGAGCTCGTACCCGATCGCCAGGCTGGCCTCGTCGCGGGTGTCCAGATAGGCACGCAACGCGGCGGCGTACTGCGCGTGGAATCCGTCGTGCTCGCTCATGTCAACGCCCCCCTGTGACGTGCGGTCAACACCATCGCATCGTCGGATTCCTTGGCGTGCTTCCCGAGGAGTTCCTCAGCGATAGCCATAGCGGGGGCCGAGAAGTCGATGTGGTCCAAATAATCTTCGGCGATTCCATCGGTTCTCATCACGAGTAGGTCGCCGGGGCGAATCGAAACTACCTGCGCGGGCCTGATTTCCGGAATGCGGTAGCCGACGATGCCCGCGGTGAGGCGTGCACTGGAGCGAACCTTGGCCCCGGTCGGTGCCTTGGCCACCAGATCGGCGGAGACGTTGCCGACACCGGTCCAGGTAAGCGTGTTGGCGGCAAAATCCAACCGCGCCAACGTCATTGCGACTCCTCTGGTGCCGGTCAGCACGCGGTGGCAGAGCTGAATCAAAACCTCCAGCCGCTCGGAACAGGCGCGGTTGACCGCATCGATAGCACGCAGCGCAGCTTCCGCGGCAGCCGGCCCGTGGCCGAGGCCGTCCATTACGCCGAACAGCGCGGCCCCACCGTCGATGTCGACGGCGATACCACGATCGCCGGAGGTGTACTCGCTGGGCAAAGGGCGGCCCGCCCTTCCCCACTCGATGGGTCCGAAGCGGCCGCTTTCATGCACGGGGAGGGACCCATTTCCACATTTCGATGACGGTTCCCTGGCCGACAGTGGACTCGACGACCAACCGGTCCATCAAACGGCGCGCGCCCGGCAGCCCCATCCCCAGCCCGCGGCCGGTCGAATATCCGTCCTCCATCGCGCGTTCGATGTCGGCGATCCCCGGCCCCTGATCCTCGGCGCGCACCACCAGGGCCTTGCGGCCCTCCCGGTCGGCCACCCCGACGCGGACGGCGCCGCGACCGGCGTAGCTGGTGATGTTACGTGCGATTTCCGAGATCGCCGTGGCGATCATCGTGACGTCGGTCAGGGAGAATCCCAGATCAAGGGCGAGTTGGTGTCCGGCTTTGCGGGCGTCGACGATGTCGTCGGGATTGTCGATGGCGACGACGATATCAGTCGCCACCATCGCGCCCGATCGTCGGTTTTCGCTGCGCCAGTTGGCGATTCAGGAGGGAAAGGCCTTCCTCCAGGTCCAGCGCGGTGCTCATGTCGTCGAACGCAAGACCAAGCTGGACCATCGCGAAGGCCACCTCCGGCTGCAGACCGACGATCACCGTGTCCGCACCGCGCAGCCGGGTCATGTGCGCGATCGTGCGCAGCGACCGGGCCGCGAAGGAATCCATCACGTCGATGGCGGTGACGTCGACGATGATGCCCTGCGCGCGGAACCGGCTGACGCGCTCCATCAGGTCGTAGCGCAACCGCTCGGCGTCGGAGTCGGAGAGCGCGGCCTGCACCGACGCGATGAGGATCGAACCCTGTTTCAGGATCGGTACTGGCATGCGGCGCTCGCGTTCCTGACTGTCACCCGGTCTGGTCGCCGGTGCGGGTGACCTCGTAACCCAGCAATCGCTCGGCTTCCTCGATACCACCCTGCAGGTCACCGACGGCGTTCATCTTCGATAGATCGAGGCCGATCGTCACCAGCGTCAGCGCAATTTCGGAGGACAGGCCGGTGATGATCACGCTGGCACCCATCAACCCCGACGCGTCGACCGTCTGCACCAGGTGGTTGGCCACCGTCGAGTCGATGGTCGGCACGCCGGTGATGTCGATAACCACCACCTTCGCGCGGTTGGCGCGGATGGCCCGCAACAGCTGCTCGGTGACCTGGCGAGCGCGCTGACTGTCGAGCACACCGATGATCGGCAGGATCAGCAGCTGTTCACGCACCTGCAGCACCGGCGTCGACAGCTCCCGGATCGCCTCCTGTTGCTGGCGGATGATGCGCTCGCGTTCCTGCACGAAGCTGACCGCGACGGTATTGGCGATCCGGTTGGCCGCCGGCTCGTAGGCGTCCAGCACCCGGTTGAGCATCTCGAATTCGGTCTGGTACTTCTCGAACAACGAGCGCGCCAGCACGTCGCGGAGCAGCAGGACGATGCCGACGACCTCGTCGGTTTCCACGCCTCGCGGGATGATGCGTTCGGACAGGTCACGCGCATAGGCCTGCAGCGCCTCGACGCTTCCGGTCTCGAGTACCTCGACGTAGTTGTCGTAGACGGCCGTCGCTTCGGAAAACAGCTCCTCAGGGGTCATCGCGGTGAGCAGCTCGGCCTCGGTGATGCGGCGGGCCCATTCCTCCCGCAAAACGGTCCGATTCTGCCGGAGATGCTGAACTAGCTGGGGCAACAACCCCTCGCTGGAAATGCCGACGACTTGCGCTGTGGTGCCGGTACTGTTGAAATCCGACGGCGAATCAGACATATGGCCTCCCCAGGCCTCCCGAGTACACGTCACGCCCTGCGGTCTGCAGTTCCCGTTTGTGAGACTAGCCTGGGTTGTCGCGGGGCACGTGTAGAGGGCATATTCTTCCCGCAGTTCGTACGGCAGGCTAGGGTTGAACGACGCCACGGCCCAGGACAAAGGATTGCCATTGTCAGCTCCTGACTCGATTACCACGTTGGTTGAGGACCACGACGGTGTTTCCGTGGTCAGTGTCAGCGGCGAAATCGATTTGGTCACGGCTCCCGCCCTGGAACAGGCCATCGGCGCAGTCGTTGTGGAGAATCCCCCGGCGCTGGTCATCGATCTCTCGGCGGTGGAGTTCCTTGGTTCGGTCGGGCTGAAGATCCTGGCCGCGACCTACGAGAAGTTGGGCAAGGACACCGGGTTCGGCGTGGTCGCGCGCGGCCCGGCCACCCGGCGGCCGATTCATCTGACCGGTCTGGACAAGACCTTCCCGCTGTACCCGACGCTCGACGATGCGTTGACCGCGGTGCGGGACGGCAAACTCAACTGATAGCACTTCACCCGCGACACCCGGCGCGCCAGGTGCGATGATCACCGCTATGGACGTCGATCATCCGCGCGACGACCAGCGATGGGATCGCCGTGAGCGTGGCGAAACCGAAGTGCAACGGCTGGACCGCAATTGGAACAGCCTGCTGCAGGAGCTGCGCGTGGTTCAGACCGGGGTGCAGCTGCTGACCGGTTTCCTGCTGACGCTGCCGTTTCAGCAGCGTTTCGATGTGCTCGGACACCACATGCGCGATGTCTATCTGGCCACGGTGGTGTGTTCGGTGAGCGCTACGGTGTTGCTGATCGCCCCGGTTGCCATGCACCGGATACTTTTCCGGCGTCATCGGCTTCAGGTTCTCGTGTCCGCCGCTCACCGCTGTGCCTATGCCGGGCTGGGCCTGCTCGGCCTGGCGCTTATCGGCATGACCGTCATCATTTTCGCCGCGGTCGCCGGGCGGAATGTGGGGCTGGTCGCCGGAGCGTGCGCGCTGCCGCTGTTCACGTTCTTCTGGTTCGTGCTGCCACTGATGCTGCGCACTCGCGGAATGGACACGCGCTCTCAGTCAGCGGCCGGGCGCGAGCGCCGCGATCCGGGTTGATTCCAGATGGTCGAGCAGGTCTTGCGGATCGGCGAAGATCGGGGCGGCCCCGGCCTCCTGCAACTCCGCGCGGGAGATGCCGCCGCACAGCAGCCCGATGCACGGCACCGCCGCACCCGCCGCCGCGTGGGCATCCCATACGGCGTCCCCGACGAACACGGCGTGCTCGGCATCCACCCCGGCCCGGTCCAGCGCGACCCGCACGATGCCCGGTTCGGGTTTGGCGGTGTCGACGTCACGGGACGACGTCGTCTCGGAGATGACGTCGTCACAATCGAGCACCGTGCGCAAGATCTTCAATTCGTCCTCGGGTGCCGAGCTGGCGAGCACGACCTGCAGCCCCAGGTCCGCGACGCGGCGCAGCAGTGCGCGCGCTCCGGGCAACGGTTCTGACAGCGCGGTGATCTCCCGGTAGTACCGGCTGTGCTGGTCACTGAGCCGCTCCTGTACGTCGGGCGGCGCGTCGTCGGACAGCGTTCGCACCAGCCTCGAGCCGTCCATGCCGATGCAGCGGTGGATCTGCCACGACGCCACCACGATGCCTTCGGCGTCGAAAGCGCGCCGCCATGCGTGGACGTGCAGGTAGTTGGAATCCACCAGGGTTCCGTCGACGTCGAACAGGACGGCGGGTGTGCCGCGTGTCATGTGCCGGGCATACCCATGCCGGGCCGGGCTGACACCAGCCAGGGGCGGGACGTCGTGGCGGTCCGCAAAACGGCGGCGACTTTCATACCGGTCATCCGTACGAATGACACTGGTACACAGCGGTTCTCACGAGTATTCACATCCGATTGCCGCCCCGGCCGGCCGGCTCGTCACGCCCGGGCGCGAGCGGAGACCTCCTGGCGCGTAAGCGATCGCATAGTGCAGCCGAAATTTCTCTCTCAGATCGGTGTAGGGCGTGCGTGAACGGGGTACTGCATGCGCCACGGGTGAGTACAGGAAAGTGCGTCAGCCCGCTTGAGAGCAGGGAGGAACTCCGATGGCGACCACCACTGACTACGACGCACGCCGTGTATCCGACAACGACACCCAGGACAAGTCCTCACTTCGCGAGCTGGCACCGACCCTGCAGGGGGCTGGCACCGCCGTGGTCGACGAGGACCCCAATGATGCGCACTTCTTCGAACTGCCCGGCGCCGACCTGTCCGGGGAAGAGCTGACGGTGACCGTGATTCCGCAGCGGGCCGACGAGTTCACCTGCTCGAGTTGCTATTTGGTGCAGCATCGGAGCCGGCTGCGCCACTCCAGCTCCGGCCTTCCAGTCTGCGCCGACTGCGCGTAACGCCGCACTGGTTCTACGGTCGGCTCCCCGTGCCAGGGGAGACGCGCAGCGTGCCGCAGCGCGGCCTCGCGCCTGCGCCGAAATGTCACAGGCTTGAACTAGGTTCAGCGGACAAGTCTGCGTCGGCGCCAACGGCACGTTGAGGAGTCATGGAGAAGATACTGGGATCGCTCCTCGTGCTGGGGTTAGCGCTCCCGTGGTATTACGCGCAACAGGCCACCGGCAGCCTGCTGGGGGGATGTTTGGCCGGGCTGGGTGGGCTCGCTTTGGCGGTGATCATCCTGTGGTGGCTCTCGGTGCAGCGGGACCGCTATCAGGCCGACGCGCAGTGGCGGCGCGACCTCAAATGCGCGAAATCGGGGTTGCGGGCCATCGATCGGATGTCCGGTGCCGAGTTCGAGGAATTCGTTGCGGCGCAGCTTCGCATCGCGGGCTATAGCGTCACGCCGACGGCGAGCACGGGCGACTACGGCGTGGACCTGATCGCCAAGAAGGACGGCGCGCGCATGGCCGTTCAATGCAAAAGGCTGGCAAAGTCCGTCGGCGTCGCCGCGGTCCAGCAGGTCGTTTCCGGGGCGGCGCAGCACGGCTGTATTCGGACGGTCGTCGTGACCAACCAGACGTTCACGAAGGCGGCTCGCCAATTGGCCACCACGCACCATTGCCGTCTGGTGGGGCGCACGCAATTGCGGAGCTGGACCGGGGTCGCGCCCCTTCCCGCGCGCGGTCCCCGGCGCACGCCTGGGGTCGCGCCTCACGGCGGGCGGCAGCGGCTGGAACCGGAGTTGGAAGCCTAGTAGTGGGCCACTGGGTCGCGAGATACCCGGGGCCACAGCACGTTCGGGCAGGCACATGGCATCCACGGCGTTGCGCGCGGGGTTACGTCACCGCTGAGTCGCGCCTTCGACCATCCGGCGCGCATCTTTCGCAGCGGGGTGTCCATGCTCCGACGCAGTTTGATCCGGGTTGCGCGGGCGACGTCAGGTGGTAGCGTCCGGCGCACCGGCCTGACTTGGGAGCGACAATGGCGGCAACCGAAGACGAGTGGATCTGGCCGGCGGCCATGGCCATCCCCAAGGAAGGCTATTTCGAGCTTGAACGCGGTCGCTACGGGCCGGTCTATCCCCGCACCCCAGCCTGCTATGGCTTTTCGATCATCGCCAAGGTCAAGGAAGGCCGGGAAGAAGCGGTTCGCGCCTACGGCAAGCAGATCGAAGAAGCCATCAAGGCCGATCCCGAAGTGCTGGCCCCGCTGCGGCTGCACTACTTACGCTGGCAGCTCTTCGACATCGGATCGGGGCTGCACTTCCAGTACCAAGGCATCTTCGACACCGACTTCGACAAGTACACCGAGGACGCGGTGCAGCTGTTCGGCCAGGCCGGGATCACCACGGTCTTCACCAACCTCGAGGGCTTTCCCGAAGACTGGCGCGAGAACCCGGCCGCCTTCGTCGAGTTCGTCCGCGAGCACCATTGCCCGAGCTTTTTGGAGTACGGGGAATACCCCTATGTCACGGCTGACGAGATCAAGAAGGCGCTGCGGCTGAAGGCGGCGTTCGGCACCATGCTGGATCAGATGCAATGACGCCCATCGGAGCGTGCAGATGCTTGAGCTCGACGACATCCAGCACATCCTGCTGACGCGTACGCCGGCCCTGACCGGACGTTACGAGTTTCTCTCTTTCGACACCCCGGTGGTCGGTCGGGCATGGCTGACCGAAATGGTCGATGTCGTGGAGTCCGCCGCGTCGGTGCGAGACACCATGGACGACACCAAGCGCTGGGTCACGCTGGGCTTCACCTGGAACGGCCTTCGGGCGCTCGGTGTACCCGAGGAGGCTCTCCTAAGCTTTCCCGAAGAGTTCCGGCAGGGCATGGCCGCCAGGGCGGACATTCTCGGCGACACGGGGCACAACCACCCCGATAACTGGGTCGGAGGATTGGCCGGCGACGATCTGCACGCGATCGCTATCCTGTTCGCTCGTGACGACGCCGAACACCTCCGCGCCACCCAGGCCCACGATGACCTGGTGAGAAGGTGCGCAGGCGTGCGCAGGCTGTCGCATCTGGATCTGAACGCGACACCTCCGTTCAACTACGCCCACGACCATTTCGGTTTTCGGGATCGCTTGTCGCAGCCGGTGATCGAAGGGTCCGGCGAGGAACCCACACCCGGCTCGGGTCAACCGCTCAAGGCCGGGGAGTTCATCCTCGGCTATCCCGACGAGATCGGCCCGGTGGCCCATCTGCCCCAGCCGGCCGTACTGGCGCGCAACGGCACCTATGCGGCGTACCGACGGCTACACGAGCACGTGGCGTTGTTCCGCGACTACATCCGTTCGCAGGCCCGTGGGCCCGAGGACGAGGAGTTGTTGGCGGCGAAATTCATGGGTCGATGGCGCAGCGGCGCTCCTTTGGTCCTCGCGCCCGACAGGGATGACCCGGAGCTGGGCGAGGATTCGATGCGCAACAACGACTTCGGCTACAAGGAGATGGACCCACACGGATACGCGTGCCCTCTGGGCGCGCACGCCCGACGGCTCAACCCGCGCGACACCGCGCCCAACATGAATCGGCGACGAATGATCCGCCGCGGCGCCACCTACGGGCCTGCGCTTGCTGAGGGTGCGCCCGACGACGGCCTAGACCGCGGGATCGCCGCGTTCATCATCTGTGCCAGCCTGATCCGGCAGTTCGAATTCGCCCAGAACGTATGGATCAATGACCGCACGTTCCATGAGCTGGGCAACGAGCACGACCCGATCTGTGGAACACAGGACGGCACAATGGAATTCAAGATACCGAAGCGGCCAATCCGTCGAGTTCTCAAGGGGCTCCCTGCGTTCACGACGCTCACCGGTGGGGCGTACTTCTTCCTGCCAGGCATCAACGCCATCCGATACCTCGCCACGCTTGACCAATAACCGGGAACGATCATGAGCGCACTGCCTGGCGCACGCAGCTACAACCAAACCCACCTGGCGCGCCCGCGCACGGGCGGACGGCGAATAAGCATCTACTGGACGTGGAGCTATCCGTGGGAATCCCAACGCGGCCTGCAGGCGTTGGACAACCGCTTTTCGACGATGACCGACGTGCGCAGGGCGGCCTGGCCCCGCTACGAGGGACCCGAATGGGATCAGGCGCACTTCTTGCAGGGCATCGCCGGCACCTTGGAGCTTTTCCACCGCTCGACGCTGGCGTTCCAGCAGCTGGCGACCGAACTGACGGGCCATCCGGTCGCGGTGTTCCAGCGCATCGACCAGGCCGGCTACCGGCTGCCGATCGACGAACGGATACTGGCCGACGCCGACACCGTGATGGTGTTCGGGCTCGACCATCTCGTCGGCGAAGCCGAAGCAGAGACCGCGGAAATCTCCGCCATTCGCGAATGGCTGAAACGAGAAGGCACTTGCCTCTTGCTGGCGCCCCACCACGACGTCGGCTTCACCGACGACCTGGCCCAGCGCCAGATCGAATACCTGCACCATGGGGATCCGCTGGTGCCGCGGCAACAACGATTCACCGCATACACGCGCTCGCTGATGAAGGCGCTCGACATTCCCGTGCACAACACGTGGGGACTGCGTCCCGCCCTGGTGGAGGGAACCAACCAGATCGCACCGCTCACCGGCTTTCGCGACCTGGATACGCCGGGGCTGCTGAACAACGTCACCACGCTGAACTTTCACCCACATCTGCCGCACTACGAGCTCACCGCTGCCGAAAGCGATCTGCTGCGCGTGCTGGGCAGGCAACGTGTCGACCCGCACCGGCCACATCCCTTTACCGAGGCGGGCAACAGCGAATTCAACGCGTTGATCTGGATGCCGCCGGCCGCCGACCGGGCCGGTGACATCGTGCTCGTCGACTCCACAAATTTCACGACGCTGTTCGGCGGAACGGACAGCCTCAAAAACTTTTGGCGCAACCTGGCGACGATGAAACGGTAGTGCTGCTACGACATGGGTCGGGGTGGCGGGATTCGAACCCACGGCCTCTTCGTCCCGAACGAAGCGCGCTACCAAGCTGCGCCACACCCCGCCTGAAGCTCCGACAGCCTATCGCACCGGGCTATCGGCTGGCCAAACCGTGCCGAACCGCGGTGCGCCCGGTCACGCCCACGAGCACGAACGCTCGAACTCGACGAGCGCCTCGGCCGGGCCGGCCGGATCCAATCCCTGCGCCGGGCCTCCTAACCCACGCAGGCATGGATCAACCGGATCGCGTTGTCCGTCCAGTCACGCGAGCGGCTGCGGACCGCGATCCGGGTCCGGTCGGTCAACGCGCCGAAACTGTTGGCTGCGAACGGCTTAGGTCACTGGCCGCGTCGCGGTCGCCCATCGGGGAGGAGATCAACGTCAGCATGGTCGCCTCCGGCCGGCAGCAGAACCGCACCGGCGCGAACGGCGAGGTACCCATCCCCGCGGAGACGTGCAACTGCATGTGTGCGCCCCACCGGGACGGCCCCTTCGCCCGTGAGCGGTCCAGGCCGCAGTTGGTCACCAGGGCGCCGTAGAACGGCAGGCACACCTGCCCGCCGTGGGTGTGTCCGGCCATCACCAGTTGGTAGCCATCGGCGGCGAAGCGGTCCAGCACCCTGGGTTCCGGGGAATGGGTCAGCCCCAGCCGCAGGTTCGCGGCCGGGCTGGCCGGGCCGGCGATGGTGTCGTAGCGGTCCCGGTCGAGGTGCGGGTCGTCCACGCCCGCGGCGGCGATGTGCAGGCCCGCCACCTCGAACTCGCGCCGAGTGTGGGTGAGATCGAGCCAGCCGCGCTCGGTGAACACCGCCCGCAGGTCCTGCCAGGGCAGAGGTTCACCACGCACCCGGTGCGACGGGTTGGTCACGTAGTTCAGCGGGTTCTTCAGGGTGGGGGCGAAGTAGTCGTTGCTGCCGAACACGAAGACACCCGGCCGCGACAGCAGGTCACCCAGGGCCTGGATGACCGCGGGGACGGCCTTCGGGTGGGCCAGGTTGTCGCCGGTGTTGACCACCAGGTCGGGTTCCCAGCCGGCCAGCTCCCGCAGCCACGCCTGTTTGCGGCGCTGGCCGGGCGTCATGTGGAGATCACTGATATGCAGCACGCGCAGCGGTGTGGAGCCCGGGCTCAACACGGGCATAGTGATCTCACGCAGGACGAACGCGTTGCGCTCGATGATCGCGGCATAGCCGAGGCCGGCGACGCTCGAACCGAGCGCCGCTGCACCGGCGCGCATCAGGAGCCGGGCAATCGGGACTTGAGCATCAGGCATGGTGGCAGCCTACTGCCGGTCACGGACCGGCAGCGTATCTCACGCCTATGGGGGCGGCTGACCGGGCGCCGGCGGCGGCGGCGCCAGCAGCGGAATGGTGATCGGGGGCAGCCCCGGGATCTCGACGACCTGCGAGCCGACCGGCACCGGCGCACCTTCGGGCGGCGGAGGCGGGGCCGGCGGGATGCCGTTGCTGACCTGGATGGTGATGATCGACCCCGGAATCGTTGCGCCGCTCGGTGTCGTTCCGACCACCTCGCCCTGCTTTGCGCTGCTGTTGACGAAGTTGTTTTGGTCGGCGACCTGGAAGCCCGCCTCCTTGACGCGCTGGCGTGCCGCGTCGATATCCAGGCCCGCCACGCTCGGCACCCGCGACCCGGGTGAGCCGTCGACGTAGCGCGGATCGGTGGGCGGCAGCTGTATCGGCCCGAAACTGGTGGCGATCGGCTTCATCGCGGTGAACCACGTGCGCGCGGGCTCGTTACCGCCGTACAGGTCGCCCTCGCCGCAGTGGCGCAACGGGGAAGAGCACAAGTCCGTGGGGTTGGTGGAGTCGTCGTAGACGTAGTTGGCCGCCGCGTAGTGGTTGGTGAAGCCCACAAAGCCCGAGGAGCGGTGGGCCTCGGTGGTGCCGGTCTTGCCGGACACCGGCAGGTCCCAGCCGGCCGAACCGGCCGAACCGGCCGCCGTGCCGCCGCCCACGGCGTCCTTGCTCATCGCGTTGGCCAGGGTGTTGGCGAGACCCTCGGGGACGACCTGGTCGCAGGTCTCGGTGGTCACGGCGACTTCATTGCCCTTGCGGTCCACCAGCTTGTCGATCGGGTTCGGCGGGCACCAGGTGCCGCCCGAGGCGAGTGTGGCCGCGACGTTGGACAGCTCCAGCGCGTTCACCTCGATCGGGCCCAGGGTGAACGAGCCGATGTTCTGCCGTTTGACGAAGTCGGCCAGGCTTTCGTTGCTGTCGGGGTTGTAGTCGCGGGCGGTGCCGGGGTCGGCGTAGGACCGCAGCCCGAGTTTGATCGCCATGTCCACCGTGCGCGTCACGCCGACCTGTTGGATCAGCTTGGCGAACGCGGTGTTGGGCGAGGTGGCCAACGCGTCGGTCACGTTCATCGACCCGCGGTAGTTGCCGGCGTTGATCACGCACCAGTTGTCCTTCGGGCAGCCCTTGGCCCCGCCGCTACCCATGCCCTTCGCCTGGAAGCGGCCCGGCACCTCGAGGGTGGCGTTGATGCCCATCCCCATGTCCAGGGCCGCGGCCGTGGTGAAGATCTTGAAGACGGATCCCGCGCCGTCGCCGACCAGCGAGAAGGGTTGCGGGCGCATGGTTTGACCGGCGTCGACGTCCAGCCCGTAGGTGCGGTTGCTGGCCATCGCCATCACCTTGTGCGACGTCTTGCCGGGCTGGATCACGCTCATCACGCTCGAGATGCCCGGCAGTGTCGGGCTGGCGAACCTGTCGATGGCGGACTTGACCGGGATCTGCACGTCCGGGTCCAGGGTGGTGCGGATCAGATAGCCGCCCCGGGCCACCTGTTCCTTACTGATCCCGGCCCGCGACAGGTACTCCTGCACGTAGTCGCAGAAGAACGCCCGATCGCCCGCCGCGATGCAGCCGCGGGGCAGCTCGTTGGGCTGCGGCAGGACACCCAGCGGTGCGGCCTTCGCGGCTTGCAGTGCGTCGGCCTCCTGCGGGATGTTCTCGATCATGGTGTCCAGCACCAAGTTTCGTCGCGCCAGAGCGCCCTCGGGGTTGGTGTACGGGTTGAGCGCGCTGGTCGACTGCACCATGCCCGCCAGCAGCGCCGCCTGCTGCCAGTTCAGGTCGGAGGCGTTGATGCCGAAGTAGGTCTGGGCCGCATCCTGCACGCCGAACGAGTTGTTGCCGAACGAGACCAGGTTCAGATACCGGGTCAGGATCTCGGGCTTGGTGAAGGTCTTGTCCAGCGTCAGCGCCATCCGGATCTCGCGCAGCTTGCGCGCCGGGGTGGTTTCCACCGCCGCGCGCTTCTCCGCGTCTGTCTTCGCGGTGACCAGCAGTTGATAGTTCTTGATGTATTGCTGCTCGATGGTCGAACCGCCCCGCGTGTCCACGTCACCACGGGCGTAGCCGGCCAAGCCAGTCAGCGTGCCCTTCCAGTCCACCCCGTTGTGGTCGGCGAAACGCTTGTCCTCGATGGAGACGATCGCCAGCTTCATCGTGTTGGCGATCTTGTCGGTGGGCACCTCGAACCGGCGCTGCGAATACAGCCACGCGATGGTGTTGCCCTTGGCGTCGACCATCGTCGTCACGGCCGGTACCTCGCCCTCGAGCAGCTGCGCGGAGCCGTTGGCGACCACTTCCGAGGCCCGGTTGGACACCAGGCCTATCCCACCGGCGACGGGGAAGAGGAGGGCCGTGGCGACGACACTGGCCAACAAACAGAACCCCGCGAGCTTCAGAATCGTGAGCGCGGCCGGGGGGCGGTCTGACATGGCTACTACAGTAGCGGCCCCCAGTCACGCCGCCACGCTGCAAGTTCACCCAGAAATCGCGGCAATCCGGGCACGGGGCCGACCTCGAGAATTTGCGGTTGCGTCACAGGTCAAACGGGTAACACAGTGTGCAAGATCACTTCCTCGCCCATCTTTTGGGACGAGACGGCACGATCGTCCCAAAAAAAGCGTTATCGGACTGTTGCGCAATTGGCACCTGACCACCTAACTTAGACACACGGTGAGATTCAGGTAACACCGAAGTACATATGAGGCGTAGATCGCAAGGCGGGATCTGCACCCAGGAGGGCGGCCGTGACGGGCGGCCGGTAGGGAAGGGAACAGTTCGTGTCACCAATTCGGCCGGCGGCGCGCAGGACAAACATTGCAGCCGCACAAGGGGTACTCCACAGTGTCGACGCTGAAGAACGGATCGCTTGGGTCTCGAGGGCTCTGTGTCGCACGACCGATCCCGACGAACTGTTTGTCCGCGGCGCGGCCCAGCGCAAGGCGGCAGTGATCTGTCGGCACTGCCCGGTGATGCAGGAGTGCGCGGCAGACGCGCTGGACAACAAGGTCGAGTTCGGGGTTTGGGGCGGCATGACCGAGCGGCAACGCCGCGCGTTGCTCAAGCAGCACCCCGAGGTGGTGTCCTGGGCCGACTTCTTCGACAAGAGCCGAAGCCGCACCGCCGGCTGACTTTTCGCCGCAGCGCTAACCGCCCACCTCGCTGTCGGGGTGCGGCCTACGCGACGTGGCCGGATTGGCCGATTCCTCAGCGGGCCGTTGCCCGGCCCGCATCGTCACCGACCGAAGTGATCTGGTCGGCGAGGGCACGCAACGCTTCCAAATCCGAAACGTCAAAGGGCAGTGACGGAACGCCGACGACCGGCACGTGCGGGTTGGCCCCGGTGAATCGGGAAAGCAATCTGACTTCCCGCCTGGCGGTTTGGGCGCGGTCAGCATGAATTCGCAACACGGCTGCGGCCAATGACGCGGCTTCGGAGTCGGCCTCTTGCTGCAGCATTTCGGTTCCGTCGATCGCCCGCTCGGCCGGCAGCGAGCACAACATCGGATGCGTGCGGTTCAAGACCAGCCCGGCGAGTGGCATCCCTTCCTGCGACAGCCGGTCGACGAAGAAGGATGCCTCGCGCAGCGCATCGGGCTCGGCCGCCGACACGACAACAAATTGCGTGCCACGCCTTTTCAGCAGCGCATAAGTGCGATCGGCCTTCTCCCGGAAACCACCGAATGTGGCATCCAGTGACTGCACGAACGCCGCGGCGTCGCCGAGCATCTGTGAGCCCAGGATCGTGGACATCGCCTTCATGGCCAAACCCATTGCGCCGGTGACCAACCGGCCGATACCGCGGCCTGGCGCCAGCAGCAGCCGCCACAAGCGGCTATCCATGAAGCTGCCCAGTCGCTGGGGGGCGTCCAGGAAGTCCAGGGCATTGCGCGACGGCGGGGTATCGACGACCACCAGGTCCCAGCGATCCTCGGCCAGCAGCTGACCCAGCTTCTCCATCGCCATGTACTCCTGCGTGCCGGCGAGGGAACTGGCGACGGTTTGATAGAACTGGTTGTCCAGAATCGCTTGTGCGCGACCGGGTCCGGAGTACTGGACCACCATTTCGTCGAAGGTACGACGCATGTCGAGCATCATCGCGTGCAGCTCGCCGGGGACCTCCGCCGCCAGTGGGACTCGCTGCGGCGTGTTGCCGAGGTCGTTGACCCCCAGCGCCTGGGCCAACCGCTTGGCCGGGTCGATCGTCAAGACGCAGACGTTGCGGCCGTATTCGGCGGCGCGCAGCGCGATCGCGGCGGCGGTGGTGGTCTTGCCCACGCCACCCGCGCCGCAGCACACCACCACCCGATTAGTGGTGTCGGCCAGGATAGCGCCCATATCAAGCTGTTTCGGTGTGACGCTCATCGGACTCCCTGTTGCGCGAGCGATTCCGACAGTTCGTAAAGGCTACCGAGGTCGACGCCGTCGGAAATCGCTGGAAGTTCCAGCCGCGGGACCTTCAATGCATCGAGCTGTTGCGCGATCTCGGTGCGCGTGGCAATCACCGTCGCGTGCTCGATCGTCTCTGTCAGCAGACCGGCGAAGTCATTGTCGTTCAACGTGATTCCAGACATTTCCAGCCCAGTTCGTACAGAATCCGCGTCGACATCCCCTTCGGCGGCCTTCGCCAGATCCGCCGGCTGCAGGTAGGAAGGAATGTTGCGGTTCACAATCACACTGCCGATTGGCAGCTGCATCTCGGCGAGCTCCTCGATGGCTTCCAGGGTCTCCTGGACGGGCAGTGCCTCCAGGAGTGTGACCAGGTGAATGGCGGTCTGATCGGAGTGCAGCAGCTTCACCACGCCGTCGGCCTGCGAGTGCACCGGGCCGCCCTTGGCCAGATCGGACACGGCCTTGGTGACATCCAGAAAACGCGCAATCCGTCCCGTCGGGGGGGAGTCGACGACGATCGCGTCATAAACCGGGAGCCGATTCTTATCGACGCGTATCACCGTCTCTTTGATCTTGCCGGTGAGCAGCACGTCACGCAGACCGGGCGCGATGGTCGTCGCGAACTCGATCGCACCGATGCGGCGCATCGCGCGACCCGCGATGCCCAGGTTGTAGAACATGTCGAGGTATTCCAGGAACGCGGCCTCGATGTCGATCGCCAGGGCGTTGACCTGACCGCCGCGTTCGGCGGTCGCGATCTTCACCTCCTGAAACGGCAGGGGCGGTACGTCGAAGAGTTGCGCAATCCCTTGGCGCCCCTCGACTTCCACGAGGAGGACTTTGCGGCCCCCGGCCGCCAGCGTCAGCGCCAGCGCGGCCGCGATCGTCGACTTACCCGTACCGCCTTTGCCGGTCACAAAATGTAAGCGGGCCTTGGTCAAGCGCGCCGGCCAGCCGACGGCGCTACCGCCGCTCGATGTGGTTGCCACCTTCGCATGCTAGCCCGGCCGGGCTGGCCGGAGCGGTTCACCTCCGACCGATAAGCTCGGCGCATGAGCCAAGTGACCGCATGGGAGTACGTCACCGTCCCGCTGCTGACGCACGCCACCAAACAAATCCTCGACCAGTGGGGCGCCGACGGCTGGGAGCTGGTGTCCGTGCTGAACGGGCCGACCGGCGAGCAGCACGTCGCCTACCTGAAACGCCCTAAGTAACGACGTCGGTCCGATGAGTGCCCAGCCCTCCTGGAAGGCCCGCCTCTCCGAGCTCGGTCTGGCGCTGCCGGAGGTGGTCGCGCCGCTGGCCTCCTATGTGCCGGCGGTGCGCACCGGTGACCTGGTCTACACCGCGGGCCAGCTGCCGATGCAGGCCGGAAAGCTGATGGGTACCGGCAAGCTCGGAGCCGAGGTCACCCCGGACGAGGGCAAGGTGCTGGCGCGAGTCTGCGCCCTCAATGCGCTGGCGGCGGTCGACTCGCTGGTGGGTATCGACTCGGTGACCCGGGTCGTGAAGGTCGTCGGGTTCGTCGCGTCCGCTCCCGGTTTCAACGACCAGCCGAGCGTCATCAACGGGGCCTCCGACCTGCTCGCCGAGGTGTTCGGCGACCTGGGCGCGCATGCGCGTTCGGCGGTCGGCGTCTCCGAGCTGCCACTGGACGCGCCGGTGGAAGTGGAGCTGATCGTGGAGGTCGGCTGACGTCCGTGACCGAGGTTGCCGAGTCGCTGAGCCATCCCGCCTACGGCAGGTTGCGGCGGGTCACCGACACGGTCTCGGTCCTGTTGGCCGACAACCCCGGCCTGATGACGCTCGAAGGCACCAACACCTGGGTGCTGCGCGGCCCGCGGAGCGACGAGCTGGTCATCGTGGATCCCGGGCCCGACGACGACGGGCACATCGCGCGGATCGCCGCGCTGGGCCGCATCGGTTTGGTGCTGATCAGCCATCGACACGGCGATCACACCGACGGCATCGACAAGCTGGTCGAGCGGACCGGCGCGACGGTCCGCTCGGCGGGCAGTGGCTTTCTGCGGGGTCTTGGCGGTGAGCTGATCGACGGCGAGGTGATCGACGCGGCCGGGCTCAAGATCAAGGTCATGGCCACCCCCGGCCACACCGCCGATTCGCTGTCCTTCGTGCTCGACGACGCCGTGCTGACCGCCGATACGGTGCTGGGCCGCGGCACGACCGTCATGGACAAGGAGGACGGCAGCCTGACCGACTACCTGGAATCGTTGCACCGGCTGCGCGGGCTGGGCCGTCGCGCCGTGTTGCCCGGGCACGGGCCGGAGCTGCCCGACCTGGACGCCGTCACGCGGGGATACCTTGCGCACCGGCATGAGCGACTGGAGCAGGTGCGATCCGCGTTGCGCGAACTCGGCGAGGACGCGGGTGCCCGCCGGATCGTCGAGCACGTCTACGTCGACGTCGACGAGAAGCTGTGGGACGCCGCCGAATGGTCGGTTCAGGTGCAGCTGGACTATCTGCGCAGCTAGCGCCCGCGCTTACCTCGCTCGGCGCGCGAGCCGCTCGGAGTCCGAGATCAGCACGCTCTTGCCCTCCAGCCGGATCCAGCCGCGGTGGGCGAAATCGGCGAGCGCCTTGTTCACCGTCTCCCGGGAAGCCCCCACCAGCTGCGCGATCTCTTCTTGCGTCAGGTCGTGGGTGACCCGCATGGCGCCACCTTCTTGGGTGCCGAACCGCTGGGCGAGTTGCAGCAGCTGCTTGGCGACCCGGCCGGGCACGTCGGTGAAGATGAGGTCGGCCAGGTTGTTGTTGGTGCGGCGGAGCCGTCGGGCCAGCACCCGCAACAACTGCTCGGCGATCTCGGGACGATCGGCGATCCACGCCCGCAGCGCGTCTCGGTCCATCGACACCGCACGCACCTCGGTGATGGTGGTGGCGCTGGAAGTTCGCGGACCCGGGTCGAAGATCGATAACTCGCCGAACATGTCCGACGGGCCCATGATCGTCAGCAGGTTCTCGCGTCCATCGGGCGAACGGCGACCGATCTTCACTTTCCCCGCGACGATGATGTAGAGCCGATCCCCCGGTTCCCCCTCGGCGAAGACTGTGTGTCCGCGGGGGAAGTCGACGGGTTGCAGCTGCTTGGTCAGTGCTGTGACCGCGCCGGGCTCAACCCCTTGGAAGATTCCTGCCCTTGCCAGGATCTCGTCCACGTTGCCTCTTCAACTTTCCCAGAAATTTAATGTGATACGGGCAGGCTGATCCCTTGCTCGCGTGACGAGTCTAGAGGAACGCCATTGTGTCTAACGTGCCAACGCTACACACGATTGGCGTGTCGAGGTGCCCTAAATTGCGGATTGACGTGCGAATGGCCGTGGATTCGCGTCGGTAGCGTCATCTCATCGCGGTCGACGAAGCCGATTACAAATGACGGCGCGGCGTGCCGCGGTCCGCCGGCGCGCGCGGTCGACACGGGACCGGGCAGCTGCCGGGCCTCGCGCCGATGCAGGTATTCGAGCGCCTCCGGCATGCCCTCGGAGGCCAGCGTGCGCATCTCGACGCCGCCTGCACGCTCGAGAAAGTCGTCGACATCGGCCACCGCCATCGGGTCATGGGCGAGCTCGGATTCGAGCCGCCCCAGACCCAGCGCCGCCAGCATCAGCAGCGCCGGAACACCGGCCACCAGCAACCATGACACACGAAGAGTAAACATGGCCTTGAATCAACACGGGGTCTCAGCGAGATCACGAAATCAGTACTCTGTCGTAGGTGACAGTGGCAAAGTCGTCCGGGCGCTCGAAGTCAACGTCCGCCAAGGCCGCCGGCGTCGACACCGGGCGCTGGTCGCAGGAATCCCGAGTCGGCTTGGTGCGACGGGCGCGGCGTATGAATCGTGCACTGGCACAGGCGTTTCCGGATGCGCACTGCGAGCTGGATTTCACCACGCCGCTGGAGCTGACGGTGGCCACGATCCTGTCGGCGCAGAGCACCGATAAACGGGTCAATCTCACGACGCCGGTGCTGTTCAAGCGGTATCCGTCGGCGCTGGACTACGCGCGGGCGGACCGCGACGAACTGGAGAACCTGATCCGTCCGACCGGCTTCTTCCGTAATAAGGCGTCCTCTCTGATCGGCCTGGGCCAGGCCCTGGTCGAACGGTTCGACGGGGAGGTGCCTGCCACCATGGCCGAGCTGGTCACGCTGCCCGGGGTGGGTCGCAAGACCGCCAACGTGATCCTGGGAAACGCTTTCGGGATCCCCGGCATCACCGTCGACACTCATTTCGCACGGCTCGTGCACAGGTGGCACTGGACCACGGAGAAGGACCCGGTCAAAATCGAGCACTCCGTCGGCGAGCTGATCGAGCGCAGTGACTGGACCATGTTGAGCCACCGGGTGATCTTCCACGGCCGTCGGGTGTGCCACGCGCGCAAACCCGCGTGCGGCGTCTGCCTGATCGCCAAGGATTGTCCTTCCTACGGCCTCGGTCCCACCGAAGCGTTGTTGGCCGCGCCCCTGGTGCGGGGTCCGGAGACCGAGCACCTGCTCGCGTTGGCCGGGCTGTAAGCCGCGCCGGATCCGACTCGCACAGGGGCCGCATGCCTAATTTGAGGCCGAGCTTGACCCGGAAGGTGCGCTGGCACATCGCGATTCTGGCGGTGGTGGTGGCGCTGATTGTGGCGCTGGTGGCCGAACTGCGTGACCACTCCGCCACGACCAGGACGCCGTCGACCGATCAGGCGACCGATCAGACAATGGCGGACCGCGAACACCGCGACGCCGATACCGCCGCCGCGTTGGCGGGTCCACGGCAACGCGCCGGCCTGCCGCCGTGTCCCGGCGCCGGAAGCGGTCCAGGCCCCGAGGCGCTGCGCGGTGTGACGGCGGAGTGCGCCGCCGACGGTTCGGTTGTCGATGTCGCGCGCGCGGTTGCCGGGCGCCGGGTGGTCCTCAACTTGTGGGCGTATTGGTGCGCGCCGTGCGCCGCCGAACTGCCCGCGATGGCCGAGTACCAACGACGGGTCGGTTCAGACGTGATGGTGGTGACGGTGCATCAGGACGAGAACGAGACCGCCGCCTTGCTGCGGCTGGCCGAGCTCGGCGTAAGGCTGCCGACCTTGCAGGACGGTCGTCGTCGGGTCGCGGCCGCGCTGCGGGTGGTAAATGTGATGCCCGCGACGGTGGTTCTGCGGCCGGACGGTAGCGTTGCCCAGACGCTGCCACGAGCTTTCAACACTGCCGACGAGATCGCGGCCGCGATCGGAACCGACAGGGGATAAGCGGAAAAATTGAACCGACTGGAGGGCCCGTGAGTGCTGGGGGTTCGCCCCTGCGGAATGGGGACCCCGCCCCCGCGCGCGGGACCGTTCCGCTGACGCCTGACGCCTGCCCGCCTTGGCTGCGTCCGCTGGTCGACAACGTCGATGACATTCCCGACGCGGCCCGGCGCCGGCTGCCGGCCGACGTGCTGGCGATGATCACCACCAAGGCCGCATCGACCGTCACCGCCCTGCGCGGAGCCAGCCGCGAAGCCGCTGTCCTGGTGCTGTTCTCCGGCCCGCAATCCGGCCCGCCCGACGGTGGCCCCCCCGACGACGCCGACCTGTTGGTCACCGTGCGAGCGTCGACCTTGCGCCACCACGCCGGCCAGGCGGCATTTCCCGGCGGCGCCGCCGACGCCACCGACGACGGCCCGGTGGCCACCGCCCTGCGCGAGGCCCGCGAGGAAACCGGAATCGACGTCAGCAGGCTTCATCCGCTGGCCACCATGGAGCGGATGTTCATCGCGCCCTCGCAGTTTCACGTCGTCCCGGTCCTGGCGTACTCGCCGGATCCCGGCTCGGTCACCGTCGTCAACGAGGCCGAAACGGCGATCGTGGCGCGAGTTCCGGTGCGCGCCTTCATCAACCCGGAAAACCGGCTGATGGTATATCGCGGCGATCTCGGCCGCCGGTGGGCCGGCCCGGCTTTTCTGCTGAACGAGATGCTGGTCTGGGGATTCACTGGCCAGGTGATCTCCGCGTTGCTCGACGTCGCCGGCTGGGCCCGGCCCTGGGACACGGACGACGAGCGGGAGCTGGACGCGGCGATGGCGCTGGTCGGTGAACGGGGTGAGCCGCCCCGATGAACATGAATTCGATGACCCCGTCGCAGTGGCTGGACGTCGCCGTGCTGGCGGTCGCCTTCATCGCGGCGGTCTCGGGCTGGCGGTCGGGCGCGTTGGGTTCGCTGCTCTCCTTTGTGGGGGTGTTGCTCGGCGCGATCGCCGGGGTGCTGCTGGCGCCCCACCTCGTCAGCCACATCGCGGCGCCGCGCGCCAAATTGTTTGCGGCACTGTTTTTGATCCTCGCGCTGGTCGTCATCGGTGAGGTCGCCGGCGTGGTGTTGGGACGCGCCGTCCGGGGCGCGATCCGCAGCCGCTCCATCCGAACGGTCGACTCGATCATCGGGGTGGGAGTTCAGCTTGTCGTGGTGTTGACGGCGGCGTGGTTGTTGGCGACGCCGCTGACACAGTCGAAGGACCAGCCCGAGCTGGCCGCCGCGGTCCGGGGTTCGCGAGTCTTGGCTCAGGTCAACGAGGTAGCGCCGCCGTGGCTCCAAACGGTGCCCAAGCGGCTTTCCGCGCTGCTGAACACCTCCGGCCTGCCGGCGGTGCTGGAGCCGTTCAGCCGCACCCCGGTCATTCCGGTCGAATCGCCCGACCCCGAGTTGGCCAGAAATCCCGTGGTGCAGGCCACCGCCCCAAGCGTGGTCAAGGTGCGCAGCCTGGCGCCCAGCTGCCAGAAAGTGTTGGAGGGCAGCGGATTCGTGATCGCGCCCGACCGGGTGATGACCAATGCGCACGTGGTGGCCGGCTCCAACAGCGTTCAGATCTACGCCAGCGGCAATCCTCTCGACGCCACCGTGGTTTCCTACGATCCGTCGGTCGACATCGCGATCCTGGCGGTCCCCAACTTGCCGCCGCCCCCTTTGCCTTTCGCGCAGACCGAGGCGAAAACAGGTGCCAGCGTCGTCGTGCTGGGTTATCCCGGCGGGGGCAACTTCACCGCGACCCCGGCCAGGATCCGGGAGCTGATCAAGTTGAGCGGTCCCGACATCTACCGCGACCCGGCACCGGTAACCCGCGACGTCTACACCATCAGAGCCGGTGTGGAGCAAGGCAATTCGGGCGGCCCGTTGATCGACCTCGACGGTCAAGTGCTCGGTGTGGTGTTCGGCGCGGCGGTCGACGACCCCGACACCGGCTTCGTGCTGACGGCCGAGGAGGTGGCCGGTCAGCTCGCCAAAATCGGTGACACGCAGATGGTGGGCACCGGGTCCTGCGTCAGTTGAGACTGGCTCGGGACCCGTGCACCTGGTCGAGGAATCTCGTCAGATGCCTGTTGACGTCCTCGGGCGCCTCTTCGTGGCTGAAATGCCCTGCGCCGGCGATGGATACGTAGCGCCCCTGCGGGGCATAGCGTTGCGTCCGATCGACCGGGTCCGCGAGCACGTAGGGATCCGCCTCGCCGCGTAGGTGCAGCAGCGGCACACTGAGCTGCTGGCACATCGACCTCATGAACCGCCGGCCCTCGTCGCGCAGCTGGCTACGCGCCGCCCAGCGCTGGTATTCCAGTGCGCAGTGCGCGGCCCCCGGGATCTGAATCGCCGTGCGCAGATGGCCGATGGTTTCGGAAAAGTCCTCGGATGCAAGCCATTTGGCGCAGCTTCGGCTGCGGACCAGGCGTTCGATCTCGGCCGCGTTGTCTCGGGTCAACAGGCGTTCGGGCCACAACGGCACTTGATATTGCAGCAGCGTCTGCAACAGCGCATAACCCTGGTCGCGTCGGGTCAACGTGGATCGTCGCAACGCCGCGGGGTGCGGCGAACTGATCAGCGCGATGGCCGACACCAGCCGCGAATGCAGCAGCGCGGTGGCCCAGCAGGCCAACCCGCCGTCGGCGTGACCGACCAGTGTCGCCGAGGAGTGTCCGAGCGCACGGATGAGCCCGGCCGTGTCGCCGGCCAGTGTCCAGCCGTCGTAGCCGCGGGGCGGCTTGTCGCTGCCGCCGTAGCCGCGCAGGTCGACCGCGACCACCCGCGCCCCGGTCAGCCCGCGCAGCTGATGACGCCAGGACCACCAGAACGATCCGAATCCGTGCAGCAGCATTACCAACGGCCGCGCCGTCGGGGGCAGGCCGCCGGCCGCGCTGGGAGGAAGGGCCTCGACGACGTGAAAGCGGATGCCGTTGGCGTGCACATCCAGATGGCGCCACGGCCCGTCGATGCGGGTTACCGACGGATCCGGCGGCGCCATCTACCAGCCCGAGGGATCGGGTGCGGCGCCGTTTCCCGGCTTCGCGTGCCTACCGTGGCGCTCGGTGAGTTGCTCGGCCCTGAATTCCGAGCCGGCGGCTTTGTCATGGCCGGGCGTCAGCGCGGTGCGGGTCTCTTTTACCGATTCGATGGTCTGGCGCGGCCCGCGGATCCGGCGCACCTTGAGGAAGCCAAGCAGGCCCAGCAGGGCGCCGACCACCACCATGACCCCGAAGACGATCAGGTACGCCACCCAGCGCCACAGCCAGGTGTCGAGCAGTTCGGCGACGAAGAAGAAGAAAAAGAAGGTGGAGTAAAACAGCACCACCAGCGCGGCGATGAAGAAAACGCTACCGGTGAGGCCCTTTTTGACGTCCCGGGTGATCTCGGCGCGGGCGAGTTCGACTTCGGCGCGCACCAGCGTGGAGACCTGGGCGGTCGCATCCTTGATCAGGTGGCCGATCGACGGCTCGGCGGGGCTGGCATGTGGGTCGGTCAACGGAATCGTGGTCAGCGTGCTGGGCACACCGTTCTTGCCATCGGCTTTGCTCACAGACCGTCCTCTTTCGTCATCGCCAGGCTCGTCGTCGTCGCGTTTTATGTTGCCATGCGGCGCCTGAATAGACGAAGCCAGACGAGGCCAGCCGAACACTGCGACCAGCCACCGGCCAGTTCGGTTCGGACAGAAAGCGGTCGGTTCGGGGCGCGCCGCTGGAGCGACCAAGGGCTTCCCGGCCGATTACACTCGGCGAAGCCGGCCGCGATGTCCGGCCGACCGATGGGAGTGAGGCTGTGCGGAGGGCGCACCGGTGCTTCTCGGTAGCGATAGTTGCCCTGCTCGTGGCCGCGCTGGGTTCGCATGGCCACGCCGCCGCCGCTGATGTCAGGATCCCGCTGGGTGGTGGTGCGGGCATCGTCATCAACGGCGACACCATGTGCACCCTGACCACGATCGGTGGCGATGCCGCGGGCGAGCTCATCGGTTTCACCTCCGCGCATTGCGGGGGCCCGGGCGCTCATGTCGCCGCCGAGGGCGCGGAAAACGCGGGCGTATTGGGCACCATGGTCGCCGGTAACGACAACCTCGACTACGCGGTGATCAAGTTCGATCCGGCCAAAGTGACACCGGTGGCCAACTTCAACGGGTTTTTGATCAGCGGCATCGGTCCGGACCCGGCCTTCGGCGAGATCGCCTGCAAACAGGGCCGCACAACCGGCAATTCGTGCGGCGTCACCTGGGGAATGGGTCAGACCCCGGGCACCATCGTGATGCAGGTTTGCGGCCAACCGGGTGACTCCGGCGCGCCGGTGACCGTGAACAACGAGTTGGTCGGGATGATCCACGGAGCGTTCAGCGACAACCTGCCGACCTGCATTGTCAAGTACATCCCGTTGCACACCCCGGCGGTGGTGGTGTCGTTCAACGCGGTGCTGGCCGACATCAACGCCAAGCACCGGCCCGGTACCGGGTTCGCCCCGTTACCGGGCTGAACCGCACCGACTACTTCGCCTCTCTGATCGCGTCGAACACGCCGGGGTCGAGCAGCGTCGAAGTGTCGCCCAATTCCCGGTTTTCGGCGATGTCCCGCAACAGCCTGCGCATGATTTTGCCGCTGCGGGTCTTGGGTAGCTCCGGCACCACGTGCACCTCGCGCGGACGGGCGATAGGGGAGATCTCCCGGGCCACCTCGACGCGCAGGTCGTCGACGATCCCGTCGTGCACTTCGAATTCGGCGCACAGGACGACGAACGCGCAGATGGCCTGACCGGTTGTCTCGTCGGTCGCGCCGACCACCGCCGCCTCGGCCACCGCCACGTGGCCGACCAACGCCGACTCCACCTCGGCGGTCGAGAGCCGATGACCCGACACGTTCATCACGTCGTCGATCCGGCCTACCACCCAGATGGCCCCGTCGGCGTCGTAATAGGCGCTGTCACCGGCGAAATACCAGCCTTGCTCGGCGAACCTGGACCAGTAGGTCTCGACGTAACGTTGCGGATCGCCCCAAATGCCGCGCAGCATCGACGGCCACGGTTGGTCCAACACCAGGTAACCGGTGGCGTGCTCGCCCTTGTCGTTGCCGGGTGGCAGCTCGTCGCCGTGGTCGTCGACGATCTTCGCCGAGACACCCGGCAGCGGCGTCATCGCCGAACCCGGTTTCGCCGCAGCGACTCCGGGCAGCGGGGAGATCATCGTGGCCCCCGTCTCGGTCTGCCACCAGGTGTCGACGATCGGAAGGCGCTCGGCGCCGATCACCCTTCGATACCAGCGCCATGCCTCAGGATTGATCGGCTCGCCGACCGAACCCAGCAGCCGCAGGCTGGACAGGTCGTGCGCGTCGGGAATTTCGCGGCCCCACTTCATGAACGTGCGGATCAGCGTGGGCGCGGTGTAATAGATTGTCACGCCGTACTTTTCGATGATCTCGAAATGGCGATGCTGGGTCGGGGTGTCGGGCGTGCCTTCGTAGAGAACCTCGGTGACCCCGTTGGACAGTGGGCCGTAGACACCGTAGGTGTGTCCGGTGACCCAGCCGATGTCGGCCGTGCACCAGAACACGTCGTTGTCGGCCTTGATATCGAAGACGTAGTAGTGCGTGTAGGAGGCGTGCGTCAGATAGCCGCCGCTGGTGTGGACGATGCCCTTGGGCCGGCCGGTGGTTCCCGACGTGTACAGCAGGAACAACGGCTGCTCGGCGTCGAACGGCTGCGGGGCGTGTTCGGGGGAGGCCGCGTCGACGACGTCGTGCCACCACAGATCGCGGCCGTCATTCCAGGCCACGTCAATTCCGGTGCGCCGCACCACCAGAACGTGCTCGATGGGGCTGTCCGGGTCCAAGACCGCCTCGTCGGCGGCGTCCTTGAGGGGCGCGGGCTTGCCGCGACGGTATTGCCCGTCGCTGGTGATCAACAGCTTGGCGTCCGCGTCGGCGATGCGGGCTTGCAACGCTTTGGCGGTGAAGCCGGCGAACACGACGCTGTGCATGATGCCCAGCCGCGCGCAGGCCAACATCGCGATCACCGCCTCGGGGATCAGCGGCAGGTAGATCGCCACCCGGTCACCGGCCACCAGACCGAGATCGGTCAGCGCGTTGGCGGCCCTGCACACTTCGGCTTGCAGATCGGAATAGGTCAGGCTGCGGTGATCGCCGACGGGTTCGCCCTCCCAGTGGATGGCGACCCGATCCCCGTGGCCGGCCTCCACATGGCGGTCCACGCAGTTGTAAGCGACGTTGAGCTTGCCGTCGGCAAACCACTTGGCGAACGGTGCGCCGGACCAGTCCAGCACCTCGGTGAACGGCTTCGCCCAGGACAGCCGATTGGCCTGCTTGGCCCAAAAAGCCAGCCGGTCCTGCTCGGCCTCGCGGTACAGCTCCTCGCCCGCGTTGGCCTGCTCGGCGAATTGCGCCGACGGGGGGTAGGACGAGGGGCCCGCGGAGTGGGTGGCGGTCACTGGCTTCTCTCCTGTGTCGAGACTGCGCCGTCAGGTGGCCGGCGTCGTGCTCTTCGGCAATCGAGCCTAGCCCGGCGACGACGAGCGCCGAAACGGTGCGAGTGCGGAGCCGGGCAATCGAGGCTAGCCGTGCGCGCCGTAGCCGCGGGAGCGGCAACCGAGCGCTCGAATCCGGGGTCAAAGCCCGCGCTCATGGCGGATAATCACCGGTGTGCCGGGTCATGTGCGGAGCATCCACCGACTGGTCCCCAGTTTTGCCGCGGCCGCAACGACTTACGCCGCCGCCGCCGTGCTGGGGTGGCCCGCGGCGGCCATACCCGCCGACACTCTCGACGCGCCGACGCCGTGCTGGTCGGACCAGATCGCCGTGACGGCCGCCCCCACCGAGGCCGCGGCGGGGCACCGCGCGGTGACCCTGATGTTCGCCCTCGCCGGCGGCGCCGAGCCCTGCACGCTCACGGGATATGCCGGGGTCGACTCGGGCGCTGGCGGCCCATCGGTGCATGCCCGGCCCACGCTGCGCGGCTACATGGGCGGCCTGGCGGCCGGCGTCAATGTGGCACCCGCCGTCATTCTGTCCATCTCGACCCAGGGGCAGGCGATCGTGGAGAGCGTTGCCGTCGACGGCGAGGGAAAGCCGTGCCCCACGTACACGGAGCTGCTCGTCAATCCGCCCGACACCACCAACGTCGTGACGGTGTCGGCGACCATTGAGGCCTGTGAGTTGCAGGTGCACCCGGTCACCGCGGTCTGATCGAGCCACGACCGGGCCACCGCCGCGCGACTTCAGGCCCTAGGGTCGGGTGTCATGCGTCGGATGCGGACCCCGGTGGCCTTGCTGGCCCCGCTCGCCGTCGCAATGCTCACGGTCGCTTCGCTGGTGGGTTGTGGCGGCGGTGTCCTCAGCCCGGATCTGGTGGTGGTCAACGGCGGGGAACCACCGAACCCACTGATCCCGACCGGCACCAACGACAGCCAAGGCGGCCGGATCCTCGACCGGCTCTTCGCCGGGCTGATGTCCTACGATGCCGCCGGCCATCCGTCGCCCGAGGTCGCCCAGTCGATCGACACCGCCGACAATGTCGACTACCGCATCATCCTCAAACCCGGCTGGACGTTCACCGACGGCTCACCGGTGACGGCGCATTCGTTCGTCGACGCCTGGAACTACGGGGCGTTGAGCACCAATGCCCAACTGCAGCAAAGCTTCTTCAGCCCGATACAGGGATTCGACGCGGTCGCCGGTCTCACCCGGGACGGCAAGCCGACGGCGACCACCATGTCCGGGCTGCGGGTGGTCAACGACCTGGAGTTCGCCGTTCGGTTGAAGGCACCGACCATCGACTTCAGGTTGCGATTGGGCCACAGCGCCTTCTATCCGTTGCCGGAGGCCGCCTTTCGCGACATGAACGCGTTCGGCCAACATCCGATCGGCAACGGCCCGTACCAACTCGCCGAGGGACCGGACGGGCCGGCATGGGAGCACAACGTCCGAATCGACTTGCGGCCCAACCCCGGTTACCGCGGCAACCGCAGGCCGCACAACAGGGGGCTGAGGTTCGAGTTCTACGCCAACCTGGACACCGCCTACGCCGACCTGCTCTCGGGCAACCTCGACGTGCTGGACACCATCCCACCCAGCGCCCTGCCGGTCTACAAGCGCGACCTCGGCGACAAGGTCACCAGCGGAGCGGCCGCGATAAACCAGAGCCTGGACACCCCGTTGCGGCTGCCGCATTTCGGCGGTGAGGAAGGCCGGCTGCGCCGCCTGGCGCTGTCGGCCGCGATCAACCGGCCGCAGATCTCCCGACAGATTTTCGTCGACACCCGCAGTCCCGCACGCGATTTCACTGCCCGGTCTCTTCCCGGATTCGATCCGAACATCGCCGGCAGCGACGCGTTGGACTTCGATCCCGGACGGGCGCGGCAACTCTGGGCGCAGGCCGATGCGATCTCGGCGTGGAGCGGACGCTACGCGATCGCCTATAACGCCGACGCGGGACACCAGGACTGGGTGGACGCCGTGGCCAACGGCATCAAGAACGTGCTGGGCATCGACGCGGTCGGCGCGCCGCAGCCCACCTTCGCGGCCTTTCGCACCCAGATCACCAACCGCAGCATCGCCACCGCGTTTCGCGCCGGATGGCAAGGCGACTATCCGTCGATGATCGAATTCCTCGCCCCGCTGTTCGCGACCGGCGCGGGATCCAACGACGTCGGCTACTCCAGCCGGCAGTTCGACGCCGCGCTGGCGACGGCCGAAGCCGCACCCGACTTGCCGCAGGCCACCGTGCTGGCGAACGAGGCCCAACGAATTCTCTTCCACGACATGCCCGTTGTTCCGCTGTGGAACTACATCAGCGTGGTCGGGTGGTCGTCCGAGGTCAGCAACGTCACGGTCACCTGGAACGGGCTGCCCGACTACGAGAACATCGTCAAGGTTTGACATGGGTTGGTATATCGCGCGCCGGATCGCCGTCATGGTGCCCGTATTCGTCGGCGCCACGTTGCTGATCTACGGCATGGTCTTCCTGTTGCCCGGCGACCCGTTGGCCGCGATCGCCGGCGACCGCCCGCTGACGCCGGCTGTCGCCGCGCAGCTGCACGCCCGCTACCACCTCGACGATCCGTTCATCGTGCAGTACCTGCGTTACCTCGGCGGAGTTCTGCACGGTGACCTTGGCCGCGCCTATTCCGGGCTCCCGGTCAGTGACGTTCTCGCACATGCGTTTCCGATTACCCTGCGGCTGTCGTTGATCGCCCTGGCCGTCGAGGCGGTGCTGGGAATCGGATTCGGGGTGATCGCGGGCCTGCGTGCGGGTGGCCTTTTCGATTCCACC